>CALXIQ010000042.1 GCA_944388405.1 uncultured Ruminococcus sp. | reverse complement strand
TAGCAAATCGAAAAACGGTAGGCTTCCTTTAATAGGAAAGAACGCGGCTGCTCAGTCTGGAATTGCAAGTCGAAAAACGATACCCAATACCATGTGGGTGCGCGGGGAAGAATGAAAAAGTACATATCTTGTGGTGCTTTTGCAAATCCAAAAACGATAGCCACAAGATGTTGATTGTATTAATTTGGACACGCAATATGGTGGGACGAAGCCCCTGCCATGATAGGGACGTTCCTTGAATCCTACGATTTTTCCGGCAAAACAATTATTCCGTTCTGCACCAGCTCCAGCGATTCCATCGACAACAGTCTGCACATTTTCAGCGAACTGTGCCCTGAGGCAGTAATTGCCGACGGACTGACCGCCAACGACGGTGCCGATATTGAACAATGGCTCAGAGAACTTTCTTTTTAACTTCGTTACGCTCGCGGTGCTCGCTCCAATTTTGTTTTAGCTATCGATTTGTTCCCGCTGAGGTAGGTTTTGATTAGGTCGGAAGTTTGCTACAGAGTTTGTGAGGGCTTTTTTTAACATCGTTACGCTCACTGGCGTTCGCTCCGGTTTTGTGGGTGAACAGAGTTTGTCCACGCTAGGTAAGTTTTAATTAGGGCATAGGTTTGCTACGTAGTTTGTGAGGTACAACCCTGTCAAAAACCGATGCTCAGACAAACTACCCTTGACGGGTCCTAAGCGCGGACGGCGCAATACGCGAGCCGTTCGCTTACGCTCACTTGGTTTGATAAAACGGTAGGTTTGTTGCCGCAGTCAAAGCAAGCATATGACCAGACTATTTTGGTTTATAAACCGATGCCTCGACAAACTACCCTGGACGGTTACGAACCGATAGCCTATACAAAACGAAGCGAGCGATTAGCGAGCGGATCGATATTAAAAACAAAAAATCCGTTACCACAAAGTGATAACGGATTATATTGTTTACGAACTCACTTCCCTTGACGGTTACCAACCGATAGCCTATATAAAACGAAGTGAGCGACAGCGAACGGATCGATATTGCGCCGTCCGCGCTAGGACTTGGTGCGGCAAACGGGACTTGAACACAAGAAATTTTGTTTAGCCATGTTTAATTATATCTTGCAAATGCCCGTAAATAAAGGGCTTCGCCGATTTTGATTGTAATATTGTTTAGTCTTATTTTGGGTGTTATTGTGACTTGTAACACCCAAATAACACCCAAGAAATTCGATAATCTTTATCTTCTTTAAAACTTTCCGAAAACCTCAAAAAAACACCTGCCGTAAAACTCAGCACCTCTGTTCCAATCCCTCAGACGGTACTTGCTATTGCTTATGGGGGGGTGGTGCGCTCCGGCTTCATCCACCTGCAACTAATTTATAACTTTTCGTTAAATGGGAAGCAGGCATTTTAGCCATTTAAATCGTTAAAGGTTAGCAAAAGTTAACGTTCGCAGCCACTAAAAAATATGCAAGTAACGATAATTGGGTAAAAAATATTTTAACAATTTAAACTACTAAAGTTTTCGCCCCCCCTTTTGGCAAAATACCCTCAGACGCACGAGAACGCTCTGTAATCGCTTTTGTGTCTTTGTATATACTTGTACTAAGAAAGCTTTAGAATCGATTTAAACGCCATTCTCGTTTGAATCAGGGGCATGTTAAGCATAACAATAGCAGGCATGACTATTTACACGCCTGCTATCGTTGTCAATAAGCTTCAATAATGCCGATATATCTTTCAAGCTCCGATATCTCATAACCGGCAATCAAATCTGCCAGCATATCCGCCGAACCGCTTAAACGGTAATCATCAAAGCAGTTGTAATATTTTACCCTGTCGGTAAATTTAATATTTACCGGAAGCAGACCGCTTTTCATCAGTTCAAAATTTAACACCAGCCTGCCGGTTCTTCCGTTGCCGTCTATAAACGGGTGAATGCATTCAAATTTCAAATGCAGCAAAGCCGCAGCCGAAATTACATCGGAAGTCTTTATCATCTCGTTATAATCAAGAATAAGCTGTTCCATTTCTTTTGGCACAAGATAAGGCTGGGGCGGCGTATACTCCGAACCTACTATCATGACGGGTACACGCCTGTAAACACCTCTGTTTTCTCTGTCTGCCATGAGCACAAGAGAGTGTATCTCTTTTATTACTTTCTCGGAAAGCTCGGTCTTGCGGTCTGCAATTTCTAAAATATAATCAAAAGCATCCTTGTGTCCGATAGCTTCTAAATGCTCTTTAATTGGCTTTTCGGCAATTGTCACGCCCTCGCTCAATATCAATGCTGTTTCCCGCAAAGTAAGGGAGCTGCCCTCTATGGCGTTTGAATTGTAGGTGTTGTTTACCGCAAATTCTTCTTTAAGCCGTTTCAGCTCGCTGTCATTCAGAGGGCGTAAACCTGCCAGCTTTTCTTTCAGCTCATAAACTTTTTTTATTTTGTCGGTCATTGGTTCTCGCCGTCCTTTTCATTGTCCCGGTCTATTGTTTCCTTAATGGCTCGGTTGATAAAGCCGTTAAGGCTCTCACCCTGCTTGCTGGCATGGGCTTTTAACCGTTCCCGTTCGCCCTTTTTAACCAGTAGCTTTACTTGGTCGTAAGCTTTAGCATTGTACTTTTCGTTTGCTTTTTTACGTGCTTCTGTCAATGCCATGTATACACCACCTTTCAGATATATTATAGCATATCCAATGCAATGGTACAAGTGTACAATATGCATAAATGTACTGGTACAAGCTTGTGCAATTTACCTATTGATATGTACTGGTACATGTGTTATAATATAATCACAGTAAAGGAACGGACACCCCGAAAGAAAGTCGCAAAGCCGCTCCGGGAACTGAATATCAGAATCAGGAGGAAAAAACAATGAGTACAATCGACATGACCGCAAAAATCAAGGAGTTAAAGGAACTCAAAGCAATGGCTGAGGAACTCGCCGCAGAGATTACCGCCATCGAGGACGCAATCAAGGCGGAAATGTTATTAAGAAACGTGGACGAACTGCAGGTCGACGTTTACAAGGTGAGATACAAGACGGTTATTTCAAGCCGCTTTGACAGCAAGGCTTTTAAAGCCACTCACGCAGACCTGTACGCCCAGTACACAAAGCAGACCGAAAGCAGGCGTTTCACAGTTGCGTAAAAGAAAAGAGCCTTACACAAGCACCCACAAAAGCAATGTGTAAGACCCGCAAAAAGGACATTCAGCCCTATAAGAATATAATACCGCTTGTAGGGCGGTTTGTCAAGACTTTATTTGAAAGGATTTTTGAAAATGTTTAGAATCGACCCATGTTCAGAAGATTATCCAAACGCAATAGAAGCCCAGAAAGCACGTCAGGAAGCTCATATATCAGGTGAACTGCCAATGACTTTGTTTATGTCAAAGCCCGTCAGCCATGTTCTTTGTGAGCTTGAAAGCTGTTGCGGTGAAAAGTCGTATCTTTTTGTCTGTGGTGTGTTTAACTACGGCTATATTATGGGAAAAAGAGCAGAGCGGGCAAGGCGGGCTAAGTCAAAGCAAGCCGATACATAAGCCAAACGAGCAAGTCAAGCAGGCTTGCTCTTTTTTATGCCCTCAGACCGCCGCAAATGGGCTGTACGGCGTTTTAACCGCAGGCGTATAATCTTACCCTGTGCAAATTAAGCCCGCTCAGGAGGCTTGCACAGCTGCTTTTCCGCCGTTTCCAAAAAATCTAAGCAAATCAGACTTTCTGTTTACTTACCGGGACGTTTGGTCGTGGCAGCGTCAGAATGACCTGCCCTCACCCATAGGGGGATACTTCCGCTCCGTCAACGCTTGTGTATTCAGCACAGCCGTTCAGAAAAGCCCGGATTCTGCAATCATGCAGTATAGCCTGCTTTTTTCCGTAACTCAGATAGTCGCCTCGCTTTAATATTTCGGCTATTCTTTTTTGCGCCTGATAATATGCTATGCTGTTATCTCTGGAGCTGAAATGCAGAGTCTTTTCAATGCGCTGTTCCTCTCTGAGTATCTGCACGTCCGGCATAGCTCGCAGCTTTCTTAACGCCTGATTTTTTCGTTGCCGGATACATTCGCCGCTTACGCCTGCTTGCTCGGCTATAGCCTCTTGTGTCATGCCCTCAAAGTAATAAAGCATTATCACGTCCCGCAGCGGCTTTGTAAGCCTGCTCAAAGCTTTGGTTAATACCTCTCTGGTCTGTTCGTCCTGAATGCTGTTAAGGGCGTTTTCAAAAGCCTGCTCGGCTGTTTCGTCCCTGATGGCTGCCACAAGGGTAATCTCTGCGTCTTCCTCAGAGTTCAGCGGAACATCAAGGCTCGTGCAGTTGTCAAGGGGCTGTTTATTCAGCCTGTCCCTGTTGCGTATGCCCAGCAGCTGGGCGCAGGCGTTCTTTATGGGGTATTTAAGATAGCTTGCAAAAGAGTTGCCCTCAGCAGGCTTAAAGCTTTTGAGGGCTACCAGAAACGCCGGGTAGCACTCTTGCCGCAGGTCTGACAGCTCCACGCCGCAGGCTGCGAACCGCTCCGAATACCGCCCGTAATACTGCCCGCAGATTTTAAACATCAAATGCTTTACCCGCTCCCATAAAACGGACGTTAAGTCGTTAGCCTCTCCCAGTTGAATAAATTCCGCAAGCTGTTCATTTGTCATTTTTTAACCTCGTTACGCTCACTGACGTTCACTCCAATTTCGTTGTAAAATATAGTTTGTCCCCGCTGAGGTAAGTTTTGATTAGGGCGGTAGTTTTCTACAAAGTTTGAGGGACATTATTTATCCCCTCATTAAAGCCCGCTACAAGCTCATTATGACTGTCCGCGAGAAATATAAGCTAACGGCGGTAAAGTATTGTCAGGTATTAGTAAAGGGTCTGTCCCCCGTTTTCTCTTGCTTCGCTCTCGCTTCGGATAGGCTTCAGGCGGTAGTTTCTCTTTCTGTCTTTGCTGATATAAAGTTCAAATCTTCCAGAACGCTGCGTTATTCTGCCACCTATAGCTTCATCAATGTCTACTATTTCATCGAGGGACAGCTCGCTTGAAATAATCGTCAACAGCTTGTTGCAATACCGATAGTCCAGCAGCTCAAAAGCAAGATTAACATCAGCTGCCGTTACGTTTTCGCCCCTCTTTATCTTGAAAAAATCGTCAATATATAAGACCTTCGGAGTTTTGTAAACGTTCATTGCCTCTGTGTATGCAGGGTCGTTGACAAGCTGCTTTAACCGCTTTGAATCCTCAGCCCATTTGAAAAGCTCCACTTTTATCCGGTATCTGAATACCAGCGACCTTAATACGGCAGTGCAGATATGGGTTTTACCGCTGCCGCTCTGACCGCCGATAAACAGCCACTCGCCTCTGGTGGTTTCAACAAAGTTCCTGCCGGTTTCAAGCAGTTTCTCCTGCCATTTTTCACCACAGTTGAAATTATCAAACGTGCAGTTTGCAAGCCCGCTTTCCCGCAGTATTTTAAGGCTGTCCCTGATGGGCGTGCATTTGCAAGGGCGGTTAATTACAGTGTCATCGGAAATAATTGCAATCTGCCCTTTGTTTTTGCATATGTCGCAGTTGTAACCGTCAGATTCGTTTAAATGCCCCTGAAGCTCGTTGTATATATCGCATTGCCATTGCAGATACTCAGGTGAATTAAAGTCAAATGACGACCCCGCTGCCTCTGGGTACATCGTCCTCGCTTGGGCTATAATTTCTTCTATCATCTTTTACACCGTCCTTGTTTAACCAGTTGCGTATTGTAAGGCTGTAATTTTTATAGCTCTTGCCGTACTGTTCGCAGTATTCGTCTACCCGCTTTATGTAATCTTTTATTCTGCTTTCTCCGAAATCTTCTACAAGCTTAGAGTGCTGTTCGTCAGTTAAGAGTACGTGTTTATATTCGCCGTATTTATGACGAATTGTAGCAGGCTTAGAGGGTGTGGGCGCAGAGCCGTCAGGCTCGCTGTCTTCCTCTAACTCTATCCTATCCTTACTCTTACCTAACCTATCCTTACCTAACCTAACCTGTGTATCCAGACTGTATCCATTTTGTATACACGAATCATTTTCGAGCGTGTAAGTGTTGTTTTCATCCAGTGAAAGCAGGGCTTTTTCTTCTTTGTAAGCGGTTTCTTTGTAGCGGTCTTTCTGGATATAATTGTGTATTTTCCAGTGCTTAATAACGACAATTCCGCTGTCAAAGGGTATGATAAACTTCTTTAAAATAAGCAAATTCAAATCATCATCTGAGCAACCGACCATCCGTTCGATACGCTTGGGGTTACTTACAAAGCCGTCATCGTCCGCCCGCATTGCAAGATGAAAATACAGCACCTGAGTTGTAGCAGGCATATCCAAAAACACATCACTGTCAATTACCGACTTTGCAAACATTCTGCGTTCTGCCATTATGCGCCCTCGCTTTCCGAAAAAGCTATCTGGTTATGCTCGTCAAGCATTTTTCTTTCAAGGGCTTTCGCCGAACGGATAGTGTAAAAAATACTTCTTGCCCGCTTGCTTTCCTTGTTGATATAGTGCCTGATTTCAGCAAGGCTGCCGGGCAGGTAATAGCCTTTGTTGCTTGATATAATAACCATGCCGCTGCGCCTCAAAGCCTCAATAATAAGCCTTGTGCTGCGGTTGTCAAGCCCGCTTATTTTGCACATCTGTGCAAGGCTTACGGCGTTTTCCTCGCCCTCTCTCAGGGCGGCGCATATCTTCTCCGATACCGTCATATTGCCGCCCCCTGTTCGCCTGAGTTAAGGTACTCAATGAGCAAATCAAGGTTTATAAGCACCTTGCGCCCTGCTTTTACATACCTTATTCTGTCCTGCTTAACAAGCTGCCTGATAAAGTATTCGTGCAGCCCGGTTTCCTCTGCCGTCTGCCTGATTGTCCTCATTCGGGGGACGTTGTTTGAAGTTATCAATATTTTCTCCTTTCGGTTGCGTTTCTGCCGGAAGTGTGGTATAATATCGGCAGGAACATTTTGTTTGTGGCTTATGTTCTTGCCGTCTGAGCGGGTGGTATCGCTCAGGCGGTTTTTTCTTTGATTGATTGGATAATATGCAGCATTTCAGATTTTTCATTTTCGGAAAGCTCAATCCTGAGTTTGCGCAGTACTGTATTTTCGTGTACGCCCATTTCAAGGGCAACACGCCAGACCGGGATTTTTGCTGCCTTTAAAGCTGCTCGAATTTCTGCATTTGCTCTTTGCATAAAAATTTTTCCTCCTTCTTTGCAAAAAAAAGTTGTTGTGGTGGTTGACTTTTCATTGCAACTGTGTTACAATGAATATGCTAAATTAATGTGTTTGATTTAGCATAGTTTTATTATATCATACGTGCTTAGGGAAAAGCAACCACAAACACTAATGTTTTAAATAATGCTAATTATAAATATGTAGTTTAGCATTAAAGCGGCTTATAGGAGTGAAGACAATGGCTAATAAGGCACAAAGCAATATAAAATACAAAAAAGGATACGGCGAACATTTCAAAGCAGTGCGTAAAAAACACGGATTGTCCGCAAAACAAATTCAAGATATGTTAGGTATATCGTATGCAACTGTAAGCGATATTGAAAATGAACGTCGTGTTCCAACAATTGAGCAATTGCAACTATATCATGACGCATTTCATGTTTCTTTTGATTACCTAATTGGCGAAATCGATGAAGAAGATATGAATGAACATGAAGTTTGCCAATTGACGGGTTTAACTCCCAAAGCTCTAAAAGAAATAATAAAATGTAATGCTCAGCGTTGTACTCGTAATTTTGGCAGCAAAATTACTGAAGAATATAGATTTATTAACGCTTTGAATTATTTGCTTGAAAGCGAAAATTTTTTCAATTTTATACAACCACTTTCATGCGTGTATAAATATTGTCGCCCGCAGCTGCATATTAATGAAGATGTTGAAAAATTCGACTTTTTGCCTGAAAATGTATCCGTTAAAGAAGCAAACAATTTAATGGCAAAAATAGATGAATATTGTTATGAAAATAGGTGTGAACTGGTTTCTACCGACGAACTTGCAAGATTAAAGTTGTCTGATGCACAATTTGCATTGCTTGTTATTTTTGATAGATTAATTCGTGAAAGCTTTGATGAAGATTTAGAGGATTGAAAGCCTGCTAATTTCAAAGCCTGCTTATAAAGCGTTTGAATTAACGATATAGGAAAGGAGTTAAGCGAATGGCACAGATTGAAAAACGTGCAAACGGTTCTTATCGAATACGTGTATTTTGCGGATATTCGGCTGATGGTAAAAAGCAGAAATCACAGTCTATGACATGGAAACCGCCAAAGCCGAACATGACAGAAAAGCAAATTGAAAAGGCTCTGAGTAAAGCGGCTTTTGAGTTTGAAGAAAAGTGCAGGAGCGGGCAGACTGTCAATGCGGAAAAGTTTGAAAACTTCTGCGAAACATGGTTTGAAGCTTATGCAAACCGCACCTTAAAGCCATCAGGGATAGAGCGGTGCAGAGCATACACGCCGAGAGTTTATGAGCGGCTCGGACATCTTCGTATAGACAGGATAACGCCAAGAGAAATTGACGGCTTTATATCATGGCTCGGCAAGCAGCACGTTGAAAAAACTGCAAATGCTGCATTTAACGGCGATTTGAAAGCTATGCTAAAGGATAAGAGCATAACGCAAAAGGCACTTGCAGAGCAGTCAGGTGTAAGCGCTCAGACGGTCAAATCAGCCGCAAGCGGTAAGCTCATAAGGTGGGAAAATGCTGAAAAAATCGCCGCTGCTTTCGGTGAACCGTGCAGCAGGCTTTTTGAAAAGCAGGCAGAGAAAAAGCTATTATCGCCAAAGACTATAAAAAATTATGTGTCCTTTGTGTCAAGTGTATTTGATTACGCTGTGCATATCAAAGCTATAAAAGAGAATCCCTGTAAAAATGCTGCGCTGCCCAAAATGCCGCAGACAGAGCATAAAATGTTCACCATCGAGCAGGCTAAGAAGTTTCTTGATATACTTGACAGACCGGACACGCCGATTAAATATAAAGCGTTCTTTTACCTTGCGATTTTCGGCGGTTTCCGCAGAGGTGAAATACTGGGGCTTGAATGGAGCGATATTGATTTTGATACAGGAGTTATACACATTCGCAGAACCGTTCACTATTCAAAAGAACTGGGGTACTATGATACCGAGCCTAAAAGCAAGAAATCTGTCCGAGCCTTAACGCTGCCGGATAATGTTATATTTACGATTAAGCAGCTGCAAAATGAACAGCTTTCGCAGCGTTTGAAGCTGGGGGATTTATGGCACAATACCGACAGACTTTTCACCACATGGGACGGACATCAAATGCACGGTGCAACGCCGTTTTCATGGCTTACAAAGATTTGCAGGCAGCATAATCTGCCTAAAGTAAATCTGCACTCATTCAGGCACTTAAACGCAAGCCTGCTTATTACTTCGGGTGTTGACGTAAAGACGGTGCAAAGCGTTCTGGGACATTCTCAGGCAAGCACCACACTTGATATTTATGCCGCTGCATTTCAGGACAGGGAAGCGCAGGCACTTGGAGCGGTTGCGAATATCCTTGTAACACCAAACGGCAAAACCAAAGCAGAATAAACAAAAAAACAGGAGCAGGCTTTTCGGCTTGCTCCTATTTGATTTCAGCACAATTCAGACTAAATTTTTTATTAATAACACCCAAACAACACCCAAAACCAAAATAACACTAAAAACAAAAACTCGCAAACCCTTGATTTTAAAGGATTTGCGAGTTGTTTTTATTGGTGCGGCAAACGGGACTTGAACCCGTACGTCAAAGACACACGCCCCTCAAACGTGCCTGTCTGCCTATTCCAGCACTGCCGCAATTGACTTTAATATTATAGCATTAAGCAAGGTGCTTGTCAAGAATTTTTTTGATTAAATTTTGAGTTTTACAAAACGTTCACACTTGTCTAACCTTGAGTAAAGCAAATAACGGCGGCAGGCTTGCCGGTGTTAATTAAAACATCAAACTAAAGACTGTCGCCGGCTGTTCAGATAAAAATATTATACTTGCTCTGTTATTATAAATGATAAATGCAGTCGGTTGGAACAGAGGACTGCTTGTAAAGTTAAAGCAGCAAACCCGCTCCGCAAACCAGCAGCGGAAGGGTTATTCCCGAAAGCAGGGTAGTCGCAGTGAAAATCTCCGAGCATTTCTGAGGATTCTTGTCAAGGGTAATCGCAAACATAGTCCCCATTGTGGCGGCAGGACAGCCTGTTGCTACAAGGATTGTGGTTTTAACGGTGTCGGGCGCAGGCAAAAGATTGATGATTAAAAATACTGCGGCGGGAATAAGCAAAAGCTTTAAAAAACAAATGTAGTAAATTCTGAAGCTTTTAAGGCTTTTTAAAATGTTGGTCTGAGCGGCGGTGGCACCGGCAATAAGCATCGCAAGGGGAGTGTTCATATCTGCAATGTACTGCATAGCCTGTGCAGGTATGGCAGGCAGCCTTATCTGAGTGAGATAGCATATAAGTCCCAGTATAACCGCAATTACCGATGGGGATTTCAACGCCTTTGCAAAAGAGGAAAAATCTCTCTCGCCTTTCATTGTCATAAGTCCGTGAGTCCATACCAGCAGATTGAAAACCGTAAGGTAAGCGGTGAGATAAAGCACTCCCTCAGAACCATAAAGTCCGCTTATAAGAGGAATACACATAAATGCGCAGTTTGAATAGATTACCGAAAAACGCTCAATCGGACAGTCAGCGTTGTTTTTTGAACGGACAAGCAGAGTGGCAGCAATAATCGTAACCGCAAAGGAAATCGCCGAAAGACCGAAAGCCCACAAAAGTCCGTTGATAAGACGACTGTCATACTTCGACTGGTAAGACATGAATATCAGCACAGGGTTTACAATGTTTAGCGCAATCCTCGAAAGCTGCTTTGTTCCGTCTTTTGAGATTATCCCCTTGAGAAAACAAAACGCTCCCAAAACGAGAATAAGAAACATTATAATAATTCTTTCACCGACAATCAGTCCGTATTCCATTGTATCAATCCTTTCATATGCGTAAGCTTTATTTTACATGAAAGTTGTGAATAAATTGATAAGCGGGAGAACGGAGATAAGATTTTCGGAGATTTGTACATTTTAAATGAAGCTTAGTCAAAAAGACAGGGCAGTTTGCACAACGCCGCCGCATTGTAAATTAAACCGCTGACAATATGCCATATAAAGCAGTGAATTCTTTTTTGTTATTTGTTGAATATTCTATTGACAAATACGGCAGGGGTATTGTACAATCATTATATAAAGATTGCTGTAAATCAAGGCTTGTACGGGAAGAAACCCTTCCTGATACTGATTGTGTTCATAAAGTTCATATAACAGTTCCCGACCTACTTGTCGGGCAGTGACAATGTGTAGTTTTTCACAGGAAACGGAGAAAAACGGTGAGTAAATCGTCTTTTGTTAATAAATGTTTGATAAACGGCTTTGGAGCGAAAAAATTATCGTTTGCAATGCCCTTTAAAAGGATAGTCTGCGTTGCTGCCGCTTTGGCGGCGGCAGTGTCGGCGGTTTCCTGCTCTTTTTCGGGCGGAGTGCCAATAGGCACCGCCGATTCGGCAAGCGATACCACCACATCTCAGCAGTCGCAGCAGTCTGAGTATAACGGCCAGCCGTCGGTACAGACTGAAATAATAACGGGAACCTCTCCCCAAATTGGCGAGCTTGACGCTTCAGATGTGGAGCTTTCGCCGTCGGCGGAGTATTTTCTTAGGGACGCAGATGAAAGCGTCAGACAGTGCTACCGTGAAATATACAGCGGCATTGCACAGTACAGCGAGAACATCGACATAACCGATGGGGTTATTTCTTCACAACAGCTTGACGCCTTTATGTCGCTTGTTATCTGCACCTCGCCGGAGCTGAATCAGCTTGACTCCAGCTACAGTATAGTGGTGGGCGGAGACAATTACGTCAGGTCGCTTAACGTTTCATATGTAAAAAGCCGTGAGGAAGGGGACAGTCAGCTTGCTCAGCTGAGGGCGGAGGTTGAAAGCATATACCTTCAGGCTGAAGGACTTGACAATTATGAAAAGCTTAAATATTTCCACGATATGATTATCCTTAAATGCGCCTACAGCGATGAAACGGAAAATGCCCATTCGGCATACGGATGCCTTATCGAAGGAAGGGCGGTATGCGAGGGCTATTCCAAAGCAATGCTTATGCTGTGCAGTAGAGCGGGAATACTTTGCATACCTGTGCTGGGCGAGTCTTATGACACCTACGGAGAAGTGGTGCCTCATATGTGGAATATGGTGTATTTAAACGGAAACTGGTATAATATAGACACAACGTGGGACGACCCTATTTCCAATCTGGGCAACGATTATGTGAGATACGACTATTTTAATATAACCGATGAGGTGTGTTCAAGAGACCATACCGCCGAACAATCGGAATTTATGACATATCCCCAAGCAACCTCCGACGAGGAGAATTACTATGTTAAATCGGGACTTGTGGCTTACGATATAAATTCGGCATACGAAGTGTTTGAAAGCGCAGCGATAAACGCCGTAGAGAACAACGACAGATATGTCAGAGTAAAATGCTCAACCGATGAGGTATACGATTGGGTGTACAACGAAATATTTGGCGGAGGAACAGGAAACGGAAGAATATTCGATATTCTTAATAGCGCATCGGAAAGAAACGCTATGGACATATCCGCAGTTTCATATTCGCTGATACGCAATGATATTGCAAATACCTATACCGTTATTCTGAATCGGTAGCGGTAATGGCGGCGACGACGGATTATTTCCGTGCAGAGCCGCTTTTTTTCGTTTGCGATATATTTCGTCATTTGACGGAAAACGCTTACATATAATTGTTACATAATGTTCTTGTATATTTCAACAAATATGCTTTAATTGCATAGGTCATTATTGTATGATAAGTACATAGGATTTTTCCTGTAAATCAGTCGGAAAAGTAGGATATTTCATGGCAAACAGAATGATATTGAACGAAACATCGTATTTTGGCGGAGGAGCAATTGCTGAAATTGTCAGCGAGGCGAAAAAGAGAGGTTTTAAAAAGGCTCTTATAGTTACCGATAAGGACCTTATAAAGTTTAATGTCGCAAAAAAGGTTACGGATCTGCTTGACGGCTCGGGACTTAAGTATGAAATTTTTTCCGACGTTAAAGCCAATCCTACGGTTGCCGTAGTTAAAAAAGGAGTAGAGGTTTTCGCACAGTCGGGAGCGGACTATATCATTGCTATCGGCGGCGGCTCGTCCATAGATACGGCAAAGGCGGTGGGCATTATTACCGCCAACCCCGAATATTCGGACGTAACTTCCCTTGAGGGGGCAGTCGATACAAAGAATCCCTGTGTTCCCATTATAGCGGTGCCCACCACTGCGGGAACTGCGGCGGAGGTAACTATAAACTACGTTATCACCGATGAGGAGAACAAGCGTAAATTCGTGTGCGTTGACCCTCACGACATTCCTGTTGTGGCGATTATCGACAGCGATATGATGTCGTCGATGCCTAAGGGACTTACCGCTTCCACCGGAATGGATGCCCTTACCCATGCAATTGAGGGCTATACCACAAAGGCTGCGTGGGAGCTTACCGATATGATGCACCTTAAGGCGATTGAAATTATCAGCCGTTCGCTGCGTGCGGCATGCGACAACGACCCTGCAGGCAGAGAGGATATGGCGCTTGGTCAGTACATAGCCGGAATGGGATTTTCAAATGTGGGACTGGGCGTTGTTCACGGAATGGCTCATCCACTGGGGGCATTTTACGATACTCCTCACGGAATTGCAAACGCCGTGCTGCTGCCTTATGTAATGGAGTATAACGCTCCCTGCACAGGTGAAAAATTTAAGGACATCGCTGAGGCTATGGACGTAGACACAACGGGAATGAGCGAAAGCGAGTACCGAAAAGCTGCGGTAGATGCCGTAAGAAAGCTTTCAAAGGATGTGGGAATCCCCGAAAAGCTTCGTGAGATAGGAGTAAAGGAAGAGGACCTTCCCGCGCTGGCTCAGTCGGCGTTTGAAGATGTGTGCACAGGAGGAAATCCCAGAGAGTGCACCGTTGAATCTATTCTTGAAATTTATAAAACCGCTTTTTAATATAGTGTAAACTGGGCGTCGGAGTTGGGATAACCCTTTCCGACGCCCGCCTTGGCGGTTTGTAGTTCCCGTAGGAAGAGTAATGAGCCGATTTTGACTTATGACGAAGTTGTGCGGAAGAATTTACAGAAAGTTAATAAAACAGCTTGACAAGCGTATTTCAATGTGATATAATGTTCTTACCTCTTTATGAGGTTTATTTTTTTGCGCATTTTTAAGGCTCTTGGGCAAAAATGCGGCATAAAACATAAGTTACCTCATAGCAGCGCTGCCGGTTACGGTTTGCGTGTGAGGGAGGCAGACGCATTCTGCTTGTTCCTGCAGAGTGCAAATTTCGTCAGGAGGTGCCGAAAATGAGAGTTAAGATTACGCTCGCTTGTACAGAATGCAAGCAGAGGAACTACAACACGAAGAAAAACAAGAAGAATGACCCTGACAGACTTGAGATGAATAAGTATTGCAAGTTCTGTAAGAAGCACACTCTTCACAAAGAGACTAAGTAAGTCGGGAGGGCTTTGTTATGGCTAAAAAAGAAGCTGACTCCAAAGTTGTGAAGTCGAAGGCGGCCGGCAAGTCTGAAAAGACTAAAAGGGGCGGCGTGAAAAAGTATCTCAGAGATCTGAGATCGGAACTGAAAAAGGTCGTATGGCCAAGCAGAAAACAGGTTATAAACAATACGGGAGTTGTGCTTACCGTAATGGCGATTATGGCGCTGTTTCTTTTTGGCATCGACACCGGACTGGGAGCGGCGATAAGAGCTCTGCTTAATCTGGGAGCTTAAAGCGGCAGAAGTCCGGCAAAAGCGGTTTTAACACCTGCAATATTTACGGAGGTTTATATCATGTCTGAACAAGCAAAGTGGTATGTAGTCCACACATATTCCGGTTATGAGAACAAGGTTAAACAGAATATTGAAAAGGTAGTTGAAAACCGAAAGCTTCACGAGCTTATTCCTGAGGTAAAAATACCGATGGAGCTTGTTACTGAAGTAAAGGATAACAAGGAAGTTGAAGCTGAAAGAAAGCTTTTCCCCAGCTATGTGCTTGTGAAAATGGTCATGAACGACGATTCATGGTACATTGTAAGAAACACCAGGGGAGTTACGGGATTCGTAGGTCCTGCATCCAAGCCTGTTCCCCTTACCGAAAAAGAGGTTGCGGCGCTGGGTGTTGAGTCTGAGAGAAAGAAAACCGTTGAGGTCAGCTACAAGGTTGGAGATACAGTGGTTGTTACAGGCGGTTCTTTCGAGGGCTTTACGGGAACGGTCCAGAATATCGATATTGAGTCACAGACGGTTGACATTGTGGTATCAATGTTCGGAAGAGAAACTCCTGTAAGTCTGCCTATTTCACAGATCAAGGCTGAGGATTAAGGCAAAGGCGGATATATATGTCCGCGAAATTCATACGTTTATAAGAAGCGAAAGTTGATATACAGGACATTCCGCTGGAATTAATGCGGGCTGTCTGTTGACATCTTGCTTCAAAAAAGTGGGAGAGTGCAAAGCACTCGCCTTACCACAAATTATGGAGGTGCGAAAGATGGCACAAAAAGTAGTAGGCTATATTAAGCTGCAGATTCCGGCAGGAAAGGCAACTCCTGCACCACCGGTAGGTCCTGCGCTGGGACAGCACGGTGTTAACATCATGGCATTTACAAAGGATTTTAACGAGAGAACAAAGAACGACATCGGTCTTATCATTCCTGTTGTAATCACAGTTTATGCCGACAGATCATTTACGTTTATAACAAAGACTCCTCCGGCAGCCGTTCTTATCAAGAAGGCTTGCAAGATCGAGTCAGGTTCAGGCACACCTAACAAGACAAAGGTTGCTACAATCACAAAGGAGCAGGTACAGAAGATTGCGGAGCAGAAAATGCCCGACCTGAACGCTTCCAGCATCGAATCAGCAATGAGCATGATCGCAGGAACCTGTCGTTCAATGGGCGTTACTGTGGTTGACTAATCGTTTGTAACCTAATCGTAAACCGTATAGAAGCTTATACGGTAGATGGTGGGAGGAATTTTCCGCTAACCGATATACCAAATGGGTATCGGTATTACCACTAATAAGGAGGATAATATAATGAAACACGGCAAAAAGTATGTTGACGCTGCAAAGGCTGTTGACAAGACTAAGCTTTATGACGCTCCTGAGGCTCTTGATCTGGCAGCTAAGGGTGCTAAGGCAAAATTTGACGAAACAATTGAAGCCCATATCCGTCTGGGCGTTGACTCCCGTCACGCTGACCAGCAGGTAAGAGGCGCTGTAGTTCTTCCTAACGGAACAGGTAAGTCCGTAAGGGTTTGCGTATTCTGTAAGGAGGATAAATATGAGGAAGCCAAGGCTGCCGGCGCTGAGTATGTAGGCGGCATGGATTTGGTTGAAAAGATTACAAAGGAAAACTGGATGGACTTTGACGTTGTAGTTGCATCCCCTGATATGATGGGCGTTGTAGGACGTCTTGGTAAGATTCTCGGACCTCGTGGTCTTATGCCTAACCCAAAGGCAGGTACGGTTACTCCTGATGTTGCTAAGGCTGTTACAGAAGCTAAGGCAGGTAAGATTGAGTACCGTCTTGACAAGACAAATATCATTCACTGCCCAATAGGAAAGGCTTCCTTCGGAGCAGAGAAGCTTGAGGAAAACTTCAATACCCTTATGGACGCTGTAGTTAAGGCTAAGCCGGCTGCCGCTAAGGGTCAGTACCTGAGAAGCGTTGTAGTTGCTTCTACAATGGGCGTCGGTATTAAGGTTAATACCGCTAAGTACGGAAACTAATTTAAGTGTTTTATCAAAACGAAGCCGAAGAAAAGCGGCTTCGTTTTTTTTGTGGATTTTTTTGCGTGCTGCCTATTGACAATTATAATTCAGGGATATATAATTATAATATATGTGAAAAGCGACGACGGAATTAACCGAAAAGGTGAATCTAAGAGAAAAGGCGGTTGGTGCAAGCCTTGATTCGGCTTTCGGGGGCTAACCTGAGCATCGCTGTGAAAACAGCGGCGTATCTCCTGCGTTAAAGGATTCGAGTGGTCGGGGGATATGCTTTCCCGGCAATTTGGGTGGTAACACGGAGTATGCAGCTTCGTCCCATGTTATGGGGCGGAGCTTTTTTAATTAGCATTGAAAGGATTTGAATTTGATGGAATGGACAAGTCTTAACGATTTGAGAGAAGCTTATCTGAAATTTTTTGAAAGCAAGGGGTGCTTAAGACATAAAAGCTATCCTCTTATTCCCCAGAACGACAACAGCCTGCTGCTTATAGTTGCGGGAATGGCGCCTTTAAAGCCTTATTTTACAGGACAGGAGGTTCCTCCCAGAACCAGAATGACTACCTGCCAGAAATGCATCCGCACAGGAGACATCGAAAACGTAGGAAAGACCGCAAGGCATGGCACGTATTTTGAAATGCTGGGCAACTTCTCATTTGGAGATTATTTTAAGGAAGAGGCCATTTCATGGGCGTGGGAGTTTTGTACCGAAGTTCTCAAGCTGCCAAAGGACAGGCTTTATGTTTCCGTTTATGAGGAGGACGACGAGGCGGAAAAAATCTGGCATGAAAAGGTAGGCCTGCCTATGGACAGAATATTCCGCATGGGCAAGGAGGACAACTTCTGGGAAGCAGGCGTTGACGGACCTTGCGGACCCTGCTCCGAGATATATTTTGACAGAGGCGAGGAATACGGCTGCGGAAAGCCGGGCTGCACGGTGGGCTGCGACTGTGACAGGTATATGGAGTTCTGGAATCTGGTGTTTACCCAGTTTGAGCGTCACGAGGACGGCACATACACCCCCCTTGCACAAAAGAACATCGACACCGGCATGGGTCTTGAAAGACTTGCTGCAATGATGCAGGGAGTGGATTCAATCTTCGACGTTGATACGATAAAGGCTATCAGAGATCATATTTGTGAGATTGCAGGCTGCAAATACGGCGAGGAATATAAAAAGGACGTTTCTATACGTGTTATCACCGACCATATAAGAGCAGTTACGTTCTTGGCGGCAGACGGAGTGCTGCCGTCAAACGAGGGCAGGGGCTATGTAATGCGCCGCCTGCTGAGAAGAGCCGTTCGTCACGGCAAGCTGCTGGGCATAAACGGGCTTTTCCTTAAAGATCTTGTGAGAACGGTGGTAGACTGCAACAAGTGCGAGTATAACGAGCTGGAAGAAAAGTATGACTACATCGTAAAGGTGCTTACCACAGAGGAGCAGAATTTTAACAGAACTATAGACAGGGGAATGAAGATTCTGGAGGAATATATCGACAATATGCTCTCCGACAGCAAAAAGGTGCTGGACGGCGAGTCCTGCTTTAAGCTTTCGGATACCTACGGCTTCCCCATCGACCTTACCCGTGAGATACTGGAGGAAAAAGGCCTTGAAGCCGACGAGGAAGGTTATGCCGTATGCATGGAAAAGCAGAGGGTAACCGCTCGCGAGGCAAGAGGCGGCTCTAAATATATGGGCGCTGACGAAACGATATTCCATAAGATTGATAAGGAATTCCACACGGAATTTACCGGATACGACAGACTTACCGACACCGCAGAAATTGCGTTTATCGCCACCGACGATGAGCTTATCGAAAACGCCGGCACAGGGGACGAGGTTTACATCGTTTCGGCAAAGACTCCCTTCTATGCGGAAAGCGGCGGACAGGCTGCCGATAAGGGTATAATAACCACTGCCAGCGGAAAGTGTCGGGTGCTTGATGTTCAGAAGGTTGTGGCAGGCAAATTCGCTCATAAAGTAAAAGTAGAAGAGGGCGGAATATCCGTAGGGCAGATTGCTGAATTTGCAGTTGACAAAAAGACCCGTCTTGCCACAATGAGAAATCACAGCTGCGCTCACCTGCTTCAGGCGGCTTTAAGAAAGGTGCTGGGCGACCACGTTCATCAGGCAGGACAGCTTGTAGACGAACACAGGCTGAGATTTGACTTTTCCCACTTTAACGCCATGACCCTTGAGGAAAGACTTAAGGTTGAAATGCTGGTAAACAGGTATATTCTTTCGGCGCTTGACATTACAGTTAAGGAAATGCCTATAGAAGAGGCTCAGAAGCTGGGCGCAATGGCGCTGTTCGGCGAAAAGTACGGCGACGTGGTAAGAGTAGTTACAATGGGGGACGGCGAGGAAACCGCTTCTATTGAGTTCTGCGGAGGAACCCACCTTGACAATACCTCAAAGATAGGCTTGTTCAAGATAATTTCCGAAAGCTCGGTAGCTTCGGGAGTAAGACGTATCGAGGCGGTAACGGGCACGGGAGTGCTTGACCTTTTCAACGAAAATGAGAAGCTTATTCATCATGCGGCTGAAGTTCTCAAACTGGCAAATCCTATGGAGCTTATCAAAAGATGTACGGCGGTTATGCACGATATAAGAGAGCTTGAACATGAAAGAGACGCTTTGCAGTCGGAAATATCCGCCCTGAGAACAAAATCCTTGTTTGAAAATGCCGCAGACGTTGGCGGAGTAAAGGTTATCACCGCAATGTTTTCGGGAATAAAGCCCGATATGCTTAGAAAAATGGGCGACGAAATCAAGTCGCACCGAAGCGATATAGTTGCGGTAATTGCCGGAGTTGACGGAGAAAAGGCAAATCTGCTGGCGGTTGCCGGCAAGGACGCAGTAGCTAAAGGCGCACACGCCGGCAAGATTGTAGGCAAGGTTGCGGCAATCACAGGCGGCAAGGGCGGCGGAAGGCCCGACTCCGCAATGGCAGGAGTAGGCGACAGATTCAAGATTGACGAAGCTCTTGACAAGGTTATTGAAATTGTAGGCGAGTTTGTAAAGTAATCTGTACCATACCTGAGAGCAGGTTTCCCTCGCGATAGGGGAAACCGCCCGGGTCTGGGTTTGAAAAGGAGGATAAAACTATGGCTGATTGTTTGTTCTGCAAAATTGTAAAGGGGGAAATTCCCTCAAAGAAGGTTTACGAGGATGAAACGGTGTATGTTTTCGAAGATATCGAACCTACTGCGCCTATTCACTATCTGGTTATACCTAAGGAGCACATTTCAAAGCTTGATGAGATAACAGAGGAAAACAGCGGCGTGATAGCTCACATTTTTGAGGTTATCTCAAAGCTTGCAAAGGATATGGGACTGAAGGACGGTTTCAGAGTGGTTTCCAACTGCGGAGCGCAGGCGGGACAGAGTGTGTTCCACATTCATTTTCATATGCTGGCAGGCAGAGAATTCGGCTGGCCTGCGGGTTAATGTGAGATTGTGAGGAACGCTTGTGACACGGAAATTTGCCTGGTGGGGATTATCCTATCTTTTAGGACTTGTACTTTTTGCCGCCGACTGGGGCGAAAGCTTTGTGATATTCTCGCTGGCAGCTGTTGTTGCAGGCGTTCTTTTGTTTGTGACGTTTGGAAAATACCGGGTGTATGTGTTATCGGTAACGTTGTGCCTTTTGCTGGGGCTTTTGTCGGGAAAGCTTTATACCATGTGGGTTTATGAGACGGTTATGTCTTACGATGGACAGACTGTTGTATTGGACGGATATATCACCGATTTTTCCTATACCGGCAGCGATGTGTGCAGAATTACCGTCAAGGGCAGTATAAACGGAGAGCAAAAGACAAGTGTTACATATTTTGCACAGAACGATAATTTTGATTACTATCAGTATGTCAGGGTTACCGGAAAGGTAAGTGCAATAAGCGACAACTTAAAGTTTGATGCTGAAAGCTACAATCGGCCCAGAGGAGTTTTTCTTCAGGGGGATTCCACTCCGCAGGTTGAGATACTGGGCGGTTGTCACAGTAATTTTATGCGATTGGTGCTGAATTTCAGAGATTACGCCTCTCAGCTTATCCGTGACAACACCGGCGAAAAAGAAGGAGCGTTTCTCACCGCCATGCTGTGCGGCGATAAAACCGATATGGACGACGTAACCAAAACCATGCTTTATCGCAGCGGCATAGGACATCTTTTTGCGGTTTCGGGCACACATCTGGCGGTAATAGCAATGTTCTTCGGGTTTATAATAAATCGGCTGGTTTCGTCAAAGCGGCTGAGGTTTTTGCTTATTGAAGGGGCGATATTAATATTTATCGCCTTTGCGGGATTTGCTCCGTCGGTAGTAAGGTCGGGGATAATGATGTCGGCGGTACAGTGTTCAAGTCTTTTCGGCAGAAAGGCGGACACTATGAATTCTCTTGGCATCTGTTCGGCGGCAATGTGCGTGTTAAATCCCTATCTGGTAAGAAACGTGTCATTTTCAATGTCTCTTGCGGCGGCGTTTGCAATAGGCGTAGTTGCGCCCGCCCTCAACAGGACATTTTCCGGCAGGAGGTTTGCATGGCTGTTGCGCAGCTTTGTGTCGGTAACTGTAGTTATATTTGTAACCCTTCCTCTGGCGGCGGCGTACTTTACCGAAGTTTCGGTTATATCTCCTGTGACAAATTTATTTGCAATACCACTGTGCACCGTTTCGCTGGTGATGGTGATGATAGGGGTGCTGACAGGCGGCGGAGTGATTTCGGCAGTTATCCTGAAAGCCGCAGGAGTTATCAGTGGAGTGGTTATAAGGCTGGCGGAAATACTGTCGGGGCTTAGCTTTGCGGCAGTGCCAACCTGCTGGTTCTGGATAATCATGATTTGCTTTGTGTTTGCGACGGCTGGAATTATCTATTCGGTAAAGTCGGGAAAGTTCCGGGTGTATGTAGTAATGACGGGGCTTGTATACTGCGGAATATATGCTGCGGTAATATTTGCTTCCTACGCCAGTAAGGATGTGGTTCATGCGGCGGTATTTCCCGGCAAAGGAAGCTGTACGGCGGTGATTTATCAGGACGGCGATGCTTTTGTAATAGATTTGAAATCAAAAGGCGAGTATGTTGCAACGGTCCAGAATTTCGGCGCATATTACGGCATAGAAAGAATAGCCGCTGCGTTTATCTACAGCGGAGCAGATTACACCCAAAGCGTTTATGATGCTTCGCTGCTGCCAAAGCCGGAGGCTTATTACTCTCAGTCGGAAACAGCTCAAAGTGGTTTGATTCCTTTGGAGACAAGCGCAAGCCTTCACAGCTTTACCGTTACGGCGACGGAGGAAGGCTACATTCTTTCGGCGTACGGCAACAGTCTTGAGCTGTATGATGACACTTTAAAGATAAACGGCAGGGAATACGACTTGTCACATTATGAGTCGCAGATGATGATATTCAGCTTCGGGGCAGAATAATCGGCATGGGAATTTTAGTGGATAATATGAGTGAAGGAGGTTTACTATGGCTTTTGTGGCAGCCGGGGATTTGGCTAAAAAAATAAGAGCGGGGGATTTTGACAGGCTTTATTACTTTTACGGTCACGACTCGGGAGCGTTGGAGGCTTATGTAAAAAAGCTGATAAAAAAGCTTTGTCCTGACGGAGATCAGGCGATGAATCTTCACAGTTTTGACGGCAAGAAGCCCGACATTGCCGAAATTGCAGGGGCTTGCGAAATGCTGCCGCTGTTTGCTCCGAGAGTTGTGGTGACTATAAACGACCTTAATATGGATTCTGTTTCTAAAGCCGACGGAGATGATTTAAGAAAAATTCTTTCGGATATATCCGAAACTACCGTAGTGGTAATATACGCCACAGGAGTTGACCTTTACAAAAACAAGCGCAGCCTTACCGACAAAAACAAGCGGTTCGCCGACTTTTGCGCAAAGCACGGCTCGGTGTGCGAGTTTGCATACAAGCGTGTTTCCGACATGGGCAAAAGCATTGCCGCAGCATTAAAAAAAGCAGGCTGCGACATTTCAAGGCAGGACTCGGAATATCTTGCAAACTGCTGTCTGTGCGACACCTCCCTTATAAGCCATGAAATCGAAAAGCTGACGGCATACGCACCAGGGAGAATGATAAGGCGTGAGGACATTGACGCCTTGTGCGTAAAAAGGGTGGAGTCTGACGGTTTCGGGCTGGCGATAAACATTCTCAGAAGTAATGCGTCTATGGTGTTTAACCGTGTAAAAGAGCTTTCCGACCAGAATTACGAGGCAATTGAGATACTGGGAGTTATAAGCTTTTCCATGACCGATCTTTACCGTGCAAAGCTTGCCAGGTCGTCGGGGCGGTCGGTGTCAGACTGCGTTGCCGATTTTAAATACGGACGAAACCGTGAGTTTGCGGTGAAAAACGCCTATTCGGAATGTGCAAACCTGACCTGCGAGCGGATAAGGCAGTCGCTGAAAATATTCTCCGACACCGATTTGCTGTTAAAAAGCCGTTCAAGCGGAAAAAACGGGGATATGCTGGCGCTGGAGCAGGCAATTGCCAAAGCTATGGCGTTAAGGTGCTGAGCAGCCCTAACGTTGGAGGATTTAAAAATGGAAAAGATACGGCTTAAACAGGCAGTGGTGGTGGAGGGAAAGTATGATAAAATAAAGCTTTCCTCCTTTATCGACGGGGTTATAATCTGCACCGACGGCTTCGGGGTGTTCAAGGACAGGGAAACTGCCGAGCTTATCAGGTATTACGCCAAAAACAGCGGAATTATAATCCTCACCGACTCCGACTCGGCAGGGTTTAAAATACGAGGTCACATAAAAGGAATCTGCCCCGAAGGCAGCATAATAAATCTGTATATCCCTGAAATCTATGGCAAGGAAAAGCGAAAGACCGTACCTTCAAAAGAAGGCAAGCTGGGGGTTGAGGGGATAGATGTAAAAATCCTGCGGGAAACCTTTGAAAGGGCGGGGATAGAAAGCTTTAAGGAGAATACTCACCCTGTTACAAAGCTTGATTTCTATGAGTGGGGGCTGTCGGGAAAGGCTGACAGCAGTGAGCTCAGGAGAAAAACAGCAAAAAGCCTTGGTCTGCCTGAGCATATCAGCGCAAACGCCTTGCTTGAAGCGGTGAACACAATGTATGATAATCAGGAATTTATGCAGCTTGTCCACAGTTTTAACTGTGAGAAACAAGAATCTGAGGACTGAGCGGCAATTTGTCAACGGTATGAAAAAGCCGTTAAATTAATGTGTGGCTTGTTGAAAAATTGTGTAAAGTGTGGTATAATAGCCGAAAGCGTAGATTTGAATTTCAGGCGTAATGAAAGGTTGGGTTTTAATGAACGGCTACAATGAGTTTATACATCTGATTGACCTTAACGACTATCCTGTTTCCTGGTGGAAGCAGCTTTTGGAGCTGGGGCACGATATAAAAGAGCATCCTGAGAATTACAGCGAAGCCTGCAAGGGAAAAATTATGGGTACCTTGTTTTATGAGCCGTCCACCAGAACTCAGATGTCCTTTCAGACCGCAATGCTCAGGCTTGGCGGAACGATAATAGGCTTTGACAATCCTGCTACCTCGTCGGTGGCAAAGGGGGAGAACATAAAGGACACCACAAAAATTGTGTCGGGCTATGCGGATATTCTGGTTATGCGTCATCCCTCCCCCGGTTCGGTAAAGGCGGCGGCGCTTACTGCGGAATGTCCCGTTGTAAACGCCGGGGACGGGGGACATCTTCATCCCACCCAGACCCTTACCGACCTGATGACCCTGAAAGAGGAAAAGGGCACTCTTGAAAATCTCACTATCGGCTTGTGCGGCGACCTTAAAAACGGCAGAACCGTTCATTCGCTGATTAAAGCCATGTCCTGCTTCAATGGGACAAAGTTTGTGCTTATTTCCACAAAAGAGCTTGCCTTACCCACATACGTCAAGGACATACTTTCTGCGGGAGGTCATGAGTATAAGGAGGTTACAAGCCTTGATGAGGCTATGCCTTACCTTGACGTACTTTATATGACAAGGATACAACAGGAAAGGTTCAGCTCAAAAGAGGAGTACGAATCCCAGAAGGGCTGCTATATTTTAGACAGGCAGAAAATGCTGAAAGGCAAACCCGACCTTATTGTGCTTCACCCTCTGCCGAGAGTAGACGAAATTGCCATCGAGGTTGACGACGACAAAAGGGCTATGTACTTCAAACAGGCGAAATACGGAATGTACATAAGAATGGCGCTTATTCTCACCATTTTAAATCGAAACGGAACGCCTGCCAAACTTGTATACGGTAAGGTGCTGCCGTCGGTCAGATGTTCAAATCCTAAGTGTATAACAAATCATGAAGAATATCTGCCTAAGTATTTTATAGGTAACGGCGATACGGTTATCTGCGAATACTGCGATGAAAGAACATTGATATAACGGCTATATAAGTAATTTTAAGGAGATTTTGAATATATGAAGATAATGGCGGTTGATTACGGCGACGCCAGAACGGGTCTTGCAGTCTGCGACAGAACCGAGTTCCTTGCTTCCCCTATCGGCACGATTGAAGAACGCAACGCAAATGTGCTGGCTATGAAGGTAGCTCATATGGCAAAGCAGTATGAGGTTGGGGAAATTGTGGTGGGACTTCCCGTGAACATGAACGGCTCATATGGTCCCAGAGCGGAGAAGTGCCGCAATTTTGCAAATATGCTTAACGAGCTTACGGAGATTCCGGTAAATATGTGGGACGAGCGTTCCACCACCGTTACGGCTCATCAGATATTAAATCAAACGAACGTAAGGGGAAAGGACAGAAAAGCAGTCGTTGACACGGTTGCCGCTACCGTTATTCTGGAGGGCTACCTTGAGTACAGAAGAAAAAATAAAAAAGACGGAGAAAAAGCGGCTGAGCAGGCGTAAGATAATTTTGCTGATTGTTGCCGGTGTTGTTGCGCTTATGACTGCGGCGGAGTTTGTCCGGTCTAATTATTATATTGAAACTGAGAACATTGTTTATAAAAGCGAAAACGTGCCTGAGGGCTTTGACGGAGCAAAGATAGTGCAGGTTTCCGATTACCATAATCATGGCGGCAGCTACGACGACCGCTTGATTGAAAAAATAACTGAGCAGCGGCCGGATTATATTTTTCTCACTGGCGATATTGCCGACTCTATTCAAACCGATATTGACGATGCCAAGTCGTTTCTGAAGAAAGTGTCCAAAATTACGGACTGTTATCTTGTCTGGGGCAACCATGACTACGACATATCGGACGAGCAGCGGGAAGAAATGGCGCAGTGCTGTGAGGAAAACGGTATAATAGTGCTTGAAAACGAGTTTACCGTTATAGAGCGAGGCGGAGATAAAATGCTGCTGGTAGGAACGGTAAGCGGAATGGACAGCGGTTTTGTAGGAGAAATGCTTGAAGACTATCCTGAAGAAAAGCTGTTTACCGTCTGGCTTCATCATTACCCTGAGGATTTTTACGAGATTGCTGAAACCTCTGAAGCGGCAGGCAGCCGGGCGGATCTTATTTTTGCCGGTCACGCTCATGGAGGTCTGATAAGGCTTCCCTATATTTTATACGGACTTTGTGCGCCGGGTCAAGGATTTTTCCCGGAATATACTTCGGGAGTTTACCAATACGGCTCTACCCGGATGATAGTCAGCAGGGGAGTAGGAAACAGTGGTTATACCAAGCGTTTTCTGGATCCGTTTCATTTGGTGGTCTGCACGCTGGAATCGCAGTCGGAGGATTGACTGCCGGCTTCGGTTTTTTTGTATAGCAGCTCCTTTATGCCGGCAAGGATAACAAAAGCTCCGAATATTCGTTTCAGCAGCGTGTTGTCCATAGAGTTTGCCAAAAGACTGAATATTGTAACAAAAATCGTTCCCGAAATAATAACGGGGACGATTTTTTTCCACTCCACCAGCTTATTTTTAGTGTGAAAATAAAGGGATACGGCGGCTATCGGCAGAAAGAACACAAGGTTTATGCCCTGAGCCTGAAGCTGGGGAACTCCGGCAAACAGAGTAAGATAGATTATAAGTATCATTCCGCCCCCCAGACCGAGAGATGCAAAGACCCCGGTTGCAAAGGAGACCAGCGCTATTGTGATCCAGTTCATAAATTACCCTCTCATAAGACGTATTCCGAATATTATCATAACCGCTCCGAATATGCGTTTGAGCGTAGTTCCCGAAAGCTTCACCAGCAGCTTTGAACCCACCAGCACCCCTATAAGCCCGCAGGGGATGAATTTCCACGCCTGAGCAAGGTCTATAGACCCTTTTGAGAAATATATAATGCCGCTTATTACGCTCAGCGGCAGCGTTATGGCTATCGAGGTTGCATGAGCTTTTTTTGTTTTCATTCCGTCATGCTCCAGCATAGGAACGGTAATAATTCCTCCTCCCGAGCCGAACAGCCCGTTTGCCGCACCCGAAAGTGCGCCAACTGTGTAAAGATAAAAACTTTTCAGATATTTTTTCATAAAAAAATCACCTTCTACTATTATCGGTAAAAGGCGATTGTTTATTCACTATAAGCTATTGAGGTGTGACCCTTAGTCTATCTCAACCATTATCTTCTGATTGATACGGGAGCAGCCTGCTCTCATTACAGTTCTTATCGCCTTTGCGATTCGACCCTGCTTTCCGATAACTCTGCCCATATCCTCCTGAGCAACGTGGAGATGATAAACCACAATGCCTTCCTCGTTAGGTTCATCCACCTGAATCTCTATCGCATCTTTGTTTTCAACAAGCTCGCTTACGATAGTTCTTAAAAGCTTTTCCATTTTTATTCCTCATTTCTCCCACAAAAAAACCGGCATTCCCACCGGTAAACCGGTAAGGCGAGTGGTGGGATAAGTACCTTACCGATTGGAATTGCACTCTGTTACGATTTAAAAGCTGTACAAAATTATGTACAGCTATGCAAATCGTCATTAGATAGTGCCGTTTTTCTTGAGAAGCGACTTAACAGTGTCTGTAGGCTGTGCGCCCTTTGCAATCCAGGACTTAGCCTTCTCCTCGTCTACTTTGAGAACGGTAGGTTCCTTTGTAGGATCATAGTATCCGATTTCCTCGATGAAACGTCCATCTCTGGGGTATCTGGAATCAGCTACTACAATACGGTAGAAAGGAGCCTTCTTAGCGCCCATTCTTCTCAGTCTGATCTTTACTGCCATTGTATATTCACCTCCGATTAATTGGATAATTTATATCAAGCATTTACTGCATGATTGTGTGGTTACATTGGGAAGCCGTTTCCGCCCAGTCCTTTAAGCAGTGCGGCTCTGTTCCTTCTGGACTTTTTGCCGCCCTGACCGCCTACGACGCCTAACTGCTTCATCATCTTCTGCATTTCGTCAAACTGCCTAAGCAGCTGATTTACATCTGAAACTTGAGTGCCGCTTCCCGCAGCAATTCTCCGCTTTCTTTTGGGGTCTATTATAGAGGGCTTAGCACGTTCAGCCTTTGTCATGGAGTTTATCATAGCCTCCGTCTTTTTCAGCTGAGCTTCACCCTGTTCAAGCTGTTCGTCCTTTATGTTCCCCGCACCGGGAATAAGCTTCAGAATAGACCTTATAGAACCCATCTTGTGAATCTGCTTCATCTGTTCAAGCAGGTCGTTTAAATCAAAGCCCTTTTCCTTAACCTTCTTGGCAAGCTTTTCGGCGTCCTTTTCGTCCACCGTCTGAGATGCCTTTTCAATCAGCGTCAGCATATCGCCCATGCCGAGAATTCTTGAAGCCATTCGCTCCGGGTGGAAAGGCTCGAACTCGTCAAGCTTTTCGCCCATTCCCACAAACTTGATAGGCTTACCGGTTACCGAAAGCACCGAAAGCGCCGCACCGCCTCTGGTGTCTGAGTCAAGCTTTGTGAGAATAACCGAGTCGATTCCCAGCGCCTCGTCAAAGCTGGAGGCAACCTTTACGGCGTCCTGACCGATCATTGCGTCCACAACCAGCATTATTTCGTTTGGCTCGACAATCTTCTTTATATCCTTAAGCTCGTCCATCAGCTCTTCGTCGATGTGCAAACGTCCCGCAGTATCGATAATCACCAGATCGTTGCCGTAATCCTTTGCATGCTTGATGCCCTCTTTGGCGATTTTTCTCGGGTCAATCTGTCCCATTTCAAACACGGGAACTTCTGCACGCTCGCCTACGACCTTAAGCTGCTCAATAGCCGCAGGTCTGTAAATATCACACGCCACCAGCAGTGGACGCTTGCCCTGAGCCTTGAAATACTTTGCGAGCTTTGCGGCGTGGGTGGTTTTACCCGAACCCTGAAGTCCGCACATCATAATGATGCATGGAGGCTTGTTGGGGAAGTTTATTTTGGAATTTGCCTCACCCATAAGCTTTATAAGCTCTTCGTTTACAATCTTTATTACCTGCTGACCGGGAGTAAGGCTTTTAAGCACGTCCTCTCCCACGCTTCTTTCGGTAACGTTTGCGATAAACTCCTTAACAACCTTGTAGCTGACGTCGGCTTCAAGCAGCGCCATTTTAACCTCACGCATAGCTTCCTTAACGTCCGCTTCGGAAAGCCTGCCTCGTGACCTGAGCTTCTTGAAAACGCCTCCCAGCTTTTCGGATAGTCCTTCAAATGCCATGCAAACACCTCTTTTTATCGGCAATCATCGCCTTGTCCGCAGCCTTTTTTACAAACTGCCGACCAAGCGAAGCTTATCAATCTTCCAGATATTTCGAATTGTCGTATTCAGCCAGCTTTGAATCAAGCTCCTCCAGCAGAGCAATCGTCTTGTCTGCGATGTTTCTTGCAAAGGAAACTTTCTTGCACTCCTCGAAAATCTCCAGAGCCATCCGCTTGAACTCATCCAGCTGTTTTTTGTTCTCTTCCTCCCGACGGGAAAGACCCAGCACCTCTTCAAATTTCAGCAGCGCTTCTTCGCCCCGTTTAATGGAATCGTGAACCCCCTGCCTTGAAATATCATACTGTGCGGCGATTTCCGCCAGAGAAAGATCATCGTTATAGTAAAGCTCAAGAACGTCCCGCTGTTTTTCCGTAAGCAGCTCTCCGTACAAATCAAGAAGGGTGCTTATACCAAGATTTTTGTCCACAGGTTTTCCTCCGTTCGTAAGCTTGATTTTTGGCAATGCATTGTAAAGCAAAACCGCTTTACATATTATATATCAAGTTGTTCCACTTGTCAAGGGCTTTCTTAAAAATAATATTTTTTTAACAAATATCGCTTGAAATAAGCCTCCCTGATGTGATATTATTATTAAAACTGAATAAATCTATAACATGATGTTAATTTTCGGGGAGAGGTTTGAAGCGATGTTTCAGACTTCCGTTTTTGAAGTTTACCAAATTAAAATTCAATCAGGAAGGTGTTTAAGTGTTTACTTTTGAAATAAATAACAGCCGTCATTCTTTAAAGCTTCCATCCCTTACTCTGGGAACGGCTAATTTTGACAAGCATGATAACGACGAGGCTTATTTCAAGCTGCTTGATAAATATGTGGAGCTGGGCGGATGGTGCATTGATACTGCAAGAGTTTACTGCTCATGGCTTGAGGACGGTGAGGATTCAAGCGAGCTTGTTATAGGTAGATGGCTTAAAGCGAGGGACTGTCGTGAAAATATTATAATATCCACCAAGGGGGGACATCCTCCGGTTGAGGATATGTCCGTATCGAGGCTTGATCCCGATTCGCTGAGGGAGGACCTTAACAGAAGTCTTGAGTGTCTTGGAACAGATTACATCGACATTTATTTTCTCCACAGAGACGATGAAAAGATTCCCGTTTCGGAAATAATGCCGGTGCTTAATGAGTTTGTCCAAAGCGGAAAGGTGCGGTTTATCGGCGCTTCCAACTGGACCACCAGCCGTATAGAAATGGCAAACAATTATGCCACCGCTCACGGTATGGAGCCTTTCAGGGTAAGTCAGATAAACTACAGCCTGGCTCACTCCAGCACCGATACCTTCGGCGACCCTACGCTGGTGTGCATGAATATGTGGGAATACAACTGGTACAGAAAGCACAACTTCCCTGTAATGGCGTTTACTCCGCAGGCAAAGGGTTTTTTTGCAAAATTTGCAAAGGGAGATATGTCGGCGGCAAAGCTGCCTGAGGGGCAATTTACAAGTACTGCCAATTTAGCGAGACTTGCAAGAGTAAAGGAGTTAAGCCTTAAAACGGGCGATTCTCCTGCGGTGATTCCACTGGTGTATCTCAACAGTCAGCCCTTTTTTGTTTCTTCGGTGTTTGCAGTGTCAAAGCTGTGGCAGCTTGAGGAGGACATGACGGCGCAGGATATGAGATACGACGAAAAAACGGTGGCGTTTCTTGAAAATATGCTGTAAACGGGCAGTTCTTACGTCTTTTGAATAATACATAAAATAAAAAATCCGGGAGATAAAAAATCTCTCGGATTATTTTTGAATGTAGACCGCCTTGCCGTCGTGCGGCGAATAAAACCCGCCTCAAGCAGGTGGGTACCAGCCCTTGGTTTCACGCTCCCTTCGTCCGTAGCCCGAAGCAGCCGAAGCGGTCCGGGTCGGGAGGTCTGCAATCCGCTTTCGGAGCGAAGTTCCCTATTAATATGTGTTGGATTTATAAAAACCGCACTTGGTCGTACAAGGCAGTGAGTCGTGTCTTTGCTTTTCTGTATATAGTATAGCACATCTGCGCCGAAATATCAATAGGTAATTATGTGCAAAATACACTATGAAAAATTGTACAGCATACCAATTGACAAACCGTGTAAACTGTGCTTAGGAATAGGTAGAAGGACTGTTGTCCTCTTCATCATCGTCAAAGTCAAACATTTCTTCAATTCTTTTCATGAAGATGTTTCCGATGCGCTCGTATTCCTCATCGTCGTCAATAGAAACCATTATTTCTTCGTCGCCGTCAAAATCAGATTTTAGTATAACAACTTCGCCGTCGTCACCCAAAGCCTCGTCCGGATTCTCGTAGTAAGGGGTAAGAGCGTAATACTTTTCGCCTTCGTATTCCATTACGTCGAGCATTTCAAAAACCTGCTCGTTACCGTCTTCGTCCTCAAGCGTATAAAGGTCAGGGGTATATTCTTCAGACATAGCGTACCTCCGCGCGGTTTCAATGTATATAAGCCGCTTTAAAAGTTATTTTTACATCCTGTACCGATGCGGCGATTTGGTAAAACATCATCACTTTAAGCACCGCAACATATTTATTATACTACACCCGGCAACCAAAGTCAAGCGCATAATGTAAAGGTAATATTAAATAATTTATTTCAAATTTTTTTGAAAAAAACTATTGACAATGTACAAAAAGTATGTTATAGTATAGACAAGGAAAAGGAAATACTCAAAGAGTAGATCCTCCAAAGAAATTTATACTAAAAATAAACGATATGTCGAAAGGGATGCCGATTGAATATCAGAGTTTTATTTAAAGGTAAGTTTCTTAAAACGCAAGGCGAAAGCTGAAGCCGGTTTAGTCCGACGAGAGGGATCTGACAGAGATTAAGACGGAGATTCAGAGGTAACCAAAGCGGGGAGCGGATTTTTGAAGTAAGTCTGAGTACCTTAACTAAATCGAAGCGGCGGCGGAAAGCTACCGGGCGGTTCACACAGTGCAAAGAGTTTTGGAAGGAACGGCAGGTACCGCAGTTAAGCTTAATAATGATTTGAAAGGAGCGAGTCCCATGGACGTAGTAGAGATTGGCCAGAGTATCCCGAGACTCGGCAGAATCTGAAATTACAGAGTAACAACTCAGGTGTAAAGACTGATAAACTCAAACCGTAAATGTGGTTTTTTAAAATATAGATTCGAGAGTTTCGTGGTAGATTGACAAACAAGTTTATGTAAGTTTGGATACTCTGAAATTACAATTTAATAGTTCAGGTAATACGAAAGGAGAAATGGTTATGATTTTCTTCAAGAGGTTTCTGAATAAATTTTAGTGAGGAGTGTTTCCAATGCACAAGTTAAGTTTTTCAAGGGATTTTTTAAAATAACTTGAAAGAGTGAGTCCAATGTAAACTTGAGATTTAAACAGTTTAAGGCTGTTGGTTTGCGATTGATGCACGTTAAATACGATGTAAAACGATTTAATATCTGAATGACGGGAGTGAGTCCGCCTAAGACTTTAAATTGAGCGAGGTCGGTAAAGACCTTCGCAAGGGTTTGAAAATAAAGTTTCTATAGGAGTGGTGCATTATGATTATGATGTACACAAGGCGCTTGAATATTTAAAAGATTGGAGTGAGTCCGCCAGAAACTTTAGCTTGATTTCGATATTTGTTCCTCAGGGAATTTAGTTTGCACGAAAGGTATGAGTCCAATGGTATAATAACCTCTATGGTAGATGAATTTACTTGAAAGGTTGAGTCCGATGGTTTAAGTAATTACGATTGACAATCAAAATTACTGAAAGGTGTAATTCCAATGGTTTAGGTTTAAGCCGTAAGGCTTTTGGTAGTTGACCAAATGATGTAGATTTGGTAAGTGTGACAGCGTTATAGAACCGGCGGTTGACAACCGGGTTTATATGTAAGTTGTTTGAAGTAACTTAATTCAGTGTGGAGTGAATCCGATGTACTAAGTAGTCTTACAATATTGAAACGTGTAACCTGATAATATTGTATATACCGAGAGAACAGGCATTTAGCTTGTTCTCTCTTTATTTGCGTAAAAAATCGGCGGAAGAGTCCATTTTGTCGGACTATTCCGCCATCTTTTTGTGTTGTAAGTCATCAGGCTTTGGTGTACCAGTTTTTCAAAACCTGCTCGGCTTTTTTGCCGTATATGGTAAAGTCACGGTCTTCCTTAGCCTTTTCAATGGGAGGGAGGGTGGCTTTCCAGTCCCACCAGAAGTAGCCGCAGAACCAGTCCTTGTCCCAGGTGGCAGTCATTGCAGCCTCGTAGAAATTCGCCTGCTCCTGCTGGTCGGAGGGTCGGTCGGGACGGTTGTGGAAATCCCAGGGGTACTGCGTGCAACCCTGTTCGTTTCGCACACCGATTTCAGCAAACATAATAGGCTTGCCGTAATGCTCATGAGCCTTTTCCAGCACCTCGGTGCGCTTTTTGAACTCTCTTATCATTCGCTCAAGACTGCGGTCGTTTTCGTCCGTAACAGGGTAATAAGCCGAGATACCGATTACGTCCACATCACCCAGCCAGTTAAAGCGAAATTCATCGCCGTGATTGATGTTGTGCATAACAATTCCGCTGTAAACCTTGCGAACCTTGCGTATCATATCTCTGCACCTGTCAGACTGCTTGTCCATTCCTGCCATCTCACAGCCTGTGCAAAGCATTTCGCACCCGGTTTTTTCGGCTATTGCTGCGTAGTGCAGCATAAAAGCGTTATAGGACCTGAACCATTTGTCCCAGTATTCCTGATTTTCCGAAGGGAAGTCTATCCTTGCCCTCCAAGCCCTGTCAAAGCAGTTTACCATAGGTTTAAGACAAATCTTCAGCCCCAGCGATTTTGCCTTCTTTATAGCGAAAATCACGTCGTCGTCGGTCTGGGTTCTTTCGTAGTCGCAGAAAACCTTAGTGCTCGCAAAGGTTTCCTGCCAGGCGTTTACGGGAATGCATATCCAGTTAAGACCGTTTGAAGCCAGCCTTTCCATTGATTCTTCCGCAGCCTTTGTCTGCATTTCTCCGCTGTGGGCGAAAAATCCCCACGTGTATCCTTTACAGAATAAATCCTTGTTCATATAAGCTCCATACCGCATATAACGGCATGGATTTCACCTTCTTTCTTTTTGCAGTCAGCTTATTTTTTATGATAGGTTTCAATAACAAAGCTACATTCGGTTTCAAGGGTTTCCAGCGACTCCAGCCGCTTTTTTGCCTCCTCGGAGGTTTTGTAAAAGTATGGGGTCATGGCAAAAAGATTCTGTATGTCCTCCTGTGACGCCAGCGTAACCGAGTAGCTTAACTGTTCCTCGCCCAGCTTTTCAAACTTTCTCAGTCCGTAGACGTTGGGTTTGTTTTCGTATGGCACGTCGTAAAGGACACATTTAAGCCCGTACAAATGCCTTGCCGCAGGGGAGATAACCACCAGAAAGCCGCCCTTTTTCAGCACTCTTGCATACTCGTCGTTTGAAACGGGAGCAAATGCCGAAACCACCAAGTCAGCCGAAATGGAGCGAAAGGGCAGCTCAAAGGAGGACGCCACCGCAAAGCTGACGTTTGAAAGCCCCTCCTGCCTGCACCGGCTCATAGCATGGGACACGGCGGTTTTTGAAATGTCAATGCCGTAGATTTCAGCATTTTTCATCTCACGGGCATAAAATTTGGTGTAGTAGCCCTCGCCGCAGCCGCTGTCTATTATTACAGACTTCGGGTTATCTTTCAGCAGCGTTCTGATAATCTCCGCCGCCCTTAAAGCCAGCGGCTTATAGTAGTCCTTGTCAAGAAATGCGCTTCTTGCTTTCACCATAAGCGGATTGTCGCCTGCTTTTTTCGGATTTCTGCCTTTTGTGGTCAGCAGATTTACATATCCGTTTCTGGCAACGTCAAAGCAGTGATTGTTCCTGCATCGATAGCCGTTTTTTGAAAGCTTCAGATTTTTACCGCACACGGGACAAATATACATCTGATTTCACGCACTTCCTTTGACTTTACCTTGTCATGTTTCTTAAATCCTATGTATTATAGCACACATGATTTTAACTTACAAGAGCAAAACTTAAAAAAATATAAGGCTAAAAATTAAATTTCCCATATCATAATATCTAAAATCTAACGGTGCTTTTCCTTGCTTGGAATTAAGCGTCAATGTCTGGGGGATGTCCCGCAATTTTAATTATTTTTCTGTTGACTTTAAAGGTGTATTATGGTATAATTAATTAATTTCAGACGCATTGTGTGTCTGAAAAAATTTTATTGCGGAGGCGATTCTTTATGAAAATGAAAGCTGCTCAGGCTATGGTTGAATGTTTGAAGGCGGAGAATATAAAGGTCGTCTACGGCTATCCCGGTGCGGCGATATGTCCCTTTTATGACGCATTGATGGACGCCGAGAACGACATCAAGCACGTTCTTGTCCGTCACGAGGCAAACGGAGGACACGCTGCCAACGGCTTTGCAAGAATTTCCGGCAAGCCCGCCGTGTGCATTGCCACATCAGGACCGGGAGCTACAAACCTTATTACTGCAATCGCAACGGCTTATGCCGATTCCATACCAATTGTGTGCATTACAGGTCAGGTCAACACCGACCAGATAGGCAGCGACGTTTTTCAGGAGGCGGACATAACCGGCGCAGCCGAGCCTTTTGTAAAGCACAGCTATCTGCTTAAAGACCCAAAGGAGCTGCCCAGAGTCTTTAAGGAAGCCTTCTACATCGCCGGAACTGGCAGACCGGGCCCGGTGCTTATCGACGTTCCCATGGACGTTCAGAAGATGGAGCTTGACTTTGAATACCCCGAAACGGTTGACATAAGAGGCTATAAGCCTACCACAAAGGGCAATTATCTGCAAATTAAGCGGGTGCTTTCAGCCCTTGAGGAGGCGCACAAGCCCCTTATCTGCATTGGCGGAGGAGTGTTTGCTTCTCACGCTCAGCAGGAGATTAAAGAGCTTGCCCATAAAATGGAGATACCCGTTATTACCACAATGATGGGAATTTCGGTTTTTTCCGACGACGACCCGCTGTTTTACGGAATGCTTGGTATGCACGGTGTAAAAAGCGCCAATATGGCGGTCAAGGAGTGCGACGTGCTGTTTCTGGTAGGCGCAAGGGTAGGTGACAGAGCGGTAAGAACTCCTCTCGCCCTTGAGAAAACCACTAAGATACTTCACATTGACATCGACCCGGCGGAGATTGGCAAAAATATCGGCGCTGATTATCCGCTGGTAGGGGATGCCAAGTCGGTGCTTTCCCAGATGCTTGAAATGGCAAGTCCTATGGAGCATAAGGAATGGATAGCTCATCTTGACACATATAAAACGCCAAGAACCTTTGTGGCGGCAAATAACGGCACGGTTAATCCCAGAGAGTTTATGGTCAAGCTGTCAAAGGCAATGCCCGACAACACGGTAGTGGTTGCCGACGTGGGACAGAACCAAATCTGGACAGCGACAGGCTATCATATCAAAGAGGGCGGAAGATTTCTCACCGCAGGAGGAATGGGCACAATGGGCTATTCGGTTCCGGCGGCAATCGGCGCCAGAATGGCTGACCCGTCACGGCCGGTTATGGCAATCTGCGGCGACGGAGCATTTCAGATGGAGTTTATGGAGCTGGGTACGGCAGTTCAGCACGGGGTGAACATTAAAATTATGGTTATGACCAATAACTGTCTGGGCATGGTAAGAGAGCTGCAGGCAAACGGCTACAACGGCAGAGAAACCGCAGTATATCTTGACGGCTCTCCTGACTTTATCAAGCTTGCTGAAGCTTACGGCATACAGGCGTTAAGGGTTACCGACGAAGCGTCCATGAACGAGGCGATAAAGCTGCTCAGCGAAACCGATCAGCTTTGTCTTGTAGAGGTAAGAGTAGATGAAAAAGCAGCCACCCTTTAACAGATTTGAGTTTTGTCGTACCTTTAATTTTAGATACGTGAAAAATTAAAAACAAATTAATAAAGCGGTGCTATAATTATTAATTGCGGAAGATAAGTGGAGGGTATAAAGATATGAAGCATACAATATCTGTTTTAGTGGAGAATCACAGCGGAGTGCTTTCAAGAATTTCAGGGCTTTTCTCAAGAAGAGGCTTTAACATTGAAAGCCTTGCGGTAGGTCCTACACAGGATCCGACGATTTCCCGTATAACCATAATCGCAGACGGCAACGAGCACACCGTTGAGCAGATTGAAAAGCAGCTTAACAAGCTTATCGAGGTTATAAAGGTTAAAACTCTTTCAAAGGACGAGTGCCTTGCAAGAGAACTTATGATTGTTAAAATTGCCTGCACTGCCGACAAGCGTAGCGAGGTTATGACAATTGCGGATATAACCGGCGCAAAGGTAATGGACATTACCCTGACTACCATGACATTGGAGCTGTGCGATACATACGCTCATCTCAAAAGATTTGAGGAGATTGTCACTCCTTACAACATTCTTGAAATGGTAAGAACGGGAACAATTGCGATTCAGAAGGGCGCAGAGGTTATTGCTCCCAAGAAGTAATTAAGCTTATTTAGCCCCAGCGGCTACATAAAATATTAGGTATTACATTAAATACTGGAGGAATTTACAATGGCAAAGATTTTTTATCAGCAGGATTGCGACCTCAACTATTTAAAGGGCAAGACAGTAGCGATTATCGGCTACGGTTCACAGGGACATGCTCATGCTCTCAACCTGAAGGAAAGCGGTGTTGACGTTGTAGTAGGTCTTTATAACGGTTCTAAGAGCTGGGAAAAGGCTGAAAAGCAGGGTCTTAAGGTTGTAGAAACAGCTGAGGCTGTTAAGATGGCTGACATTATCATGATTCTTATTCCTGACGAAAAGCAGGCTGCTCTTTACAAGAGCGAAATCGAGCCCAACCTGACAGAGGGCAAGGTGCTTGCTTTTGCGCACGGCTTCAATATTCACTTTGGCTGCATCGTTCCGCCTAAGAACGTAGACGTAATTATGATTGCGCCTAAGGCTCCCGGACACACTGTTCGTTCCGAATATCAGGCAGGAAAGGGTACTCCTTGCCTTATCGCAGTTGAGCAGGACGCTTCAGGTCACGCTCTGGACATTGGTCTTGCTTATGCTGCAGGCATCGGCGGAGCAAGAGCCGGCGTACTTGAAACCACTTTCAGAACCGAAACAGAAACCGACCTCTTCGGTGAGCAGGCTGTACTCTGCGGCGGCGTATGCGCTCTGATGCAGGCAGGCTTTGAAACTCTGGTTGAGGCAGGCTACGACCCCAGAAACGCATACTTTGAGTGCATTCACGAGATGAAGCTTATTGTTGACCTTATCTATCAGTCCGGCTTTGCAGGCATGAGATATTCAATTTCAAACACTGCTGAGTATGGCGACTACATCACAGGTCCCAAGATTATCACTGAGGACACCAAGAAGGCTATGAAGAAGGTACTTTCCGACATTCAGGACGGTACATTTGCAAAGGACTTCCTGCTTGATATGTCCAGCGCAGGCGCTCAGGTTCACTTCAAGGCTATGAGAAAGCTGGCTTCAGAGCATCCTTCCGAGAAGGTTGGCGCAGAAATCAGAAAACTTTACAGCTGGAGCGACGAGGACAAGCTTATCAACAACTAAATTTTTGCATATCAGCCTCCTGCCAAAGAAGCGGGAGGCTTTTTATTTGCTTATGGGTAAAACGAGTTCTGTGCCCCGATGTAAAAACGCTGTCAGATTTGTTGGCGGTTGTGTAAAATCTCCAAAGTGGATGATGGTGTTTTAATAAAAATAGCCCTAATTGACGAAAATAAGGCTTGGCGAAAAAAATATAAAAAAAGGCTTGACAAACGGGGGAAAATGGCGTATAATTATTTATGTTGTGAAACACAAGTAAACAACATAAACTGTGGGAGCATAGCTCAGCTGGGAGAGCATCTGCCTTACAAGCAGAGGGTCACAGGTTCGAGCCCTGTTGTTCCCACCAAACAAGCAGGAAATGTTGAAGCCTTTGACTTCAACATTTTTAATCTGCTAATGGCCTGGTAGTTCAGTTGGTTAGAACGCTAGCCTGTCACGCTAGAGGTCGTGGGTTCGAGCCCCATTCAGGTCGCCAGCTTAAATTCTTAGCGGAATTTAAGCATGCCTCTGTAGCTCAGTAGGTAGAGCAGGGGACTGAAAATCCCCGTGTCGATGGTTCGATTCCGTCCGGAGGCACCATTTAAATCAGATCTGAGTTTTCAGGTCTGCTATGCGGATTTAGCTCATCTGGTAGAGCGCCACCTTGCCAAGGTGGAGGTAGCGAGTTCGAGCCTCGTAATCCGCTCCAGTCTTAGCCCAGACGGGGCAATATTGATCCGCTCGCTTGCTCGCTTCGTTTTGTGAAGGCTATTGGTTCGTAACCGTCAAGGGTAGTTTGTTCGTGCATCGGTTTTCGACATAGTTTGTGCGAAAATCGGTTTTTGACAAATTAGAATTTGTAATTGTTTAAGTGAGCAAATGCGAAAATCAGTCCGTTATTACATTGTAATGACGGATATTTTTGTGTCCTGAGCGCGGACGGCGCAATATCGATCCGCTCGCTTTGCTCGCTTCGTTTTGTGAAGGCTATCGGTTCGTAACCGTCAAGGGTAGTTTGGTCGTGCATTGGTTTTAAACAAAGTTTAAACCTGTAGGGGATGATGCCTACATCGTCCCTCAAAATGCATATTTCACCGCTGTACAGGATTTATGTACAATCTGATTTGCACCACAAATTGTACGGGACGGCGCCCCCGACGTCCCGTTCAGTGCCTCAGGTACGTTGCAGAGGAAAAACACCTGCTTTTTGCACAAAAAAGTCCGTTACCACCAATGCTGTGATAACGGATTTTCTTTGTTCCAGCTCGGACGGGGCGATGTAGGCATCGCCCCCTACGTGAGTTCTATTCAAATTTTTCTAAAGCGGATATTAAGCCCATATCAAACCTTGCAGCCAACTACCCTTCAACGCAAAACTTTCCTAGCGGGGACAAACTATGTCCTCCCACAAAATTGGAGCGAACGCCAGTGAGCGTAACGAAGTTAAAAAAGTTAAAAAGGATTGACTGTGCCTACGATTTCGCTTATGCTTTTTACGCCGTTTTGGTCGCACCATTTGTTCATGCCGTCGATAATTTCAATGGGGGCGTAGGGATTTGAGAAGATTGCTGCGCCTATCTGGATTGCCGATGCGCCTGCCATCATCATTTCAATGGCGTCTTCAAAGGTGGAAATGCCGCCCATGCCTACTACCGGGATGTTTACAGCGTTTGCAACCTGCCATACCATTCTTACTGCGATAGGGAACACAGCAGGACCGGAAAGTCCACCCACGTTGTTTTTCAGGATTGGTCGGCGGGTTTTGATGTCTATACGCATTGCAAGGATGGTGTTTATAAGAGAAACTGCGTCTGCGCCGTTTGCCTCCACTGATTTGGCAATGTCGGTAATGCTGGTTACGTTGGGGGAAAGCTTTACCATCAGCGGCTTGTCTGTGGCGTCCTTTACCGCTCTGGTGACCTGTCCTGCTATGGTGCAGTCTGTGCCGAAAGCCGCTCCCCCCTGCTTTACGTTGGGGCAGGATATATTAAGCTCTATCATGTCCACAGCCGAGCCGTTAAGCCTGCCGGCAAGCTCTGCACACTCTTCAACAGTTGAGCCTGCAATGTTGGCGATAATCCTTGTGCCCTTTGTCATCAATGAGGGCAGTTCGTAGTTCAGAAACTTGTCCACGCCGCCGTTTTGAAGCCCTACCGAATTAAGCATACCTGCGGGAGTTTCGGCGATTCGCGGACCGGGATTTCCTTGACGCTCGTGGAGGGTAGTGCCCTTGACTGAAATCCCTCCCAGCTTTGAAAGGGGGTAAAACTGCTCGTACTCTCTGCCGTAGCCGAAGGCTCCGCTGGCGGGGATAACCGGGTTTTTAAATTCCACTCCCGCAACGTTTACTCTTAAATCAGCCATTGAAATCAACCTCCTTGCTGTCAAATACAGGACCGTCCTTGCAGACGTGGGAGTATATTTCCCTGCCGTCCTTTACCGTTCGGCATACACAGCCAAGACACGCCCCCACGCCGCACGCCATTCTCTGCTCTAATGAAACCTGGGTTTCTATCCGGTATTTTTCGGCGATGTCCACTATGCCTTTAAGCATAGGCATTGGTCCGCAGGCGTAGATAATGTCCGGTTTTTTGGACTGTAAATATTCCTCTAATGCAACCGTAACGAAGCCGTGAATGCCGGCAGTGCCATCATCGGTGCAAAGGATAGTTTCGCAACCTGCCGTCTTGAAGTCCTCCTGCAAAATCGCAACTGCTGAGGTTCTGAATCCGCTGATGACAGCGGCTCTTTCGCCGTATTCCTTCGCTATGCCAACCATTGGCGGAACGCCTATTCCGCCGCCGATGCACAGCGCCTTTTTGTCAGCGTCCAGCACCTTGAAGCCTTTCCCCAGAGGGGCGATAATATCAATCATATTCCCCTTGTTAAGCTCGGCGATTTTCTCAGTGCCCTTGCCTCTCACCTCGAAAACAAAGCGTATTGTACCTGCTTCCTTGTCAATGTCGCAGATAGAAATAGGTCTCCGAAGGAAAAAGCCCTCAGCGGCAATTTGCGCAAACTGTCCCGCCTGCGCTTCGGCGGCAATTTCCGGGCATTTTACGGTAATATCAAAAATACCTTTAGCAGCTGCGCACTTTTCGGTTATGGGATATTTGCCCTGCTTGTACATCTAATCACTCCTTTTTTAATATCGATCCGCTCGCTAACGCTCGCTTCGTTTTGTGAAGGCTATCGGTTCGTAACCGTCCAGGGTAGTTTGTTGGGGCATTGGTTTTTTACATAGTTTGTGTGGGCATTGATCTTTTACAAATTTTCGTTTGTAATTTTTTGAGCATATGTCCTGTTGAGGACATCACAATTATGTGTACGGGACGGCGCCCCCGACGTCCCGCCTTTTAGCTTCGTCACACTCACCGACGTTCGTTCTGAATTGTTGCAGAACAGAATTTATCCTCACCGGGCAGGTTTAGTTACTCAAAATTAACCTGCTAAAAATACAGGCGGAAGCTCCGCCTGCACACAACTATTTCAAAGCTATCTTGGGAAGGTATGAGATAATATCCTCCTTCATTCTGATTACCTCTCGCCGTGCCGCCTGAGCGTATTCATGCTCGTCGCACTCTTCTTTCTTGTAAGCGCACATTACCGCTCTGGAGGAGTTGACTATTGCACCCAGACCGTTTTTGTCAAAGCCCTTGGCAACACCTTCTGCTCCGCCGCCCTGAGCACCGTAGCCGGGAACAAGGAAAAAGGTGTGAGGAAGCGCCTCTCTCATTTCGGCAAGCTGTTCGGGATAGGTTGCGCCTACAACCGCGCCCACTCCCGAATAGCCGTATTTTCCGGGTAGTGATTCGCCCCACTTTTCGCACATATCTCCCATGGTGGCGTAAACGGTCTTGTCGCCAATCATCAGGTCCTGAAGCTCGCCGGAGGATTTGTTTGAGGTTTTGACCAGCACAAAAATCCCCTTGTCGTAATACTTGCATTTTTCAAGCAAAGGAGCAATGCCGTCTGTGCCCAGATAGCCGTTTACGGTGAGAGCGTCCGCTCCGAAAGCAGGAATCTCCTCGCCGCACACATCGGTAAATCCCAGGTGAGCGGTAGCATAAGCGTCCATAGTTGCGCCTATATCGTTTCTCTTGCCGTCGGTTATAACGAACATACCCTTCTGCTGGGCGTATTCAATGGTCTTGCAAAGGGTCTTAACCCCCTCCCAGCCGTACATTTCATAATAAGCCGCCTGAGGCTTGATGGCAGGGCAGATGTCGTGTATCTCGTCAATAATGCTTTTATTGAACTCAAGGATAGCCTTTGCCGCCGCCTTAAGGGTCTTGCCGTATTTTCTGACCTTCTTTTCAATAATGTATTCGGGAACATACTCAAGTTTAGGGTCAAGTCCTACGACGGAGGGGTTTTGGGTTCTTACAATGTTTTCAATAAGTCTGTCAAACGACATTTTCATCTTCCTTTCGTTGTTTATAAAAGGTCAAAGCTCGTATACTACTTTTCCGCCGCAGATTGTATAAACATTTCTGCCTTTTAAATGCTCGCCTTTAAATACCGTGTTTTTGGATTTGGAGTGCAACTGTTCAGGGATGACCTCCCACTCGCAGTCAGGGTCGAAAATGCAAAGCTCACACTTTGCCCCCTCTTTTATCTCCACCGGGGGAAGTCCCAGAATCTTTCTGGGATTTACCGACATAAGCTCGGCAATTTTTGAAAGGCTTGCTTTTCCGGTGTGATAAAGCTTGGTAAGCGTAACGGCAAGAGAGGTTTCAAGTCCCACCACGCCGTTGGGTGCTTTTTCAAAGTCGGCTTTTTCCTTGGCGGTGTGAGGGGCATGGTCGGTGATAATGCAGTCGATTGTTCCGTCCAGCAGGGCGTTTTCAATCGCCTGCCTGTCCTTTTCCGTCCTCAGGGGAGGAGACATTCTGTAATCTGCGTCACGTTTAAGCAGCTTTTCGTCGGTGTAAGTAAAGTAGTGAGGGGCGGTTTCGCAGGTGACCTTTACTCCGTCCTTCTTAGCGGCTCTGATGATGTTCACCGAGCCGTAGGTGGAAACGTGACAGATGTGTACCCTCGCTCCACAGGACGCCGCCAAAGCTATCTCTCTTGCGGTAATATAATCCTCAGACGCCCTGTCCATACCCTTGACGTCCAGTTTTTTGGACACTTCACCTTTGTTTATTATTCCGCCGTTTATTATTTTAAGGTCCTCGCAGTGAGAAAGCACCGTCATGCCGTTTTGGGTAGAAAGTTCAAGCGCACGGCGCATAAGCTCGGCGTTTTCCACAGGTCTGCCGTCGTCGGTAATTGCAAACACTCCCGCCTTTTTCAAAGCGTCATAATCGCACAGCTCCTCACTTTTCATGCCCTTTGTGATACAGGCTGAGGTAAAGATGTTTATACCCGTCTGCTCCCCTTTTTTCAGAATATATTCCACCGTTTCGGGATTGTCGCAGGCAGGCTTGGTGTTGGGCATAAGCAGCACGCCGGTGAATCCTCCTGCCTTTGCGGTGTTTGCACCTGTGAAAATATCCTCCTTGTGAGTAAGTCCAGGGTCTCTGAAATGGACGTGCATATCAAACAGTCCCGGAAAAGCCACCAGCTTTGAGCGGCAGTCTATTACCCTGTCGGCGTCGCAGCTGATATTTCCGATTTCACTGATTATTCCGTCTGATGATAGAATGTCGGTAACCTTGTCAAGTCCTGTCTGAGGGTCAATCGCCCTGACGTTTTTAATTAATAGCTTCATTATATTTTCCTTTAAATAATTTTGTCCTAATAAGCGTCCTTATGAAAGAGAAACGTTACTTTATTTCAAGAATAGCTCCTCTGTTTGCGGAGGTTACCAGAGCGGCGTATCTTGCGGCATAACCCGTTTTAATCTTAGGCTCTCTGGGAGTCCAGTTTTTCTCTCGCTCTGCAAGTTCTTCGTCAGACACCTTAAGCTGAATGCTGTTGTTGTTGATGTCGATTGAGATTATATCCCCTTCATGTACGAAAGCTATCGGACCGCCTACTGCCGCTTCGGGAGAAACGTGACCGATTGCTGCACCTCTTGTAGCGCCGCTGAAACGACCGTCGGTAATAAGCGCTACCGTTGAGCCAAGACCCATTCCGGCAATAGCAGAAGTGGGGTTGAGCATTTCTCTCATTCCGGGGCCTCCCTTAGGTCCTTCGTAGCGGATAACCACAACGTCGCCCTCAACAATCTTGCCGCCTCTGATGGCCTCAATAGCGTCCTCCTCGCAGTCGAACACTCTGGCGGGACCTTCGTGAGCCAGCATTTCAGGAGCAACGGCAGAGCGTTTTACAACGCAGGTGTCGGGAGCAAGATTTCCTTTAAGCACTGCAATTCCGCCCGTTTCGGAATAGGGGTTGTCGATAGGTCTTATGATTTCGGGATTTTTGTTTACAACTCCCTTGATGTTTTCACCCACCGTCTTTCCTGTGCAGGTCAGGCAGTCGGTGTTGATAAGGTTCTTCTTTGTCAACTCGTTAAGCACGGCGTAAACTCCGCCGGCTTCGTTTAAATCCTCCATGTAGGTGTGTCCTGCGGGAGCAAGATGACAAATGTTTGGAGTTCTCTTGGAAATCTCGTTTACAAAGTCAAGGTCAAGCTCAATTCCGCACTCGTGAGCGATAGCGGGCAGGTGAAGCATCGAGTTGGTGGAACAGCCAAGAGCCATGTCTGCGGTGATGGCGTTGATAAACGCTTCTTTAGTCATAATATCTCTCGGTCTGATGTTCTTTCTGTAAAGCTCCATAACCTGCATTCCGGCGTGCTTTGCAAGCTTCAGTCTTTCGGAATATACCGCAGGAATTGTGCCGTTTCCTCTAAGACCCATTCCCAGAACTTCGGTCAGGCAGTTCATTGAGTTTGCGGTGTACATTCCCGAGCAGCTTCCGCAGGTGGGACAAGCCTTGTTTTCATATTCCTCCACGTCCTCAAGAGAGTATTTTCCGGCGTTGTAAGCTCCTACTGCCTCAAACATACTTGAAAGCGAGGTCTTTCCTCCTTTTACGTGACCGGCAAGCATTGGTCCGCCCGATACGAAAATAGTAGGAACGTTTACCCTCGCTGCCGCCATCAGCAGTCCGGGCACGTTTTTGTCGCAGTTAGGCACCATCACCAGCGCATCAAAGTGATGAGCCAGCGCCATACATTCGGTGGAATCTGCAATAAGGTCACGGGTAACAAGGGAGTATTTCATTCCCTGATGTCCCATAGCGATACCGTCGCATACTGCGATAGCAGGGAATACCACCGGTGTTCCGCCTGCCATTGCAACGCCCATTTTAACGGCTTCGACGATCTTGTCAATATTCATATGTCCCGGAACAATCTCGTTATATGAAGAAACTATACCTACCAGCGGTCTTTCCATTTCCTCTTTAGTCATTCCAAGCGCATTGAACAGCGAACGCTGGGGAGCTTTATCAACTCCGTCGCAGAAAAAGTTACATTCTTTACATTCTGACATTTTGATTACCTCTTTTTAATAAATTTATTTGCGTTAATCCGCTTTCCTTACTGATTTGAAAGTCCTAAGAAAGCCGCGCCGATAATTCCGGCGTCGTTGCCCAGCTTGGCGATTACAATTTCGGTGTTCTTGGCGGAATTTTTGGTGTACACTTCCTTAGCCACAATCTCCTTGAGAGGGAGCAGCAGAGGGTCGCCCTCGTTGCAAACTCCGCCGCCGATACAGAGAATATCAGGCTGGAAGGTGTTTATCACGTTTGTGATTCCGCAGGCAAGATATTTGATATACTTAGCCACAACTTCTTTGCCGGCTCTGTCACCTGCTCTCATGGCGTTGAAAGCGGTTCGGGCGGAGATTTTTCCGTCCTCCTCGTTCATCTTCCACATAATTGAGCTTTTGTCCTCAAGCATGGCTTCTTTTGTCATTCTTACAAGACCGGTCGCAGAGGAGAATACCTCAAAGCAGCCGTGTCTGCCGCAGGTGCACTGAGGGCCGTTGGGGTCGATAACGGTGTGACCGATTTCGCCACCTGCAAAGTTAAAGCCGGAGTAAATCTTTCCGCCGATGATTATTCCGCTGCCCACTCCCGTTCCCAGGGTGATGCACACGGCGTCGTTCGCTCCCTTTGCAGCCCCTGCCACATATTCGCCGTAAGCTGCGGCGTTGGCGTCGTTTTCCACAAAGCAGGGCTTGTCAATAAAGGTCTTCATCAGCTCCACAACGTGAAAGTCAAGGAAGCCCAGGTTGTTTGAATATTCGATGATTCCGTCGGCTGAATTTGCCGTTCCGGGAGTGCCGATTCCCACGCTTTCAATCTGTTCAATAGTCAGCCCGGCGTTTTCAACCGCCTGCAAAGCCACCTGAGCCATATCCTTGCAGATATCCTCGGCAGGTCTGGGGAGATTTGTTTTGCAGGTAGCCTTAGCGATGATGCTGAATTGCTCATCAACAACTCCTGCTTTTATGTTTGTACCGCCTAAGTCGATACCAATATAGAATTTCATAAGATTCAATTCCTTTTCTCTTTTCTATTGATTAAATTAAATTCCCATCAATGGGAGCCCGGAACGAAGCAGTGCAAAGACCGGGAAAATTTATTTTTACACTTTGGTGAGTACAAAGGTGCACTTGCCCTCTACCGTGTATTTTCCCGTGCCTGCGGGAATGAAAATGCTGTCGCCCTTTTTCGCCTTAACGGCATCATCGGCAGTTATTACAGCCTCGCCATCCAGCAGGAGAACGCTGTTGAAGGATTTTTCGTCAGCCTCAAGCACAGCCTTTGTTTCAACGTCCACACGGTATGTAGTAAAGTATTCGCAGGAAGAAAGCAGCTTAATCTTGTAGCCGTCCTTTTCCTCAACGGGAGTTTCTGGATACTGCTTTGCAGGGCAGAGGTTTGTAACGTCCTTTGCCTTTTCAACGTGCAGCTCTCTGGGCTTGCCGTCCTTGCCCACTCTGCCGTAGTCGTAGATTCTGTAGGTTGTATTGGAATTCTGCTGAATTTCGGCGATAAGAATACCCTTGCCTATAGCATGAAGAGTTCCTGCCTCGATGAAGAACACATCGCCCTTTTTCACGGGAACGGCATTTGTTACCTCAAGCAAAGTATTGTCAGCAATTCTTGCGGCAAACTCGTCCTTTGAAATTTCATGCTTGAAGCCGTAAAGCAGCGTAGCTCCCGGGTCGCAGTCCACAACATACCACATTTCGGTTTTGCCGTATTCGCCCTCCACCCTCTGAGCGTACTCGTTGTCGGGATGAACCTGAACCGAAAGATTGTCCTTGGCGTCGATAAGTTTGATGAGAATTGGAAAGTTTTCAAACTTTTCGCAGTCTGTTCCCAGCACGGATTTGCCGGCTTTTTCGATATACTCCGCCAACGTAAGACCGGCATACTCGCCGTTGTCAACCACGCTTGGACCGTCCTTGTGGCATGAAAGCTCCCAGCTTTCCGCAACCTTGTCGTAATCGCAGTCCTTACCGAAATCGTCGCGAAGTCTTGTTCCGCCCCAGATATAATCCTTAAAAGCGGGCTTAAGTTTAATTATTGACATAAAAAATCCTCCAATACATATTTAATTACATTTAAAAATATTATATCATGGTAACAGTTTTATGTCAACATATCTGACCCTACAATCGCTTAAATCATGGCGGTTTGGTTCAATATTCAGAAAGGATAAATTGTTATGCTACAATAGATAGTAGACAATAAAAAAGAAGAACAACTCCAAAAATGATATAATGTTAAGTACCACCAAAACAAAGTATCAAAAAGGGAGTTGTTCTGATGAATAGTATAGCACAGGAA
>CALXIQ010000041.1 GCA_944388405.1 uncultured Ruminococcus sp. | reverse complement strand
TGTCAAGCCCTTTTTCAAAAGTTTTTTAAGCTCTCCTCTTTTTTCGCTTCACTATGCTCTATACTTCTCTCGCTCCCGCTCTTGCGACAGCTCGTTTATTTTAGCATATCCAGACCTCTTTGTCAAGTGAGTGTGGTCAGATTTGTTAGGGTGCACAATTGCATGGCTCAAATCTCCCCATAAACTATTGAGATTCCACAAGTCATAGCTTTCCGTTATTCCGAAGCTATAAATTGCGCAATTTCTTCCTTGGCTTTTTTGAGATAATATGAAACAGTGCGCTTTGAAACACACATCACCGCTGCAATCTCATCTATAGTCATATTAAAATATACTTTATAAGTCAGCGCCGATTTATATCTCTCATCAAGTTCTTTGATTGCGTTGACAAGGTCGTTGAAATCAAACTCTTCAAAGAAATCTGCGTAAGGCTCTTCATTGGAAGTGATAACTTCCAGGGACATATTGTTGCTGTTGTTTTTCTCTCGTCTTGCAATATTCAGCGCAGAGTTTTTCACCGCTCTTATAAGATAAGGTATCCTATCTTCGTCCTTCAGCCTTTTGAATGTGGAAAAGCTTTTTGCGATTCCGAGAAAAGCTTCAGCTACGGCGTCCTCCGAAAGCGAATTGTTGCGGCATATGCTGTAGGCGACGGCAAACATCTTAGCGCAGTTTTCCTCATAAAACGACTCGAAAGCTTTTCTGTCGTCTTCGCTGTCAATAAGGACAAGATATGAGCCAAGCATTTCTCTCTTTTCCTCCTGCATTAACAATAATGTCTGACTACAACAATACATTTTATATTTTATCATATGCGACAAGTTCTGTCAAGTAACGACATTATATAGCCCGCCGAAGCCTTATCTGCTTTTATCGGAAAAGACGTGTATCAAAAACAAAGCCGCTGCCGAAATCAAATGTCGTACAGCGGCTTTAACTTTCACTTTTAAATTATCTTTGCGATGCGTTGCTTATCTCTTTAAGCTCTCTGCCCTCTATCAGCAGGTCGTGAAGCCGCTGATAGTCCTCACTGTCGATGGCGTCACGGTAATCCTCAAGACATTTTATTATATGAGAAAGCTCTGAAACCAGCGGTTTTTTGTTCATTATAAAAAGCGTAGTCCACATATCCTCGTTAAGCTTCGCTACACGAGTCAGGTCCTTGAAGCTGCCGGCTGAAAATCCCGACTGCTTCATAAGACTGGGACTTTTTATATATGCGCTTGACACCACATGGGCAAGCTGTGAGGTAAAGGCTATTACCTCGTCGTGCTCCTCGGGAGAGGATACCACGCATCTTGCAAAGCCTATATTATACGCAAGCTTTGAGATTTCCTTTACCGCAGACATGGGAGTATTATCAGTTGGAGTCATAATAAAGCTTGCCTTTTCAAACAGGTTGTCCACCGAATAAGCAAAGCCGGAAAACTCCCTGCCTGCCATGGGATGACAGCCAAGAAATCTGACTCCCTCTTCAGTAAGAACACCTTCCACCTCTGATACTATCGCTTCCTTTACGCCGCAGGTGTCTATTACTATTCCGCCCTTTTTGAAACGCTTTCTGTTTTCCTTTATAAAATCTATAGTCTCCTGCGCATAGAGACATATAATCACAACGTCGCAGCGGCCAAGTCCGTCCACGTCGATTTCACCGTCGATAGCCTCCTGCGACAGCGCCGCCGCTATGGTGGTTTTGTTTATATCCAGCCCGTAGCAAATTTCCTCCGTGTTTTTCTTTATCGCCTTTGCAAGCGAGCCGCCTATTAGCCCCAGTCCCACAATTCCTATTTTCATATCAACGCCTCCACTTTAATGCTTTTATGCTTTTATCTATTAAATTATATCATTCTTCCGAGTAATTGTCAAGGGCAATTTTCAATTTATCTACGCCGTTGTGGACAGGCAAGGAATATACGACTTTTAATGCGAAATAATATAAACATACGGCTGACTTATTGGCCGCAAAAAATCGAAAGGAGGATATGCGCACAGCTAAGCAACCGCCGAGCGCATTTTATCTATATGTCTAAGCAAGGAATGAAACGTCCTGAAATTACGGACATTCCCCCAAAGAAAAGAGCTCCGGAAGTTCCGGAGATACAAGGAAAAGCCAAACACGGAAAAACCCATGCCAATCCAATTATTGCAGGCTCCCAGCCGCCCTCACAAAAAGTATATCATACCCGCCCTTTTTCTGACAGCGACGCTGACAAGCCCATTTCCGACGCATACTCCACCATAGACAACGACCTTGCAAGAGACAATCTTGAAAACGACATTCCATTGGCAGATTTGCAGGACCTTTAAATCCGCCATGCCGCATATAAAACGCACAATCCTTTAAATTGCGGCTCAACCCGGCATAATGCGGTACAATCCGAAGCTTTTGCTGCTGAAATAAAAAGTTAATTAATTGTTTATTGAGGCAGGTTGACTTTTACCGACAAATGGTGTATATTATTAAGAATAATATATAAGAATTTTTGGATGAGTTAAATGAAGTGGGAGGTTGTAAAATGCTTAATGAAAACAGTATGAAGGAAAAATTCGGAAAGGAAGGACTGACCTTTGACGATGTTCTTCTTATTCCCGCAGAATCGGAAGTTACTCCTAACATGATAGACCTTAAAACCCGACTTGCCGGGGATATTATGCTTAATACCCCTATTATGACCTCGGCTATGGATACCGTAACGGAATCCAAAATGGCTATTGCAATCGCAAGAGAGGGCGGAATCGGTATTATTCACAAGAATATGACCATCGAGCAGCAGGTTGAAGAGGTTGATAAGGTAAAAAGGTCTGAGAACGGAGTTATCGTCAATCCTTTTTCTCTTACCGGCGACAGAACCGTTGCCGAAGCGGACGAGCTTATGGGCAAGTACAAGATTTCCGGCGTGCCTGTGGTAGACGAAAAGGGAAAGCTTGTGGGCATTCTTACCAACAGAGATTTGCGTTTCATTACTGATTTTGATATTAAGATTTCCGAGGTTATGACTAAGGAGAATCTTGTTACCGCTCCCGTTAACACAACTCTTGAGCAGGCTCAGAAAATTCTTATGAAGCACAAGATTGAAAAGCTGCCGCTGGTAGACGCCAACGGTATGCTCAAGGGGCTTATCACTATCAAGGATATTGAAAAGGCTGTTCAGTATCCAAATTCCGCAAGAGATAAAAACGGCAGACTGCTGTGCGGAGCAGCTATCGGCGTAACCGCCGACGTGCTTGACAGAGCCAAGGCGCTTATCGACGCTCAGGTTGACGTGCTGGTGCTTGACTCCGCTCACGGTCATTCAAGAAATATAATCAATTGTGTTAAAAAGGTTAAGGAGGCATTTCCTCATATCCCCGTTATTGCAGGAAACATTGCTACAGCTGAGGCTGCCGAAGCGCTTATCGCCGCAGGCGCTGACGCTTTGAAGGTAGGAATCGGACCCGGTTCAATCTGCACCACCCGTGTGGTTGCAGGTATAGGCGTTCCGCAGATAACCGCAATTTACGACGCTGCCTGCGCGGCTGCAAAGCACAACATCCCCGTTATCGCAGACGGTGGAATCAAGTATTCCGGCGACATTGTAAAGGCTCTTGCCGCAGGCGCAGATGTTGTAATGCTGGGCTCTCTGCTGGCAGGCTGTGAGGAAGCTCCCGGTGAAACGGAAATTTATCAGGGACGTTCCTTCAAGGTTTACAGAGGAATGGGTTCTTTAGCGGCTATGCAGCAGGGCTCTAAGGATAGGTACTTCCAGGAGGGTGCAAGAAAGCTTGTTCCCGAGGGAGTTGAGGGACGCGTTCCCTTCAAGGGCGCAGTTTCCGACACGGTATTCCAGCTGGTAGGCGGTATCCGCTCAGGTATGGGCTACTGCGGCTGTCCCAACATTCAGGCTCTTCACGACAAGGCGAAGTTTGTAAGAATAACCGGCGCAGGTCTCAAGGAATCACATCCTCACGATATTTACATAACCAAGGAAGCGCCTAACTATTCTACTCACATTTAATTTTATAAAGCTCAGGCGGACGGATTTATTTCGTCCGCCTTTTTATGCACAAAAACAAGGGACGGCAAAAACCGTCCCTTGCTGATTTGTATTTACGGCAAGCCGCCGCATTTTTATCCCTTGTACTTTTCCAGAATGGAAAGCATACGCTCAAGATTTTCACGCTGGTCGGGAAAACCGCCTCCCGCTACTTTCAGACCCACCTGGAACCTCAGCCGCTGTTTTTCTTCTTCGTTTGAAAACACGGCGTTTATGATATACTGACCGAAGAAGTTTTTTGTTACCACCAGGGACGATACTCCGTCAAGAGAATATACCTCCGGCGATAGCCTTCCTATCAGAGGAAAAGCCCTTAACGTCAGAAACCTGTTGCCATCGGTGCAGGTGGCAAACCCAAGCTGTACGGTTTTGTTGCTCGCCAGCAAGCCCGTTTTCTTGAACAGACAGTAAACGGGGCAAAGGCTTTTTTCACCATGCTCAAGCAGCTGGTCAATAGCGCTGTCCATACTCTGCTGATTGAAAGTCATAGCCGCTTTCCTCTTTGATTATGAAATAAGCCAGCCGAGAACCTCAAAGTTCTGAGCGTCGCCCTCCTGAACTGTTACGGTTACGGTGTGAACGGCAGCCTCATCGGAGGTGTAAATTTCCTGGTTGGTAGCATAGCTGCCCCAGCCGCCTGTGAAATCTCCGTCTATTGACGCTACCTGTTCGCCGTCTATGGTGATGTCGGCAATTCCGCTGAGCCCGTCGATAGTCTTGTAGTAGAGTATTCCCAGGTTCTTAAATTCCATTTCAAATGTAATTGAGCCGCCGGAAGTAGTAGCCCAGCCGTTCTGGAAATTCCATGGAGATGAGGTTTCCACAAAGCTGCCCTCGTCGGTAACTGTCACCATGTCGGCAGTGCTCTTGTCGGCGATGGTGGCGTTTGCATACTTGTCGCCTGTGAGAGACTCAGCGTCAAACGCTGTCGGCTCTTCGGCAGAAGCTGCGTTTTCCATTACGCTTGATGCAAAGCTTGTAAGCATCTGTCCAAGCATAATATGTCCCTGGTCGTTGGGGTGAATGTTGTCGGGCGAAATATCCGACCACACAATATTTCCTGCTTCAACCTCGGGAAGCACGGCGTCGTGATAGGATATTATAGGAATATCGTAAGCAAGTCCTATCTCAGAATGAACGTTCTGAGGACAAGTACCGTCCTCCATAGTCATCTCAACCAGAATAACCGCAGGATTGTTTTCCGCAGACAGACACTTTCTTACAAGGCTGTCCATAGTCGCCTTATAAAACTCATTGTCGGCATCGTTGATAAACTCAATAAATATAATGTCAGGCTCATAATCCAGCACATCTTTTTGAACTCTGTGAACGCCCAGATAAGAATCGGTGGCGCCTATTCCTGCGTTTGTAACGTCAACATAATAGCTTACGTTTTCCTCCCACCAGGTCTTGAACTGATTAACATACTGATTACGGGAGGAGGAAGCCGACGAGCCTGCGGTAATAGAGTCGCCCATAAAGGTTATCTTTGTGGTTTCCTCAGGATTATCCAGCGCATTCTGTATCTTTTCGGCAAGTCTTGAGGTATCGCCCTCATTAAGCACCGAGCGGATAAGCATATTCTCTGTGCAGCCCTGAGTAACGTCGATAGCTCCGTCGTTTACGGGAGCTTTAAGCTCTGTAGCTGTGGAATCGTCCGCCGCCTCAGACTCAGCAGCGCTTTCGGAAACCTGTGACGAAACAGCATCCTCTCCGCCGTCAGAGCTTGAATCCGAGCCACCGCAGCCCGAAAACGACATTGCGGTCATCATTAATGCAAGTGTAAATGCAAGCTTTTTCTTCATACTGATTTTTCCTTTCATTTTTACAGGCATATTCATACCTATAATATATTTTCAACAAAGTTATTATACATCATTCTGCCGCATTTTGCAAGCGATTTGCACAAAAAAATCTTTTATTTCGCAAAACTTTTTATAGAAAACGATTACTATTATTAAATACTCCTTGACAACAGTATGCACAGCGGTTAAAATAAAAGTAACATCATTACGACCAACAGCTTCGGAGCGGCATATTGCGCAATGCTTCGGGTTTTGAAAATAAATGTTTAACGGAGGAAGCGCCTGAAAAGGGCGTCAGCAGACAATTATGAAACTGAATGAAAATCTTCAATTTATCCCGGCAGACGACAAAAGAATATCCTACATGGGAAGAATCGGGTGGGAGGACAAGACTGCTCCCAAGATAGTTTTTGCCGGAACGTCCATCACTCTTGAATTTGTGGGGACAAGAATTTCCGCCGTGATTTACAATCACAGGTTCTACAATGTTATGGAGCTGGGAGTGATTGTTGACGGCAGAGAATACAAGGTAGGCTTCGACACCAATTATGAAAAATTTGAGCTTACTCTTGCGGAGGGTCTTGAGCACGCAAGGCACCGTGTTACAATGTTCAAGCGTCAGGACGCAACCCATTACTTTGACTTTTTCGGCTTTGCAGTGGATAAAGACGCGGAAGTTCTTTCCCCTGAGCCAAAGCCCGGAAGAAGGATAGAATGTTACGGCGATTCCGTTTCGGCAGGCGCAGTATGCGAAGCTATCGAATACACCGCAAAGTGCGACCCTGAAAACAATGAAGGTCAATGGGACAACGCCTGGCACTCCTACTCCATGATAACCGCAAGAAATCTGGGGGCAGAGATAAACAACATCGCTCAGGGAGGAATTGCCATATTTGACGGCACAGGCCATTATCATGCTCCCGACCACATAGGAATGGAGACGGCGTACAACAAGGTATGTTATTTCCCAGAAGCGGAGGGCGGATATTCCGATTGGGATTTTTCCGGGTACACTCCCCACGTTGTAATTTTCGCTGTAGGTCAGAACGACCAGCACAACGAGCATGACGGCGACCCCGACATCAGCGACCCGCTGTTCCGTGAAAAATGGAAGAGCAGATACAAGGAGATAATCCGTGATTTGCGGACAAAATATCCAAACGCCCGGTTTATACTGCTACTGACCGTGCTAATGCACGACCCCCAGTGGGACAAGGCGATTGACGAAATAGCCAGGGAGCTTAACGCCGAGGGCGATTCAAAGGTTTCCCATCTTACATTCACACGCTCAGGAAAAGCCACTCCCGGACATCCGAGACTTTCGGAGCAATATGAAATGGCGGAGGAATTGACGGCATACATATCGAAAATGGGCGACGCTGTATGGGAATAGGACGGATTTGCGACCGACAGGCTAACTAATTTAAATACATTAAGGCGGATCTGAGATTTTTGCTGTGCAGCTGCTGCGGCAAAGAATTTCGTATCCGCTTTTTTGTAGGCCGAGGGGAGATATGTTACAAGGCGTCAAAAAACCTTCAGTTTTTTATCAAAAAGGTATTGACAAGCCTTTTGTTTTGTGGTATAATTCTCGTGTTGCAAAAATGGAGAAGTCGCCTAGCCCGGTTTATGGCGCACGACTGGAACTCGTGTATGGGTTAATAGCTCATCGAGGGTTCGAATCCCTCCTTCTCCGCCAGTCCTGAGCGCGGACGGCGCAATATCGTTTTTTTAATATCGATCCGCTCGCTTTGCCCGCTTCGTTTTGTATAGGCTATCGGTTGGTAACCGTCCAGGGAAGCGAGTGAGTAAGCAAAAAAATCCGTTATCACTTTGTGGTAGCGGATTTTTTGTGTCCTGATTTAGCAGCTTTAGCATTATAAATACTTTGCTAAGCTTGGCGCTGCCAATGTTGATTCCGAGAGATTGCCGCCTACTGTTTATGAACTTGAAAATTTATATGCAGAATTTCCTTATTGCGGTCTGCAAATAAGAAATCAAATTAATTTGCATTGAGGGCAAAATGTCAGGAACATTTATGGATGAACGTTTTCGCCAGAATGCAGTTCTTGCCAAACTTAAAGCGTCAAATATTGCCTTTACTATTATTTTTGTAGCGCTCATAGTTCTCTGCCGGGGAAGGCTTTTCGGAAATTTTGAGTATACCTTAATTGCTGCGATCATTATGTTATCACTTGCGTTGGCATTAAGAATTTTTCTGTCGGAATACTTGCTATATCGCTATGACCATGATGAACAAATAGATAATAGCGAGGAATAATAAATGGCTGAATTTGAATGCAGACTAAAAAAATACCGGCAGTTAAAGGGATTAACGCAAGAACAATTAGCGGAAATAGTCGGTGTACGGCGGGAAACCATTATGCGATTGGAAAAAGCGCAGTACAATCCATCATTAAAACTTGCGATCGATATTTCAAGAGCTGTTGATGCGCCTATTGAAGAGATTTTTATATTTGAGCAGTCGGCAGAGGGATAAGGTCAGAACAATTTTGAAAATTAGTTAAAACATAACCCGACGCCCTCACCCGGCGCTCTGCCGTTTGGTGAAGGTATCGGGACGTTTGTCCGCATATGATTTAAATTTACTACTTGTTTTTTAATGCCAATTTGTCCTTTTCGGTGATTTTTCGCAGCACTTTGCAGGAATTTCCCACTGAATCGCGCCTTACGGGATATCCTTTGTCGCCACCGACCCAGCGACGATAAAAACGGCAAAGTTCTCATTTCGCCTTACAAACAAATTTTAAGCCGCAGGTATTTGCGACTTTTTAAAGCAACGGTGGCAAAATATCAAAAATCTTTTGTAAAACAGAAGTGAAAATATCTAATGCGCTCTACCGACAACCGTTGCAGAGGTTTTTACGATGTCGGTTTTAAAGGTCATAATGATTACGGGCATAAAAATACCCCCGATTGGATGAGTAGGATCGGCGGTAAACAGTTCTCCTGCGTTTTACTACCCTATAAAATTACACTACTCTCAAACAGTCGGTTGTGTGGGGTTCGTAGTCAGAGCGTTTTACTACCCTATAAAATTACACTACTCTCAAACCAGTGCTAACCTGTCGTGATTGCGATAGTGGTTTTACTACCCTATAAAATTACACTACTCTCAAACCGTAGCACAGAAGAGCCAAGGCGTCAAGTGGTTTTACTACCCTATAAAATTACACTACTCTCAAACTTGAAGGACT
>CALXIQ010000040.1 GCA_944388405.1 uncultured Ruminococcus sp. | reverse complement strand
TTGCTTAATTCTGCGACACCGCAAAACCGAATATGGTAAACGTAGTTTCTGCCGTTCCATCATTTACAGGGCGAATTTCAATCTCCATATCAATTACCTCGTCATATTCGGCTGCAACCATGGCGGCGGCGCCTCCCCATCCGAATTCTTCATTGGAATCAATGGTTTTTACCTGCTCACCATTGATATAAACGTCTACCGACCCCATCGTTTCATTATTGTTGGTTTTATATATCAGGAAAAATGCGCTTCCTCTTGCATTAAGCTTCATAGGCTCATTGCTGTCGGCGGCAGAGGAATTGTATATCCAGTATCCGGGGAAACCAAGACCGGTTGCTGCCGTTTCCGTGAAGGCTCCTATGTCTGTTAAAGTCAGTTCATCGCTTGAAGTAGTAAGCGTTACCATAGTTGCATTAACATAATTTGCGCCGTAAAGCGAATCTTCGGGTATCTCATATGGCTCTGCATCGGTGTTCTCCGCGGTGCTATACATATATTCAATGAATTCGCTGATAAGTCTGTGTCCGTCGGCGCTGGGGTGAGCAGTATCAACAGAGTAATCTTCCCACTTCATTCTGCCTTCATCAATCTCAGGCGTAATTGCATCAACCACGCTTATCATCGGAAGATCATAAAATCTGCCTACAATCTGCATTTGTTCCTGTGTGGAATAACCGTCAACGGTGCGATTGAATATCAGAACAACCGCAGGGTCATTTTCCTGCATAAGCACAGTTTTTATAAGCGATTCAAAAGAAGCCTTTGTAAATGTATCTTGAGCGTCATTTACGGCATATTCGATAAAAACAATATCCGGGTTATAAGTGAGAACATCCCGCTGTACACGGAGATTTCCCAGCGTGGAGGATGTGCCGCTAAGACCGGCGTTTACATATTCAACGTTATCTCCTGTGCCGTAGGTCTCGGCAAAATAGTCGTATGAAAGCTTTGCATAGCATCCGTCGGGACCTCCGGCATAGCCCTCGGTAATAGAGCCTCCTATGTAAGCAACAACGGTTTTTTCACCGCTTTTCGCTTGTTCAATTTTTGCCTTTATCCTAGATGGATTTCCTATTGATGTAAGAGAACGTTCTACCATGGCTGTGTGATATTCCTCCTCGGTCATAGTTGTTGATGTTGTTGATGTTGAAACGGTGGTATCCGATGCAGGTGCTTCTGAGCTTCCGGCTTCGCTTTCCTGCGTCGATGAGCAGCCTGTCATTACGGCAACAAGCGCTGCAAATATCATAATAATGGTCTTTTTCATAATGTTTAAGTAACGCCTCCTGTTGTTATTTTGTGATTTTATTATATATTCGATCAAAATCAAAGACAATACACACATGTGCTGTTTTTACTGAGTTTTTGTGCTGAAAAAACACGGATATAAATACATTAAACTTAAATCCGTGCTTTTTGTTTTTAAAAACATTTTCGGTATAAGGATGGCGTCAATCCAGTATAATTTTTGAACTGCCTCATAAAGTATACATCGTTGCTGTATCCGCATTTTTCAGCAATGTCCTTCACTGCGAAATCAGTGGTTGCAAGCAGCATTTTAGCATATTCTATGCGGCTTAAAATAATATCTTCAGTAACGCTGTTCCCAAATAGCTTTTTGTATGTATGCTGGAAATAAGAACGGCTCAGCATTGCTTGTTCGGCGAGATCATCAACAGAAAGGGTCATCGGATGAGTGCTGAATATCATAGAACGAATCTGCGTCAGTATGTAATAGCGCGCATCGTCCACATTTGCCCTTGAAATATTATTTCCCTCTGCTGCGCGACTCAGCTTTATGAGCAGCAGTCTGAGCTGTAAATCAAGGGCTTCGGATTTGTACTTCGCAGTGTAACTATGCTCAAAGCACAATCCTCTTATAAGCTTTGAATGCTCAGTTAAGCTGCCTGCATAAACAGGGACGTCAAGGGGAATGTTGTGCTCGGCAAAGAAATTCTTTTCATTCTCTTCAAGGCTGAAATGAATCCAGTCATTGTTGTATGTATCGCCTGCCGCCCCGTAATGCTGTGGACTTCCTATGTTATAGATAATAAAACTGTTCTCTTTGACTTTTTGCTTATCTCCGTTTATCGAAACAAATGCCGGAGTTTTAAACAGCAAAAGGAGATAGTTTCCCGAACCGTCGAGACGGTTAATCTCAAAATTACTTTCGTGAGAGTGATTATAGCCAATAAAGTTAATTGTCATTGGAATAACCTTTCTGTTAATGTATTTTTAATTATTATATCACCATATGATTTATAAGTCAATTTAACTTTTATTGTAAACTTAATACTTTTGATAATAATTGCAGTTGCTATAATCCTCTTTTGTGTGGTGATATATATGTAAATAGTAAGCGGCTGTCTTAAAATATATGAGTAATATAGTCATAAGTATGCCGTACTTTGCAACCGAGAGCTATTACAAGGACGTGGGCTTTACGGAAAAAGACCATATCCGTCTGCGAGATGCTCTGCTTGAAATAACGGGAAAGTTTCTGGTGTCATACAATGACTGCCCGGAGATTCGTAAGCTTGGGGACAAGCCCGGAATTTACATCGAAGAGATAAGCAGACTGAATAATATGGCTCAGCGATACGAGAGCGGAAGCCGGTATGCCGAGCTTTTAATTTCAAATTACGACACGAAAGAGAGCGTGGGGAAACCCTGTCAGCTCTCGTTTTTTGATTAAACAGGAGGATAGATTTATGGAGAAGATAATTTATGCATAGGTTTTAACGGCAAAGGGAAAGACAGAGTTTTCAGGGCTTTGCGATGAACATGGAAATGAGGTAAAGGTGGAGCTGGAGTGCGACGAATGGGGAGTTACGCTGACGATATGGAGAAACGCTACCCAAAACGAGAAATCAGACTGCGGCATTTCGGAGTAGGAAATACAAAAACAAGCTTTCGACTAAAAATTATGGGTAAGTTGCAAAGAGTTAAGGGGTACAGCAAATTGTTGATTATTGATGTGCTAATAAGTTGTATCCTTTGTGTTGTTAAACATAGAATTCTTATTTATGTTTACATACCACAACCGATACGCCGTTGTTTTTCTCAAAAGTTGGTGTTATACTGATTACAGAAGTTTCTAAAAATAAAAAAGGAGAATTGATATGACACTGAATATTGGTGAAAATCTGAAAATTTACCGCTCGAAAAAACGGGTCACACAGGAACAGCTTGCCTATGAGTTTGGGGTGTCGCCGCAAGCGGTCAGTCGTTGGGAAACTGGGGCAACATATCCTGACATTACGCTGCTGCCCGTAATTGCAAAATATTTTAATGTAACGGTTGACGAACTGCTGGGGGTAGTCAATCAGTGCCCTGATGAGGAAAAGAAACGTTATCTGAATGAAAGCCTTGCACTTCGTCATGACGGCAAAGTTGCCGAAGCGTTGGTGCTTGACCGTGAGCTGCTGAGAAAATATCCAAGCGACGAGGATGCGCTTTCCAATCTGATGTATCAGCTTTATTCGATGCGAGTAAATGAGCACAACGGCAATTATGACGGCGAGATTATCTCAACTGCAAATAGGCTTATCAATACGTCGAAAAATACGGATATTACAAGCGGTGCAAAACAGCTGCTCATTTATGTATATTCAAGACGCGGCGAGTCGGAAAAAGCAAAGGAAATAGCCCAAACACTTGACCCTATATATTGTTGCAGAGATGTTTTGTACCCGGAGGCTTTCAAGGGAGATGAAGAAATTAAATTGCGGCAGGGTAATATTCTTGTGTTTGCCGATTTGCTGTACAACGAACTTCTCAGCCTGGCACGCTGTGAAAAAAGCAGTGACAATAAAGCGGAAATTTACACGGTATCAAATAAAATGATTACTATGCTGTTGGGAGAAAATCCTGCATTTTATAATGAACGTATCACCCGCAATCACTGCGAACTGGCCTATCTTTGTGCCGGAAACAAGGACAGAGAAAAAGCCATGGAACATCTGCGGCTTGCTTTGAAATATGCAGAGCAGTTTGAATTTCGTCCTGAGAAAAGCCGTTATACCCCCTGCTGGCTTGGGTTTGTCAGAGACAAGAAAAGCGATTCAACCAAAGATTCACAAGATACTTTGTTTGACCATATTTTGCAGCGGCTCGAAAATGGCGTGTTCGATTTTATGCGTGATACAGCCGATTTTAAGAATTATTCAAATGAGATAATTCGTATTTCCGACAAACTTAAAAGGCTTAAATAATTCCATCGTTTAGGCATATATAGCGGCTTAATAAAATCAGTCATTATAATAATTACAAAATAAGTTGTGTTATCTTAATTGTGTTTCACACAAGGGTTATAAAAAATTTGTTTGATTTAGGAGCGCTCAAACTCCCGGCAGACAAAACACAGCCTTTTCATCTTTGCGGTTTTCTTTACTCATCAACGCTTTTGTACTATAATAAGAACAGAGAAGAATCATATAGCACCTGAGGACTATTTTAAATTTTGTTTTTACACCAACCTTTTTTGCAAATCGGTCACTATATAAGTAAGAACGTTCTTAAATCATAGGAAAGACGGGAGAACATGAAAAAATCAGACGCTGACAGAATAATATCCTCATATATCAAGAAAATCTTCGCTTTTTCCATGTCAAGAATGTCGGACAGCTATCGGGCGGAGGAGCTTGCTTCGGAAATAACCCTTCAGGTCTACAGCTCGCTGCTGAGACAGGACGGCATCGAAAATATGGACGGTTATGTTTATAGAATCGCACGGAATGTCTATGCAAGGTATATAGACAGCTCTGGAAAACTTAACCGTGTGGACGGAATCGACAGCCTCCCCGACGGAAAGGATTTCACCCTTGAGATTGTAAACCTTGAAACAGTGGGGATACTCCGCCGTGAGATAACATACCTTTCGCAGCTGAGAAGGAAGATTGTTGTCCTCCACTACTTTGAGGATAAAAAGATAAAGGAAATAGCGTCTGAACTTTCAATTCCCGAAAATACGGTAAAATGGCATCTCGCCTGCTCACGAAAGGAGTTAAGAATCGGTATGGATAGAATACGCACAACAGGGTCTTTGGGAGCGGCTCCCATACACCTCATAAATTTATCCCACAGCGGCACAGCGGGAGAAAAAGGGGATACGGCTGATTTTCTCGGGAAAACAATCGCACAGAACATCGTCTATGCGGCTTATCACCAGCCCAGAACCATTAACGAAATCGCCGACGAGCTTGGCATCAATCCCATATTTGTGGAGGACGAGGTAAATGTCCTGGAGGAATACGGCTTTATGGATAAGCTTAAAAACGGCAAATACCGCACAAACGTAATGATTTTTATTCCAAACAAGGAAAGCCGGGAAATATACCGTAAGATAAAGCCCCGGTATGCAATGCTTTTTGCGGAAAAATACTATGCGCCGTTTCTTGAAAAGGTAACGGATATCCCCGATTTTGTTCACGTTCCCGGCGATGATATAAATCTGCTGAAATGGAGTATGATAAGCTTTCTTGCAAACAGGCTTGTCCCGGAGGACTGTGATTTTCAAAAGTTTTCGGTAAAACGCCCCGATGGCGGAGATTATATTGCCTATGCACAGCTTGAGGTTAAACCAGACTTGGATACCGGCGGCGACGAGAACATTTACGGATACTGCGGAGATATGTGGCGAGGCGGAGGCTCAGAGGGCGCAATGTGGAGCGCCTGGCAGCTTGACACCCACTGGACAGACAGAAAAGGCGGCTGGCGTGAAAATATGTCGGCGGATTTTGATAAGCTTTACTTCTTTTTAAAAGGAAAGCTTCCGCCTGACGAGTCCAACGCAGAAAGCTATGCACGGCTGCTTGAAAAGGGTTACATTGTGAAAAACGGCAACACCTACTCCTCAAACTGCATAACCTGCGACAGTCAGGAAAGGTGGCAGTCCCTGTTTCCAAAGCCGGGAGAAGAAATCCGGCAGCTTTGCGAGGACTACTCAAAACTTTGTGAAAAGGCAGAGCTTATCGGTCAGCCTGAGCATATGCATCAGCAGATAAAATACGAACAGAAAAAAGCCCCGATTGCACTTCACACAAGGGTTATGAAAATTCTCCTTGATATGGGAGTGCTTAAGCCTCCGGCAGACACAGCTCAAGAAAAATCCTTGCTCACAATCCTTTTTACGGGCAAATAACAACAAAACCTACAGCTTGAAAATAGCTGTAGGTTTTTTCGTGTAGCGACGTAAATTAAACTGAAATCTGAGAGCACCCATTGTAAAAACTATACTTCCGACAACGTTAAGTGCAGGGCTCCTCTTTCGGTAAGTAATACAGCGGCTTATTTGTATCCTACCGTCCAAAGTCGTTATCTTCTGCACGCCTTTTCGGTTTTTGAAATCATAATGAGCAGCAGAATAAAAAAGAATGCAAGATATACAGGCATAAGCTTCAGGCTGATGTGATTTGCAATCAAACCGAAAATCGGAGGCATAAATGTTGAGCCCACATAAGCGCTTGCCATCTGAATTCCGATAATGCCCTGTGAATTTTCTGCTCCGAAGTTTTTGGGCGTGGAGTGAATAATACAAGGACAAACGGGCGCACATCCAAGACCAATTATGATAAAGCCTATGATTGAGGCAGTTTTGAAGGGAAACGCAATGCATAAAACGCCGAACAGCGCAATGGCCGTGCCAAGGCGGATTATGGTATTGTCGCCAAGCTTGTCCGATATAAAGCCTGCCAGAAATCTTCCTACGGTGATTCCGATAAAGAACAGTGAACCGAATGCCGCTGCTTCGTCCTTGGTTGCTCCTCTTGTGCCTTCAAGATAGCTGCTTGCCCAAAGCATTGTGGTTGATTCCGCCGCACAGTATGAAAGAAGCCCAATCAGAAGAAAGGGTACGCCCTTTATTTTCAAAGCGCCTTTTATGCCGAGAATTTTGGTGTTGCTTTCTCCCACAGCCGCTGATTTGTTGATTTTCCATAGCGGCAGAGTAAGCAGCAGCACAGCTAAGATGCCAAATTGCAGATAGGAAACAATACGATAACCATCCGTCCATGCCGAATGCGTAAGTGCATAGCTCATTATGTAGGGGCTTACGATTGTTCCCACGCCCCAGAAGCAGTGCAGCCAGCTCATGTGTCTGGAACTGTAGTGAAGCGCAACGTAATTATTTAACGCAGCATCAATTGCACCTGCGCCCAGTCCGTAGGGTATGCCCCATAAACACATCTGATAAAATTCGGTTGTTACAGAAAATCCGAATAAGGCGATTGCGGTAAGAAAAACGCTTATTATTGTCACGTTTTTTGTCCCAAATTTTTTTGTAAGCCTTTCCGACATCAGACCCGAAATAATAGTGCCGCCCGAAATAATCATGGAAATCAATCCCATGTATGATAACGGCACATCAAAGTCGGTGCGAATCGTAGACCAGGCTGACCCCAGCAAGGAATCGGGCAGCCCAAGACTTATAAAAGCAAGATATATTACAGCCAGCAGTAATAGATACATTTTATCCCTCTTTCAAGTTGCGGTGTGTTTTTTTTGGATATCACGCCTTGCCGCTTTGCTTCGCCGACAGGCTATCCGACATAAACATCTGAATTATATCATATTTCCGGCGACTTGTAAAGAAATCGACTTCAAGTTTATTTTATGCAATTGTAAATAAATATCGGAATATTTTTATACTGAAAACAAAAGCGGAGACGCCTTGTCATTGCCTATTACCATGACCGTTACCATGCCCCTGACCTTGCCCATTACCATGATTGTTACCTTGCCATTGACCGTTGTCTTGAGCCTGACTTTGCCCGTGCATATTGCCTGTTCCGTTTTCGATTTGCTCGTGCTCACTGTCGTTTTCTGAGTCTGCGGCGGAATTGCTGTCTGACGATAAGCTGTGAATCAGATCATGAATTTCTCGCATGGTCATATTTTGTATGTCTTCTGCGGTGATCGTGGGATCAAGAGCCTGCAGCTCTAAATATGCCCTGTACTTTCCGTATGAAAGACCATTTTCGTGGGCGTGACTTACTTCATCCGAATCTGCATAATAGCAGTATGTGTTTGATTCTTCGGATGTGCAGGACTCTATTTCCGACAGCACCCTGTCAGATTGCTCATCGTCCGACCCGATAACGCAGATTGTCATGACCTCGTCGTTTGATAATAGCTCGCTTATATTTTCATTAGTCAATATCTGGTTGACGGCTTCGCTGTAATCAAGATATTTTATATCAAGCGAAGCTGCTAATTCTTGCCCGTCGCTATTATAACTTGCAACGGAAACGACCTTATCAAATCGATTCACACCTAATTCGATAGAGGGATTTATATCAATGCTGATTTCGACCGTAGGAATAAAATAAAGCCAATATCCACCCAATATTATAACCAGAAAACACGCAACAGCAGGTATCAGACGTCGGTAAACAGCAGTTTTCCTACGGGTATATCCTCTCGTTTTTTTATAAATAAATGCTTTTGTGCTGTCCTTTAATTGTTCTTCCGCCTGTATTTTATCAAATGCATTTTTCAATCTGTCATTCATCACCGTCACCCCCCAATTTCTCTCGAAGCAGTTGCTTTGAGCGAGTTAAAAGCGTGTAGATCGTATTTACGTTTTTCCCTAAAATGCGGCTTATTTGTGGGGCGGTGTAATCTTCGTAATAGTGAAGATACACAACATCCTTGTATTTTTGAGGGAGTGATAATACAGCTTCTAATACCTCTTTGTCATCAGTTGACATTTCCGATGGCTGTTCTATAATTTCATCTAAGGAAACTGTGCGGTTGCGGAAAAAGCTTTTGAGCAAATCTTTGCAAGCGTTTATCGTTACACGAATGAACCAAGCTTTCTCGTGTTCTTGGCTTTCAAATGAAACGGAGCTAAGGACATACTTCAAAAACACCGTTTGAAATATGTCCTCGGTATCAGCATAATTCTTTAGATAAATCATGCAAAGCCGTCGAATCATATTAGAATATTGCTCGATGGCTCTGTTTACCTCTTGCTCGCTCCGCATTTTACTGCCTCCTGTTACCTGTTGTGACCACCTCGCAAGCCACAACCCCGGCCCTTTCCCTGACCAAGGTTGTCGCATATACCGTCTCCGTTTAAATCAACAAAATTCTGTCCGTTGCAAACTCCTGTTCCCAGATTATCACAAACTCCATCGCCGTCCGAATCGACAAAGTTTTGTCCGTTAACATTTCCACCAGTAGGTGAGTTTGCGGTTTGTGAGTTGTCGGCATTTGCAAAATATTTGCTGTTACCGCTTATGCCGCAGTTGTCGCATATACCGTCTCCGTTTAAATCAACAAAATTCTGTCCGCGGCAAATTCCTGGTTCCAGATTATCACAAACACCATCGCTGTTTGAATCGACAAAATTTCGTCCGTTGCCATTACCGGCAGCAAGCGCACTTATCGTTATTATGGATAATGCCATGATTGCTGCTAAAATACCAACTACTGTCTTTTTCATAAAAATCCCTCCGTATTATTTAAGATAGTCATATCCGACTTCACCTATAATACGATTGACAATCAGTAATCCATTCAAATTTTCTGAACTTTTTTAATTTTCTTTTGCCTTTTGGCAGCTTAGCTACATTATGCTCGGCTGTATTCTGCAAGTTTGGCGTTTCGGACAGAATACGCAATAGGAAAAACGTCATCAGACACGAAAAAACCGCTACCACAAAGTGATAACGGATTATGCGTTTTACATACCCGCTCTGATTGCGGCAACAACGCCATTATAAACTAAAACATTAAGTTTGTCAACAGGCGGTAGGTTATTGTTGTACTGAATTGTATTTTGAAAGACGAGAAGCACTAAAAAAGGCGACTTTGGAGATTTCGAGTTGCGTTTTTATCGGTAAATCCAAGTAGATTTAATCTTGCACAAATTTTAGCAGTAAATGTTGTGCAATAGGTAGAAATTAAGGCGGCATAATGCAAATATAGCCAGAATGTCTTGAAAATAATCAACATTGGTGTATAATTGAATTATAGGAAAAGACGTTGACGCCGACGACGGCGGAATGAAACTTTTAGAAAGAGGGGCGAGAACAATGAAAAAAATTATTCCGGCATTACTGATTATAATAAGCTTGCTTTTTGCGGCTTGCGGGGACGAAGATGAAAATGCCGGTGAAGCGGTCGAGTTCCAGGCTGATGGTCTGACCGTTGCCGACAGCTATGCTTTCAGAGTAAATAACGACAGACTTTACATATGGGATTTTGCCAGCAACAGCTATCAGGTTTTCTGCTCCCAGCCCGACTGCAAGCATGAAACATTTGCCCAAAATCCCAACACCAAATGCACGGCGGTTATGCCTCAGGATGTATATAATTTTGACAGTGCATTTATTTACAACGATAGACTATATTCAATTTACCAAAGCAACGTCAATCAATTTGTTGTTTATGAAGCGGACACCGATGGTTTAAATAAAAAGCAGGTGTTTACCTCGGATGTTGCTATAAGCGCAATGGTAAATCCTGTACTTATTGATGGCAAGCTGGGGTTTGTAGGTTCAGTAACCGATACCGAAGTTATCAATGTTCAGGATATAAAAGAGCATTATCAGCTGTGCTTGCTGGACCTTTCGGATATGACACTCAACAACTATGGCGAAATTGGCATTGCAAATGAAAATGTGTTAGGAATGGAGTCATTATATTTATATAATAACCGTTTTTATTTTCAGCACAATGAATATACTCAGGACAGTAGCAAGTCTACTGTTGAATATGTTGACATTAACAGCAAGGAACGCACAGTGATTATTGAAAACAATGATAATACCAATGTGTGGCAGTATGACGGCAATAAAATGTATTATGTTATTTCCGATAACGACGGCACACATTCGGAAGTTTATTGCTATGACCTTGATGAGGACGAATCAGAGTTGTTGTTTGAAGGAGAAGGGCACGTAAGCAGACTTTATGTAGATGGGGACAGGATTTTTTATCATTTCAGCATTTATGAGGGAGAAAAAAGTGATAATGGAGTTGGGGTTTACAACACCTCTACCGACGAGGACGTTAGGAAGAATTTATCCGGTTCGTTTTACGGTCATACCTCTTACGGTCATTTAATTTTATATCAGGAATGCTATGGTCTTCTTTCTGACGAAGATTTTTGGAATTTTAATTATGAAAACGCAGATTTCGCATTTGAACAGATAGAATCTGAGAATGATTTTCTGCCGGATTTAAACACCGATTCCGGTTCTGATTCCCAATCGGAGTCAGAGCCCCAGACAAACCAGGAAACAGCTCCCAATGAGTATATAAATCCCGGTTTGACCCGATTTGAAGTTGACCCTGTAGAGCCGGTTACCTATGAGGGTAAAACTAAAATTGTCTATCTTTCAAATTACAATGTAAAATATCTGACCTCAGAAGAAGATCCCAGAATATATGATGAGATATATATCCAGAACGCCGTAAACGAATATCTTGACGAAAAGGGATATGACTTCTACGTTGAATTTATAAATAACAGCGAAGTTGACTATTTTTACGAAATAGCTTACCCCAACATTGAAGCTTATGAAAAGATGCTTGAAAACGGCGAGCAGGTTGATATAGTTAATACAGGTACCGGTATAAGCATATTTGGAGGACCGGAAAACACCTTTGACTTGTTTATGGAAAAAGGCTATCTGGCACCGTTGAATGAGTATTTTCAGACCGATTTGGGCAAGGCGTTTTATGAACAGTTTGATGAAACTTTCTGGATACAAACAACTGCTTCCGATGGAAATATATACGGTAAATCTTCCGACTATCTGCTGGCAGCGCCAATGGTATTAAGCGTTAATGAAACAATCTGCGAAGAATACGGTATTGATCCCGATTCAATAAAAAGTCTTGACGACCTTGAGCAGTATATGCCAACCCTTGCGGAGGACAATATCTCCGCCTTGCTGATTGACAGCACGGGTGACTCATACCAACAGATGGTGGATTTCTGCGAGTACAACGGGATATACATAAATGCCGAAACTGCTCAGGCTGAAAATATTTTCGAGAATGAAAAAGCACTGCAGTATTTTGAGAGAATATCCGAATACAAAGAAAAAGGATATGTTTCAAGTGTTTATGATTATATGGAAAACTATCTCTGCAGTTTAGAACGCGGTTGGCCTCTGCGCGTTGATTCATCAATCGTTGTTTCAAATGGCTACTTACAGCTGGAAGAGATAAAAGATGTAACAGGGATTTCATCGCAAAGCGAGCACAAAGAAGAAGCTTTTCAACTGCTGGCATTGCTTAATACCGATAGCGAGCTTGCAAAAATGATTTACAACGGCATCGAGGGGCGAAATTATTCGATAAATGACGGCATCAGGAAGCTTAACAAAAACGCTCTGCCTTTCAGAGACAGAACTGAGACAATGACAAATCCATTTTTAGCGGAAGACAGCGTTGGCGATAATCCCAATAAGCAAAGAGATTATGAGATATGTAGTGAATACGCGGGGGTTTCGCCATTTTACCGCTTTGAAATAACCGACGAAGAATTGCTTGCAAAGCTTGAGGAATTAGCCGCAATCTATGATGAGTTTTACGGCGTGTTCTACGGCAACTACGGCGAATACGGCGACCTTGAAACCGCAATTAACGCCGCCAACGAGCAGTTGAAATCCGCCGGAATAGATGAAGCTCTGGCTGAGGTGAACAGGCTGTATAATGAGTGGAAACAGTAAGGTCTTTGTCTGAAAATCAGGGAGTGGATCCAATGCAGGAGAAACACAGCAGGTAGTACAACAGAGGTTTCTACACGGCATACGAAAATGCGCAAATGTTGGACGGATTCGGCTTCTTTTTTGACGAAAGCGATTTATCGGCGACCGACAAAGAAGTAATTAAAACAATTTCAACCTTTTCTGCCTCCGTGGACGATGTTGACGTCTATCTTGAAGAGTTTAACCAAACGCTTTACAATGCCGGACTTGGGGAGGTTCTTGACGAAGCAAACCGACAGCCGGAGGCGCACAATGAAGAAAATAGTTAGTTTAACAGCAGCATTTTAAAAGCCGTTGTAAAAGCATGGCAGATGCCATTCCATCTCCGACATCTGACGGTCTTATCCGAACATTTATTAACAGCAGTAAAAATTATGCTCTGCGGTCAAAAGCCGCAGAGCGTTTTTGTTTTCGGCTTTTTGGCTTTGATAAAACAAGTACGTAATCCGACTTGTTTCGTGCAGGGAGAGATGCTATGATTATATTGCAAGCGATTTTGCAAAAAAGTCCCTCCGTGAAATGTCGAAGGGACTTAAAAGCTGAATATCGTTGGCGCAAATACATAAAATATATACAATCCGTTGGGTTATCAAAAATGCGGAACAAGGAGGAATCGGTATGTTAGGTTTCGTGATAGGACTGATTATAGGCGGCGCAGTGGGTATGTTTGCAATGGCGTTGTGCATAGCGGCAAAACAGGCGGACGAGCATATGCCAAAAGCGGACAAATAAGCTTGCAGGTAAGGTGTTGACTTACAGATAAAACTCAGTTAAATCGTCAAGCCGCAGCAGGGCGGGCGGGTTGCCGTATGCAGCGCCCACGTCAATATCTATCCAGGTTTGTGTGTGGAGGATTCTGCCGTTCAGACTTTGGCGGTAGAACTTTGTGGGGGTGTGACCGAAAACGGTTATTATATCCTCAAAATACACTGTATCTATTTGTGGTCTTGCCCAGAGAAAATCATGGGGGTCGTATTCAGACAGCTTTTTTTCACGGCTGAAATTATCAAGTCCCGAATGGCAAAGCAGAAAATCTCTGTCGCCGACGCAAACCGTTTCATAAAGCGGGGCTTCCCTGAGATAATTAAGAATATCCAATATGATTTCGGGATCGGTTTTCATAGCGTCTTTCAACGCCTTCAGCGTGACGGCTCCTCCGTTTTGAATGTAATTAAAAAGAAGCGCTGTTTTTTCAGCACTTAGCTTATCGAGGCTTTCGTTGGTGATTTCATTAAAAACAAAATCGCATGAAAGCAGCATAGCTTCGTGATTTCCTAAAATCAGCTGCACGTTGGGCTGAACCAAAAGCCATTTTAAAATTTCAACTCCGCCGTCGTTGCGGCGATCCACTGCGTCGCCAAGAATGTAAAGCCAATCTTTCGAGCAAAATTCCGCCTTTTGCAAAAGCGCTTTCAACTTGCAAAGTTCCAGCCCGTGCAGATCTGATGTTACATAAACAGACACAAAAATCCCCCTTGTAATGCTGTTACACAATCGCTGTATTTGCTGATTTGATAATATTATTTTAGCAATACGGATGGGGCAAAAACGGGTCATTGCCTACAATAGTTGTATTTTACCTCGTTTTTTGCATATCCGCGTACTGCCTTGTCGGCGATGATTTTATTATACCATACACATTATAAAAATCCAAGAGAAAGCTTACATTTTGAATGGCTGAAATCCGTTATCGATTTTGTGATAGCGGATATTTTTGTGCCTGTATGACTGAGGCTTTTTTAATTATGTAATTTGTTTTTGCAATGTTAAGTTGTTTAAAACCTTTGTAAATAAACTTTTGACGGTTATTTACTGTAGAGTGATAGCAGCCTTACACAGCAGGCGTTATAATGTAATTGCGAATGTTTGCAAAGAATATCTGAGGAGGAAGAAGAATATGTTGAAGAAAACAACCGCAACTATTTTGGCGGCTGCAGTTCTGGCTGGAACAGTTGCCACCAGCGTAGCAGCCCAGGAAAAGGATGAAACAGGAGTTCTTGACTTCACCATCGACAGCCCCTATGCCAGCGTAGACTGGGAAGCATATGGACAGTACAAAGCTGATTTCCATGCACATTCCAATGAGAGCGACGGTTCTCCCCAACCGGCAGACACAATTGAAGAACACTACAAAAAGGGCTTTGACATTCTTGCCTTGACCGACCATAACGTTACTAACACCACATGGAATCGTAAAGACGATCCCACAGGCAAAGGTCGCACATATCTGACGGATGAAAGACTGCAAGAAATCACATACGGTGTGGGAAGAGACGGACGCGGCATGGTTGCCATTATGAATTCGGATGAGCAGTCGCTGAGCGATCATTTGAACACTTTCTTTACACCTTTCAACAATGAAGCGGGAGCAACCCTTGAAAGCAATATTGCCAAGACGCAAGAGCTGGGCGGTATCTGCCACATCAATCACCCGGGCAGATATACCGGAGGCAGCAACACAAGCGGCACTGCCGGAGAGGAAGCTTCCTCAAATCCCGCAACGGTTCAGAAGTATGTTGATTTGTTCACCAAGTACAGCGCATGCGTAGGTATGGAGATAATCAACAAGCTGGACGGCGATTCTTATTCCGACCGTATTCTGTGGGACAACATTCTCATGGAAACAATGCCTGAAGGACGGTTCGTATGGGGATTCTCCAACGACGACACACACTCCAATTCAGCTACAGGTCACAGCTACAATATGATGCTCCTTCCCTCCAACACTCCCGAAAATGTTCGTGAGTCAATGGAAAACGGCACATTCTACGCCAGCGCAAAGGTTGCCAAGAGAGAAGGCTACACAATAACTGATATTGATACTATCAACGATTATCAGCCTCCCGTTATTACCAATATCGAGGTTGACCAGGACGAGGACACAATTACAATCGAAGGCGAGCTTTATCACACAGTTGAATGGATTGCCGACGGCGAAGTTATTGCTACAGGTAACACAATCGACCTTAACGACTATGAGGATAAAATTCACAGCTATGTTCGCGCCCAGCTCAAGGGAGACGAAGGAATAAGCTTTACTCAGCCCTTCGGTATTTCAGCAGTCAATGCAGGCAGCGCAGAAATCAGCACAGATAAGGAAATTGCAGTTGTAGAAAATGACGACACCGTAACCTGCACGGTATCAATGAAAGAGCTTGCAGGTTTAAACAGCTTTGATGTGGCTGTAGCTTATGACAGCGATGTGTTTGAAGTAGCAGAAGTAAAGTCGCTTCTTGATAACACCACAATCGCTGCCGATAAGAGCACCGAGGGTACTGTAAGAATGATTATAGGAACAAGCGAAGCAGTTTCAGGCGACGTAGATGTTATGCAGATCGTTCTCAAGCTTAAGGAAGGCGCAACCGCAGGCAACACGGATATAACTATTCAGAATATCAACACGGCAGTTACAAACGACGACGGAACTTTTGAAGGTCCCGTTGCTGTAACGGATGGAGAAGAAACTGTAGAAGTTGTTTCCTATCGCGATGCCGCCGACATTAATAACGACGGTTCGGTAACCTTAGCCGACCTTTCGATTGCACTGAACAATTATCAGACCAATAACGCAGACTGCGATATCGATGGCAGCGGAGTTGTTGATACCGCAGACTTCATAATCATGACCGGCTTTATCGCTTAAATCGGTAGAGCATCAGTATCTGCGGAAATTGGGGATTGCCTTGATGCGGCAGTTCCCAATTGCTGTATACCGTTTTATTGTGAAAGGATGATTTGATTGAAAAAAATCGCTTGTTTACTTGCTTGCTGCTGTTTATTATCACTGGGGACAATAACAGCCTTTGCTGAAGAAGCTGCTGTTCAGGTATCTGAACAACAGATAACTCTTACAGAAACGCAGACGACCTTTGAGGCGTCCATTGAAGTTGAGCCTGAGGAGGCATATGCGGGAGTTGAAATCGGCATAGCCTGTCCCGAGGGAGTAACCGTAACCGATTCTGCTTCCTCGTCAGGCAGCATGTCAGCCGGCCCGGTTGTTGCAAACGGCTTATATTGGACCAGCTTTTTTGAAGCTGACAACAAACTGTCGGGAACGATGGAGATAACATTGCAGTTTTCCTGCACGGAATCCTTTGAAAGCGGAGATGTTCTGCTTGCCAGGGTAAGGGTTCTCACCAAGGAAGGCGTTTCGGTGGTCACTGAAGAACAGACCCCGGCTGTAAAGCTAAGCCTGACCCGTGACGGCTCCGAAACAATCGAATCGGATGGCGTAGCCGACAATTCATCCCAATCAATCGCCGATTCAGATGCGGCGGCAGATTCGGATACAGCTTACGGCTCGGGAGCGGCTAACGATTCCGACACTGCGGCAGATTCTGACACGGTTACAGATTCCGACGCAGCCGCTGACTCGGAAGAGGCATCGGATTCCAACACATCAGCCGATTCCAATTCCGACAAAAATAATACAGAGCCTGCGGGAAACGGTTCTGACGCCGAAGTGGACAGCACCCCTGAAACGGGAAACAACGGACTGTTGCTTGCAGGAGCTGCACTGCTGTTTTTAGCGGCTTGCGCAGCGCTTGCTATAGGTGTTGTGGTTAAAAGAAAAAATTAAAGACCCATAAAAACATATTAAAAAAGTCGATTGCGATGGTTTTTTTCCTGCAATCGGCTGCGGAAGCTTTGGCTTCCGTTTTTTTGTTTTTAAAGAAGCGGTTTATAATATCTGCTTAACATAATTGCCGGCATACCGCTTTGCGATGCTTTCCCATAAAGCGCATTTTTATAATCCCCCTCTATAAAACTGAAAATAGTGCAAGCTTATGTGAATTATATAGTAGCCTTTTGGGCGTTTTATATGTATAATATAAGTATAATTTAAGCGAAGTTGGTTGTAATACATAAAACACAGCTCAGACAGGAGGATAATTAAATGCGGAAAATTAAAAGATTGGCAGCGGCAGCAGTGGCGTCGGCTTTGCTGGCGGCAACATTCACAGGTTGCGGCGGAAGCGATGAAAGCAGCGAGACAGGTTCGGGTTCGGACAGCTCGGAAACTCCGGTTGCAGTAGATTCAATCGCCAGCAAGGGCTTTGTCCATGTTGAGGACGGTCAGGTGGTTGACGGCGAGGGCGAAGCAGTCTGGCTTAAAGGAATCGCTTTCGGAAACGATGTGTGGACTACTCACACCGAACCGTTTCTTACCGACCACGACGAATCATCGTACAAGGATTTAAGCGAAATGGGCTTTAACTGCGTTCGTTTCTATCTTGACTATCATGTCTTTGAGGATGACGACAATCCCTATGAGTATAAGGAAAGCGGCTTCGAGTGGATAGATGAGAACATCGAATGGGCAAAAAAATACGGCGTGGGTCTGATACTTAACATGCACGTTCCTCAGGGCGGTTATCAATCTCAAGGCGAGGGCACAGCGCTTTGGAGCGACGAGGAAAGCCAGGAGCGTCTTAAAGCCTTGTGGGCGGAGTTTGCAAAGCGTTATGCCGATGAGCCTACCGTTTTCGGCTACGGAATTATCAATGAGCCTATCGTTCCAAAGCTTTCTACCACCGAGGAGTCGGTTAATCAGTGCCGTGATTTGATGCAGGAGATTACCGACGCAATTCGCGAATACGACACAAACCACATTATATTCGCCGAGAGAGTTTGCGCCGTTCAGGATACCACCACATTGGAATCCGACTGGAGCGTAAGCATTCCCGAAACACAGTTCCTGCTTGACGACGATAACACCGTTTACGAGTTCCATTGCTACGACCCATATAACTTTACCCATCAGGATATGGACTGGGCAAATACGGCGGGACAGTATAAATATTATCCCTCAGACGAGGTTGTAACCTCCAATGTTTTAAACTCCTGGGCAGGCTGCAGCACCTCCGAAGCGGTTGAAGAGCTGGAGGACGGCTGGGTGCTTTATCAGTCTGAGCCTGTAAGCAGAACGGAGAATTATAACATCGGCTCTGTAACCCTCCAGGCAAATACCACCGGCGTGGGCGGCACTGTAATGTTTGATGACGTTGTTGTTGAGGAGTATACAGACGGCGAGCTTACGGCGGAAATAAAAAATCTTACCTTTGACACCAGCACAAGTGAGCTGTATTTCTGGGCTCAGGACGGACAGGGCAGCAGCGCATACAACGAGTATGACGGCTATACAACCGGCTGCATGACCATTTTCGACACTACCTCAGATGCCAACGTTTCAGGATATAAATTTGAGCTGAAAGAAGGCTGCGAGTATGTAATTAAGGCAAAGGTAAAGAAGGTTGACACCGACTGCGTTGCAATGCCCAGAATAGATTTCTCACTGGCTGAGGAAGTTATGACCCTGGGGCCCGATTATCTTGAATCTATAATGCTGCAGTATCTGGCATTCGGCGAGGAAAACAATGTGCCTATGTATATGGGTGAGTTCGGCGCAGCCATCACCGCCTGCGTTGAAGGCAGAGGCGGCGAGCAGTGGACTGCCGATATGATTGACATCTGCAAGGAATACAACGTGCATTTTACCTATCATACCTATCACGAAAACACCTTCGGTCTTTACCAGAACGACGCCTACAGTCTGCCTTCCGCAGAATATCTCAACGTGGAACTGGCTGAGGTGTTCAGAAGCAAGCTGGCAGACAGCGAGTAACAAAAACACATAAGCCGTTGGCAGGATATTTTTAACCGACGACCGTGACAGCAGACGAAATCCACTTAAAGACGGATTTCGTCTGTATTTTTATATGGGGTCAAAGCCTTGACTTTTGATAAATGTGTAGTATAATATTATTTGTAACTTATTTAAAAACAGGAGCAGATTTTATATGAACAACAAAACAAGAACCGCCTGCATAGGCGCAGTGTATGAGCTTTATCCCCTTTGCAGGAAGCTTGTTTTTGATACATTTGATAAGCAGAAATACGGCATAACCAGAACCCAGCAGATTATACTGCTGGCACTTGCCATAGAGGAAAAGCTGACAATGTCCCAGCTGGCATCAAAAATCAACACCAGCAACGAGCAGGCAACCCGGGCGGTGGCGCAGCTGGTGGAGAAAGGCTTTATCGAGCGTATGCAGGACAACAGCAACCGGCGTATAATTAATATCCGCCTTACCGGCAAAGCGGACGACTTCATCAAAAAAACCAAGGCGGAAATAATGGAGGATCTGCTGGCTTTGTTCAACGGAATTTCCGATGAGGATATGGAAAAGTTTCATGACGCCGTGGTACAGATAATCAGGATACTAAAAAAGGCGGAAGCGTAACAGAACGCTATCTGAATTTAATTTATAAGGCAATACCGCATAAAAACGCCAACGGGCGGGATTAAAGCGGTGTTGCCTTTATGTATAGAAAATAAATTTACCTGTAAAATCAGCGGTGTTATGCTACAATAGATAGTAGACAATAAAAAAGAAGAACAACTCCAAAAATGATATAATGTTAAGTACCACCAAAACAAAGTATCAAAAAGGGAGTTGTTCTGATGAATAGTATAGCACAGGAA
>CALXIQ010000039.1 GCA_944388405.1 uncultured Ruminococcus sp. | reverse complement strand
CCGCCGCCTTAAAAATCAGCTGCTCATCAAAAGCCGCAGCCATTGCGATAGCCTGAGGGAAAACGGTAGCAGTTCCCGCTCTGGCAACGCCGTGAAGACCTTCGTTCCACCAGTTGTAGGAATCTATTCCAAGGCGTTCGATTGCTGGGGAATCGTATCTCAGCTGAGAGCATTTTTCCTCCAGCGTCATTTGTGAGACCAGCCGCTGTGCCTGTTCCTTAAAGCTTTTCATATCAAAGCCCCCTTATTATTTCATAAAAATCACACGTTAAATCTGAAAAGAACTATATCGCCGTCCTGCATAACATAATCCTTACCTTCAAGACGAACAAGGCCCTTTTCTCTTGCTCCCGCCATTGAGCCGCAGCTCATAAGGTCGTCAAAGGACACAACCTCCGCTCTGATAAATCCCTTTTCAAAGTCGGAGTGTATCTTTCCTGCCGCCTGGGGGGCTTTGGTGCCTTTTTTAATTGTCCAGGCTCTTACCTCAGGTTCCCCTGCCGTAAGGAAGGAGATAAGCCCCAGCAGCGAGTAGCCCTCTTTGATGATTCGGTTAAGACCGGAGGTTTCAAGCCCAAGCTCGCCTAAAAACATCGCCTTGTCCTCATCATTCATATCCGCAATTTCAGCTTCAATCTGGGCGCAGATTGGGAACACTGCACTGCCCTCGTTTTGTGCAATGTCGCATACCGCCTTGTAATGAGGGTTAGAGTTGATATTGTTTATAAAATCGTCCTCCGACAGATTGGCAGCGTAAATTACAGGCTTTAAGGAAAGCAGAGGCGTTTCTTTAAGAAGCTCCAGTTCTTCATCGGTCATTTCAAAGGCTCTTGCCGGTCTGCCCTCTTCAAGATGGACTTTCAGCCTTTCAAGAAAATCCACCGCCGATGCAAGGGACTTGTCCCCTTTCATTGCTTTTTTGGTTCTGTCCAGCTTACGCTCGATAAGCTCAACGTCGGAAAAAATAAGTTCCAGATCTATGGTTTCAATATCTCTTACGGGATTAATGCTTCCATCAACGTGAACGATGTTTTCGTCCTCAAAGCATCTTACCACGTGAACGATAGCGTCCACCTCTCTGATGTTTGAAAGAAACTTGTTGCCCAGTCCCTCGCCCTTGGATGCGCCCTTAACAAGGCCTGCTATATCCACAAATTCAAGGGTTGCAGGGGTAAACTTCACCGGATGGTACATATCCCTCAGCTTTTCAAGCCGCTCGTCGGGAACAGAAACTATTCCTACATTGGGCTCTATTGTGCAGAAGGGGTAGTTTGCAGACTCCGCTCCTGCGTTTGTAAGTGCATTAAAAAGTGTTGATTTGCCCACATTGGGCAGACCTACCATACCTAACTTCATAGTTATTACGCCTTTCGTATAAAATTGTAAAGGTGTCTTATCACCTGCGGCAATGCCATTAGCTTGTCAGAAGGAGTAGGACTGAGTTTCGTCCTCCCACGACTCCTCATCATCGTCGTCAAAATCATCAAAATCCTCGGGAACAAAGCTGTTGCAGTTGTTGTTTCCGATTATTATTCCCTTTTTGGCAGGAGCGAGAAAGTAGCCTGCCACCGCTCCCAGCAGGAATGCCACAATTAATACCCACCAATTAACCTTTAAAGCTTTCTTGTTGTTTTCCATACTATACCTCCCACCGGACAATATCCGGATTTTTATTTTTTGTGTATTTATTATTCAATGGATTTCATTGATTCCACCATATCAATCTTTTTAAGCTTGAAATGCAGCACCACATTGACTATGGCGGCAAACACCATTGTAAGCAGCGCTCCGAAAAGATACGCCCACCACACCAGAGAACGGTTAAACATTACAATGTCTATCTCGGTGGTTATTACCACAAAATAGTGGAGAATCTTGCCTAAAACCAAGCCCACCGCTATTCCTATAGCTGCTGAGATGATATTTTCCCTGTAGATATAAGCCGAAGTTTCGGAATCGTAAAATCCCAGCACCTTTATTGTGGCAATCTCCCGCTTACGCTCGGTTATATTTATGTTTGCCAAGTTGTAAAGCACTACCACTGCCAACAGTCCTGCACAGAAGATAAGCAGCAGCACTATTGTATCAAGGCTGTCCACCGAATTTAAAAATCCCCGGCTGCTGTCGGTCTTGGAGGTTATGCCTAAGAAATACTCCGAATCGCTTATAAGCTTTTCCTTAAAGACGTTTTCGTCTGCTCCGTCGGCAAGCTTTATGTACGCCAGGTTAAAAACAGGCTGCTCACCATAGAGGGTTTCGTAAAGCTCCGGCGACATATAAACGTAATGGAAGGCATAGTTTTTCACAATTGCGCCTATTCTTACGCTTACATCTCCCTTTTCGTCTGACTGAATTATAAAGCTGTCCCCCACTTCCAAATCAAGCATCTGAGAAAGCTTTTCGGTGATGATAACCTCATCGTCGCTGAGATGGCACTCCTCGTCGCCGTCGATTGAGATAAGCTGTATATAATCGTTAAGCAGCTCCTTTTCGTCGGGAACTACCACGCTGACAGACTGGGTATTTTCTCCGCTCTCCGCCGTGGTTTCGGTGAGGTTAAAGGTTATGCGGCTTGCTATTTCCTCATAATCCTCCAGTCTGTCGGCGGGTGATGGGGTATTATCCAGGGCGTCCTGATTGAGCACTACAACGGCGTCGTAATTCAGAACCTCGTTAAACTGTCTGTCAGCAATGGATTTAATCGAATTTTTAAGTCCGAAGCCTGTTATGATAAGTGCGGTACAGCCTGCCACGCCTACCACCGTCATCAGAAAACGCTTTTTGTATCTGAAAAGATTTCTCACCGTAACCTTTGCCAGAAAGTCAAGCCGCTTCCACACAAAGCCCACTCTTTCAAGGAGCACTCTACGTCCCGAAACGGGAGGCTTTGGACGCATAAGCTGTGAGGGCTGGGCTTTCAGCTCTCTTATGCAGGAATACACCACCGCCGAGCAGGTGCATGCAAGGGATACCAGCATACAAAGTATCATATACACCGGCTTAAAAGGGGTATCTATGCTGGGGATATTGTACATTATCTTATAGCTGTTATAAATAATATACGGGAACACCTGCAGCCCTATGGCGGTGCCTATGCAGCTTCCCAGAATTGCGGCAAGAGAGCCGTAAATAAGATATTTTGAAATTATCCTGCCCGACGAATAGCCCAGCGCCTTGTATGTGCCAATCTGAATACGCTGTTCCTCCACCATTCTGGTCATGGTGGTAAGGCACACCAGTGCAGCAATAAGAATAAAGAACACTGGGAACACCTTTGCAACAGCGTCAACCTTTTCGCTGTCGCTTTTGAAGGAGCTGTAATCGGTGCTGGAAAATCTGTCGCTTTCGTAAACCTGCAACTGTGGCATAACCTCCAGCTGTTGTGACGCAGCCTGAATTTCCGCTTTTGTCTGTTCAAGCTGGGCGGCATATTTTTCATCAGCCGCTGTTGAGCCCTCGTTTCTTGAGGCAATAAGCTCATCAAGAATATCAAGCTTATCCTGCGCCTGAACAAGTCTGGTCTGAAGCAGATAACCCTGGGCAGATTCCTTGTCGCTCAGCTGGTCGTACTGAGCCTGATACTCCTCAAGCTCTGAGCTTCCCTGCTGTTTCAGCGTTTCAAGGGCGGCGGTATCCGATGCTAAAACCTCCTCAAGAGTCTGCGCCTGAACCTGTGCGCTTTCTATATCCGCCTGAGCGTCTGCCAAAAGCTCATCATATCTTGACTGAACGCTTTGGGTAAAAGCCTCTACAGCAGCGGTTTTCTTTTGGTTTACGGCGTCGGTATACTCCTGTGAAAATGGGTCGTAATCGTCCATTCCCTCAAAAGTTATGTAAAGCTCGCTGTAATAATCAGACACAAAGTCCTCTTCCAGCACGATTATATAGCTGTTTACCGAGCCGTTGCCGATATTTGTGGAGTCCCGTTCGTAGCCAATATATAGGGGTGAGGTTACAATTCCCACAATCTCAAAGGTATCGGTGGCAAAGGTGTCGAGAATATCTTCCTCCTCAGTGGGAGAAGCCAGGGTCAGAGTGTTTCCGATTTCAAAGGTCTCCGGGGTTGATATTTTGACTTCAACCACACACTCGCCGGATTTCTCAGGCATTCTGCCCTCAAGCAGTACGGGCTTGTTTATGCGGTTTGGGCTGTCTTCCTCAACATTGGGGTTGTAGGACATAACCTTTAGCACGCAGTTCTGGTTTTCGTAATAATAGAAAACGTCTTTTGAATACCCGGGAAGCGCTCCCTCAACGCCCTCTGCGTTTCTCACCGCCTGAACGTCCTCCGATTTTATGCCTATGTTTGACATAAGCTTATAATCCATCAGATTGTTTTCGATAAAATAGCGGGAGGCGGTGTCTATCATATCCGGCATGGTGGCTTTTAATCCCGAAAAGAATCCGCACCCCAGCGCAATTATAGTAAAAATAGAAAGAAACCGGCTTATTGATTTTTTGATTTCCCGTACAGTGTCAAGCAGTAAAACGTTTTTCAATTTAATCGGATCCTTTCCGTAAAAATCATCTTGCGTCTACAAATCCTACCTTATGATATACCTTTGTAAGGGTCTTCTGTGTAATTCTTTCGGCTCTCTGAGCGCCGTCGATGTAGCACTCCTTAAGATATGCCTTGTCGTTTATAAGTCTTGCAAACTCGTTTCTTATCGGCTCTAAGTGGTCTGCTACCGCTTCGCCCACCGCCAGTTTGAAATCGCCGTAGCCTTTGCCGGCAAACTCCGACTCAATCTCATTGTAATCCTTTCCTGTTACTGCGGAATAGATTGTCATAAGGTTGTTTATTCCGTCCTTGCCCTCGGCGTATCTTACCTCTGCTTCCGAATCGGTCACAGCCCTTTTGAATTTGCGGATTATGGTGTCCTTATCGTCAAGTATAAGTATGCAGGCATTAGGGTTCTCGTCCGACTTGGACATTTTCTTTGTGGGGTCCTGCAGCGACATTATCTTTGCTCCCGCCTTGGGAATATAAGGCTCAGGCAGAGTGAAAAATTCACCGTAACGCTGATTGAACCGCTGGGCGATGTTTCTTGCCAGCTCAAGATGCTGCTTCTGGTCTATGCCGATAGGAACAAGGTCGGCGTTATATGCCAGAATATCCGCCGCCATAAGCACGGGATAGGTAAACAGTCCCGCATTAATGTTGTCGGCGTGCTTTGCGGATTTATCCTTGAACTGGGTCATTCTGGTAAGCTCGCCGAACTGGGTAGTACAGCTGAGCACCCAGCTGAGCTCCGCATGGCACTTATTGTGGCTCTGGAAAAAGAGTATGGACTTTTGGGGGTCAAGTCCGCACGCCTGAAGCAGGGCGTATGCCTGCATTGAATTCTGCCTTAACTTAACGGGGTCCTGCTTTACCGTTATTGCGTGAAGGTCAACTATTGAATATACGCAGTCGTATTCGTCCTGAAGCGGTCCCCAGTTTTTTACCGCACCCAGGTAGTTGCCAAGGGTAAAGGTGCCGGTAGGCTGGATACCGCTGAAAATCAGTTTTTTAGTGTCGCTCATTTTATTTGCCCGACAGCTTGAATTTAAATTCTCTGTCGGACTATCCTCCGTTTCGTAATTGATTTTTTGCCGATTAAACGGCGTATTTATTCGTTTGAATCATCCTCATCGACGCTGTCGTCAACGCCTATTCTGCGCACATCGAAAAGGTACTTAACCACTCCCACAATAAACAGCAGCGGAGCGACAATGATAATATACATTACCACATCTTTTTCAAAAACCGCTCCCAGCAGTGTGATGGAAAGTATAGCCGCAGCGTCAAGGGCAATAAAGCACAGATATGTTCTTACCGCTGAAAGGGCAGGTACCGGGTTTTCATCGTCGTTTTTTCTCACCACGTTGGTAAGCGACGGCTTTAAAATCAGCAAGGCAAGTATAATCGCGGCGGCTAAGCTTATAATTCCGTTGATAACAAAGGAATTGCTATTTACCTCAACTATATTCAAATAGATAAGAAAACAATCTGCGGCGGCACACACGCACAGCGCAAAAATCGACACCGTCGCCACAATTATCTGCAAAAGGGTAAATCGAACTTTCATAGCATTCCTGCGGATTTGTGCAACCCGACGAGAACCTCCTTTCGGTTTAACACGGTCAACAAACTGCCCTGTAGCCAATATGCGGCTGTTTCGCCGCAAAGCAAGGCGCACGGTCAAGGTTCAATGGACTGATGATTCTTTTAGGCTTAATCTCCGAACATTTCCTTGGAAAGCTTTCCTGCCATTTCACAGCCCTTTATAATCTGCTCATCGGTAGGAGTGGAAAAATTAACTCTGAATGAAGTGGTCTTATCCGTTTCGTTAATCATAAACGCCGAACCTGGAACCAAAGCTACTTTGTATTCCTGAACCGCTCTTGAGCAGAATGCCATCATATCGCAGTCTGACGGCAGAGTACACCAGATGAACAATCCGCCCTCTGGTCTTGTGAAGGTAACCTTGCTTGAGAAATTCTTTTGAATCTCATCGAGCATAAGGGCGCATTTGTGCTTATATATCTTCCTCAGCGAGGCAAGATGCTTATCCATATCGCAAGTGGTAATAAACTTATATGTCAGCACCTGAGCCCAGATGTTGGAGTGAACATCGGCAACCTGCTTGCACACTACCATCTTCTGAATTATCTCCTTTGGTCCCACAGCGTAGCCTACACGGATTCCAGGGGCGAGAATTTTTGAAAATGTGCCTGAATACATTACGTTGCCATTCTTGTCCATGGTCTTTATGGAGGGGATATCCTCCCCTGCAAATCTCAAATCGCCGTAGGGGTTATCCTCTAAAATCACGGCGTTATATTTCTCTGCCAGTTCAAGCACCGCTTTTCTCTTTTCAAGACTGGTGGTAAGACCTGTGGGATTCTGGAAGTTAGGGATAAGATAAATAAGCTTTACTCCTCCGGCTTTCATAACCTCCTCCAGCTCTTCAAGGTTAATGCCGTCATCGTCGAGAGTTACTCCCCGCAGGTTTACATTATAGGATTTAAATGCGTTAAGGGAACCGATAAAGCATGGCGCTTCGCACACAAGGGTGTCGCCTTCGTCGCACATAACCTTGGCGGCAAGCTCGTTAGCCTGCTGAGCGCCGCTGGTGATAATAAGGTCATCGATTTCGGGATTGAATATGCCCTGTTTCTCAAGACGCTTTTTAAGCTCGTCCCTCAGAGGGGTGTAGCCCTCGGTAACGCTGTACTGCAAAGCCAGGATAGGGTCTTCCTCAAAAATCTCGGCAGAAAGCTTTGTAAGGGTTTCAATGGGGAAAGCCTCGGGCGCAGGGCTTCCTGCGGCAAAGGATATAACCTCAGGGTCGGCGGTAAACTTCAAAATCTCTCTGATAGCTGACGCCTGAAGATGAGAAACCTTTTTTGAAAAAACATAATTCATTATAAACATTCCTTTCGGCAGATTTATAGTCTGCAATATATTTTCTGACATTATATTATAACATACTTTTCCGAGAAAATAAAGACCCTTTACGCTTTTTAACCGTATTTTCATGTTCAGTAGTCAATGATAGTTGACACATACTCTCAAAAAAATATAGTGATAAGTAGAATATCGCAAATTTTCATTTTGTAGGAGCCGGAGGCGACGGAGAAATGAAAATTTGCAGACGGCTTACA
>CALXIQ010000038.1 GCA_944388405.1 uncultured Ruminococcus sp. | reverse complement strand
TGTCAAGCCCTTTTTCAAAAGTTTTTTAAGCTCTCCTCTTTTTTCGCTTCACTATGCTCTATACTTCTCTCGCTCCCGCTCTTGCGACAGCTCGTTTATTTTAGCATATCCAGACCTCTTTGTCAAGCGAGTGTGGTCAGATTTGTTAGGGTGCACAAAAACGTCCCGACTTTTTTAGACATTTTAATACGCTATACCTACATTATTGTCCACATTCAAAAGCAATATTCTCCAACACAAAAAACGTGGTGCATATGCTGTTGGACTAAAACTCAGAAATCCTCCGATACACTGGGAACATACTCCTCATTTTCTATAACATAATCCATTACCCGGCAGTAAAAATCCGTCGGGTTCATCATTATCTTTGATTTGATATACTCTGCCTGCTCTTTATCCGGAGCGTACAAGGTAAGGTCCATAAGCACAAGACCGTTGTCATCACAGGTACAATGAACTGAGTAGCCTTTTTTTACAGGAGTAATTTCAAATTTAACATCGTGCTCCGCTTTAAGCTTTGCAAAAAACCTCAGTCCGGCAGCGTAAATCCTGTCACGGACGCTTTTGCTTACAAGCTTTTTGAAGCTTTGAGCGCCCTCTCTGCCCTTTTCGGTAAGCACATAATATGACGTGCCCTCCTGCTCCGAAAGGCTTAACGTTTCGTTTTCAAGCATCTCGCTAACTGCTTCAGCATACAGAAAATAATTCACTATTCCGTCGCCTGTAGCTATTTCGGTAAGCTGATTGGGCGTAACCGGTCTGTCCATCTGAAACAGAAAATACGCCAACAGTATTTTTACCTCGTAAACATCCGTAGGGTTGAAAATATCCGGCGTTATATTCAAATTGGAATAATCCTGTTCCAAAATATCACTCCTGTATGTGTTTATTCAGGTGACGCCGCCATTTACGTCTTGTCCTCGTCGTCATCAGCGACGTCACCAATCAAAAATTTGGGTATTCAAGCATATGATTAAGCAGCGCAATATTCACCGCCGCCTCTACGCAGGGTACCGCCCTCGGAACAACACACGGGTCGTGTCTGCCTTTTATAACAATAGTTTCGTTTTTCATAGCGGAATAATCCACCGTCTGCTGAGGCTGTGAAATGGACGGCGTAGGTTTGAACGCCACCTTCAGCGTTATAGGCATTCCGGAAGATATTCCGCCTAAAATTCCGCCGTGGAAATTTGTCCTCGTAACAACATGACCCTGCTCATTGACGTAAAATTCGTCGTTGTTTTCACTGCCCAGCATTTTAGCCGCATTAAAGCCCGCGCCGAACTCCAGCCCCTTTACTGCCGGGATTCCGAAAATAAGCTGAGCGATGGAATTTTCAAGTCCGTCAAATATAGGCGAGCCTATTCCGGCAGGCACGTTTATGGCTATACATTCCACAACTCCCCCAACGCTGTCCTGGCACTCCCTTGCCTTTTCGATGTCCTTTATCATAAGCTTGCCCTTGCGGTCGGAAAGGGTGGGAAATTCCTTTTCACGCAGAGCTATAATATCGTTTCTTGTGGTTCTGATATGGTCGAAGCTGTCGTCCTTTATCTTGTGAATCTCGGAGATATGGGCGCCGACGTAGATACCTCTTTTCTCGAGGATCTGACCTGCTACCGCTCCCGCAAAGCAAAGGGGCGCAGTAAGCCTGCCGGAAAAATGTCCGCCGCCCCGCTGGTCGTTAAAGCCTCTGTACCTTAAAGCTCCCGTGTAATCGGCATGTCCGGGGCGGGCAAGCTTTGAAATACTACCGTAATCCTGGGAATGCTGGTCAGTGTTCTGAATAAAGGCGCAAAGAGGAGTACCGGTGGTTTTTCCGTTGAAAAATCCCGACATTATCTGAGGCATATCCTTTTCTCTCCGCTGGGTGGAGGTTTTGTCCCTTTTTGGAGCACGCCTTGCCATAAAATGCATAAGCTTGTCCATATCAATGCTTTCTCCCGGCGGAACGTTATCCATAACCACGCCTATTGCTGGTCCGTGACTTTCTCCGAAAACCGAAAAGGTAATATTGTTACTCCATGTTGACGACATTTTACTTCCTCCTATTTATCAATGATATTTGCTAAGTTAAAATTCAATTTATTGCACATACGACGGAATTAATTTTTCAAATGATTTTGCATTATGCTTAAAGAAGTTCCAACGCTCTTTTATATAAAGGATAAAGGGTCTAATTCGCACCCGCAATTTCCACATTCTTTATCAGCCTGATTAACTGCAGCTACTAAGGAATCTTTGTCAGATTTACCTTCTAACCATTGCTTTGCAGGCACAGCTATTAAATCCCAGCCTGACGCCGCAAACTTTTCCATAATAGATTTTAATTCTTCCATAATGCTGCTCCTTTAGTAGCTTTAAATCCTGTTTCAGATTATCTGACTTTAAACTACCGCTTGCACCACTCTATTGCGTTTTTCAGTATCTGCGTGTATCCATCGCAGGTCAGATTTACGGTTGTATGCCCCGGAGTGAAACAACAGATTTTTCCGCTGCCGTAGCTGCTTACCCAGAGTCCCGGCTGAACGCCGTTTTTGGAAACGGTATTTGCCAGAATTTCAACGTCACTATTTTCAAGCATTTCCATCTGATAATGCTCGTCATTTTCAGGCAGGGTAAAATCAGCCACGCCCTCCGTTACAGGGTGGTCTTTGATTATTTTTACCGACAGCTCACACTGCTCAGGATGAGTAATAAAAACCGAATGAAGCATATCCGTTACAATTGGATGATCCTTTTCAAGATCGGTCACCGCCGCATGAACGGCAACAAATCCCGTGCCGGAAGCGACAATATCCATGAAAGTCTTTGTCCACTTTTCATCGCACCAGATTGGAGTGGGAATCTGGTCGTTCTCTATTGGGTCTTTAAAAGATATAAACAAATCTATGTCGCTGTTTTCATATAAATCCTGGGGATTCTTTGTGAAAACCATATTCCACTGGCTTTCATCAAAAAGTATATCTACCAGCGGACTTATGGTGTCTGCCCTGTGCCAGTAGTCGTCAACTAAAAATAATGCCTTTTTCATTTTTAACTCTCCTATATGCCGATGTTTAATTTTTTGCGTGCATATAAAATACTGTGCTGTTGTTCCGTAGGCTGTTGCATTAACATTCTATATTTCCTCCGCAATTCCGCCCAGCGCTCTGAAATCCTCCCAGAAATTGGGATAGGACTTTGAAACGCACTCTGCCCCGGTAATAATCAGAGGCTTTTTACAGCGGGTAGAGGAAACAGCCATTGCCATTGCAATCCTATGGTCGTTGAATGCATCCACCTCTCCCCCCTCAAGGGAGCCAACACCGTCAATAACAAGACCGTCGTCAAGTTCGGTTACCTTTGCGCCCACAGCGTTAAGATTCTTCGCCATTGCCGTAAGCCGGTCGCACTCCTTGATTCTAAGCCTGGCAGCGTTTGTGATGTACGACCTGCCCTTGCAAAACGTCCCCAGCACCGTAAGTATCGGCACAAGGTCTGGAATGTCGGAGCAGTCAAGATTAAACGGGATTAGCGTATTAGTTTTATTATACACTATTTCGTTGCAGATTTCAACGATTTTTTTGTCCCCCTGATACGAATTTACATTTAATCCGTCAATCTTTACACAGCTGCCGAGAGTATTTGCAACCTCAAAGAACGCCGCCTGGGAATAATCTCCCTCCACGGTGCAATTGCAGGCTTTGAGCCGCTGACCGCCTTTTATAAGATAGCCTCTGTCCGTTTCGGTTATATTACAGCCGAATTTTCTCATGCAGTCGATGGTTATATCAACATACGGCTTTGATTCAAGGCGGGAGGTAAGCACAATTTCGCTGTCGCCGTCGACTATGGCAAGGGCAAGTATTAATCCCGTAATAAACTGGGAGGATATTCCGCCGCTTATTCTGTATTCCCCTGCCGTCAGCTTTCCCCTTACCGAGAAAGGCATCGTCCCGTTGTAATCAAACATAACGCCGTGCTTGGGAAACTCATCAAGATAGGGCGTTATGGGTCGCTCCGGCAGCTTTCCCCTGCCGTGAAACTCCGTCGCCGTTCCTAGAGCTGCCGCAACGGGGATAATAAATCTCAGGGTAGAGCCGCTTTCGCAGCAGTCGATAACCGCTTTTTCAGCGGGCTTCTCAATACCCCGGACAACAGCTTTTGTTGCCGAAAAATCTATCTTCGCGCCAAGAGCCCTCATAGCCTCCATTGTAGCGGTAATATCCTTTGAGGGATATACGTTTTCTATTTCACTTGTCCCCTGTGCAAGTGCGGCACAGATAATAAGCCTGTGGGCAACGCTTTTGGACGGCGGTATTTTTACCGTGCCCTCAAGCTTTGACGGGGTGATTTTTATATTCATTTTAGTCCTCCGTGAATAACCATTATAAACTTTCACTTTTCTTTGCCTGTTCCGTAAGAATATCTTCAAACTTGCAGGGCGGAAATTCCTCAAGCGCAGGATGCCCAGTCAGGGTACGCAGTATTCTGTAGCCCTCATAGCTGCTGACGGCATTTTCCGGTATCGGCTTAAAACCGAAATCCAAATACAGCCTGGCCGCGACCCACGTGGTCGTTTGTGTAGGAATCTTAAACGTTTTATATCCCAGCTCGGCCAACCTCAGCAGAGTATGGGAAATAAGCGGACGGGCAAGACCTTTACCCTGAAAATCCCTTCTTACCGCAACCCAGTGAAGCCAGCCGGCACCCGACGCATCTCTCGGTTCATAATATGCCGTAGCTGTCGCTACTTTTTCGCCGTTTTCCGCTTCAACAAAAAACATCCGCTCGCCAAGCTCGCTTTCATGTCCACCGTAATATTTTTCCCAGGCTCTCAACCCTTCCTCGTATGTTTCAAATTCCTTTGCCGATTTCTCAATTTCGATCCAGCTATCCCTGTCGCCGTTCTTGTAGTAAACGAACCTGTACCCATTCGGAAGCGGATACTCCTTTATTTTCTGCGGATTATCGTTATAAAGCAATATTTCATAATATTTTATCCGGCTGTCGTGGTTATCAAATCTCAGCATTATATTTTCCTTTCAATTACGGTCATTTCAGCGAGTCCAGGTATGCCTGAAGCCGCTCGTAAAGCCTTGCCACATGAATTCCGTCGACAAAGGAGTGATGGACCTGCACAGAAAACGGCATTAGCTTTTTTCCGTCTTTTTCATAGAATCTGCCCCAATCAAACATAGGATTGGCTTTAGTATTGTCGCCGGAAAAGGTATGGGAAACCGAGGTATAAGAGAACCACGGCATAGGAGAAAACTGAAAAGCTTCATTTGCAGGTGGCGCATCACAGTAAGTATTCTGACAGTCGATAATGCGTTGCGCGTTTTGTACATACTCCTCCAAACTTCTACAAAAAGGAACGCATATATAATAAAACAGTTCATCCCCCTGTTTGAGATATGTAAACTCGGTCGGACAATTATCATACAGCACTATATTCTTATCAAGAAATCTGTAACGGAAATTTTCAATTTCGTTTGCACACTTTGATACGGCATGAATAAACGCCAGGGTAAAAGACAAGCTGTTTTTCTTAACGAAGTTGTAAAAGTTTGTAACATCAATCTCAAAAGTCACGCAGTAATTAGGCTGTGCGGAATTCCTGAATATTGAGCAGTGAAGCTTCCTGCTCCAATTATTTTCATCAATTTTTATATAATTGCTCATCTTATCAGCTCTCCTTTAACCCTTTTACATCTCACCAATTACCTGAGCAATCTCGCTTTCTGCAATCTCCTTACCATACTGGTTTTCGCCGAACTGCTCCATTTCACCTATTTCATGCTGGAATACAAATCTAAGCTTTCCGTCCCGCACCTTTTTATCGGTATAAAGCTTCTTGATAAGCGCAACCCGGTCGATATATTCGGGGATAGCCGTAGGCAGACCTGCACGCTGCAAAAGGCTTTCCACTCTAAGTACATTTTCATGAGAAATAAAACCCAACTTTTCACCCAGCCTGGCCTGAGCCACAAGGCCTATTGAAACTGCTTCGCCGTGGAGCAGTCTGTAATCGGAAACTGTTTCAATTGCTCTGCCTACCGTGTGCCCCAGATTGAGAATCTCTCTCAAACCGCTTTCACGCTCGTCCTGCATTACCACCTTGTATTTTACGGCGCAGTTGCGCTCTGCAATGTACTTACAGACTTCCCTGTCGTTTTCAAACGCCTTTTCAATGTTCTTTTCAAGATACTCAAACAGCTCCCTGTCCCCAAGACAGCCGTGCTTTATCGTCTCTGCAAGACCACTCGAAAGCTGACGCTTGGGCAGCGTTTTCCACGTCTCAATGTCGATGTACACCTTTTCGGGCTGATTGAACATTCCTATAAGATTTGTGGCAAGAGGGGTATCCACCGCAGTTTTTCCGCCCACCGAGGCATCAGCCGCAGCCAGCAGTGTGGTGGCATAATTTATAAAAGGCACTCCTCTGCCGTAGGTTCCTGCCACAAAACCGGCAAGGTCGGAAACCACTCCTCCGCCTACAGCTATTACGCAGCAATCCCGGCGGAAGCCCTTTTCCAGCATGGAATCCTCAACAAACTCCTTCATTTTACGGGTCTTGGATTTTTCACCCTCCGGTATCACAAACAGCTCCGCCTTAAACCCTGACGAAATTAGCTTATCGCAGATCTTTCTGCCGTACAGATCTACCACTATAGAATCGGTCACTACGGCAAATTTGCTTATTTTCCCCACAAGACCGTTTTTTATATCATCTATAAGCGTGTTCTCAAGGCTGCGACCGATTTCAATATCGTATGAATCGTCCACTACCTTTTTAAGCTCGCAGTAAAATTTCATTGCAAAACCTCCGTAATAATCCGCACATGCTTTCTCGGTATCAAAAGCCTGCTACGAACGTGAACATTTTTCGGCATCGATGGCAAGAGCTATCATAAGCCCCGAAAGAGTGTTGGCGTCATCGTATATGTCGATAACATAGGTATCAGTGAATTTCAGCACATCCTTTGAAACCGTCATGATTTTAACATCGCCATCGCAAACGGAATAATCCCATTGCAGCCAGTCGCCGTCCACACACCAGCCCTTGTAATCGAGAGTAAATTTAGGTGTGATAAAGGTAAACTGCTTTTTGATAGAGCCTTCATATTTTCCGTTTATGTATATCTCAAATTCGGGCAGAAAGCTTAGCAGCTTTTCTTTAAGCATTGCAACTTCGTTATCAGTGCTGTCAAAGACTTTCAGGCAATGTCCCCACGCCAGCTGCCCTTTTACGGTAAACACCGTGTTTCCGTATTCATCGTAAATATCGTAGCTGTCAAACCATGTAAACAGCCTTTGCTTTAATATCAGTTTCATGGCATTTAACCTCCGGTATGTATCGGCGAACCGCAGAATTCGCCGTAATTCCTTGGATTTTTATCCGAAAAATGCTTTACTGTTTTAAACTGAAATAATTATACCACAACGCCGTTTAAATGTAAATATCTTTATATAAAATACTCTCGATTTTTGACGAATCCACTTATAAAAATAGGGCAGATTGCTCCGCCCTGAAAAAAAGTCTTATCCGTTTATGTCAAGAGGCTTGCCGCAGAATTCCGCCATTGCTTTTACTTTTTTCATTGTTTCGGCGAACTGTGCGGGAGTAAGAGACTGTGCTCCGTCGCTCCATGCGTTTTTGGGGTCGTTGTGTACTTCTATCTCCAGTCCGTCACAGCCGGCGGCAACGGCGCACAGCGACATAGGCTCAACCAGCGAAGCTATTCCGGTAGCGTGGCTGGGGTCTACAATTATCGGCAGGTGTGTTTTCTGTCTGAGCAGAGGAACCGCTGAAATGTCAAGGGTGTTTCTGGTGGCAGGCTCAAAGGTTCTGATTCCTCTCTCGCAAAGAATTACCTTGCTGTTGCCCTCGGACATAATGTATTCGGCTGACATAAGCAGCTCCTGCAAAGTGCTTGAAAGCCCTCTTTTAAGCAAAACCGGTTTGTCGCAGCGACCAAGGGCTTTAAGCAGAGTAAAGTTCTGCATATTTCTTGCGCCCACCTGAACAATGTCCACGTCGGCAAAAAGGTCAATATCCGACAGGTCCATGATTTCAGTCACGATGGGAAGTCCGGTAACCTTTCTTGCCTGAATAAGCAAATCAATTCCCTCTTTGCCGAGACCCTGGAAGGCGTAGGGGGAGGTTCTGGGCTTGAAGGCGCCGCCTCTTAGCATTGTGGCTCCCGCTTCTTTTACTGCAATTGCAGTAGTGATTATCTGCTCCTCATTCTCCACCGAGCAGGGACCTGCGATTACGTTAAGAGTACCGCCGCCGATTTTTCTTCCGGCTACCTCGATAACGGTGTCGTCGGGATGAAAACGTCTGTTGGCGTTCTTATACGGCTCCTGAACACGCTTTACCGATTCAACGATTTCCTTTGCCTGCACCGACTCCATATCGATCCTTGTAGTATCGCCGATAAGTCCTATAATATTGGAATGGACTCCGTGCACCAGATTGGTTTTTACATCAAAGCCTTGAAGCCATTTTATAAGCTCGTCTATCTGCTTTTCTGTAGCTGAATTTTTTAATACGATTACCATTTCAAATTCCTCCAAAATATAATTAACTTAATTAATAAAAAAGCCGCGACCCGAACATATCAAGCCACGACTGAAATATTACAAGTATAAAGCTTTTACTCATTTACTCGCCTAATCTCAATGCAGCTTTCTTTACACGCCAAAAAAACCTAAAGCCAAAAAAGAAGCTAAAGGCAAAAAAGAAGTATGTAAAGACTGCACTTGAAATTACAGAATACATATCAAAGCTTTTCCTTTCGTTATTTTATTAACACAAACATTATATACCCTAAAAGTATACTTGTCAAGCATAAAAAGATTTTTTTACATTTTATTCATAGGGCTTGCCATCCGGTACGGGTACTTTATACTCTGCGGCTTTGGGATATACCTTAACGTCTACCAAAGCGTCGCACAGTATGCCGTCGGGCGTGTATTCCTCCGACAAAACCTTACCGTCTACCCGTATCTCGTTAAGCAGCCCGCCCTGGGAAAAGGGAATAAGCAGCTTTTCCCTTACCGCCGACTGAGGAAGCGCCTTTGCGATGGCTTCAAGCAGATTGTCTATACCCTCGCCTGTTTTCGCAGATATTTTTACCGCACCCTCCAAATTTCCGATATTTTCGATATACGGGACCTTGTCGCATTTATTAAGCACCGTAACTACAGGTATCCCCTCGCAGCCCAGCTCTTTAAGCAGCTCCAGAGTTACCTTGGCCTGCTCCATGCAGTCGTCGGCGGAGGCGTCGCAGATGTGCAGTATAACGTCGGCATTTGCAGCCTCCTCCAAAGTAGACTTGAACGCTTCCACAAGATGGTGCGGCAGCCGTCTTATAAGACCTACCGTATCCACAAGCATAACGCTTCTGCCGTCGGGCAGCTCAATAGCCCTTGATGTGGTTTCAAGGGTTGCAAACAGCTTGTTTTCCGCCAGCACTCCCGCTTTGGTCAGGGTATTGAGCAAGGTTGATTTCCCCACGTTTGTATATCCTACAATAGCGCACACCAGCACCCCGTCTTTTTTGCGTCTTGCACGCTGATTGCTGCGGCGTTTTTCTATTTCCTTAAGCTCGCTGTTAAGCGCCGCTATCCTGGTTCGTATATGCCGCTTATCGGTTTCAAGCTTTGATTCGCCCGGACCTCTGGTGCCTATTCCCGCTCCCAGACGGGAAAGCTTAACGCCCATTCCCGCAAGCCTCGGAAGTCTGTAGCGGTGCTGAGCAATCTCAACCTGAAGCCTGCCCTCGTGGGTAGTCGCCCGCTGTGCGAAAATATCCAAAATAAGCATGGTTCTGTCTATAGTGTGAACCTTGCACACTTCTTCGATATTGCGTATCTGGGTTGCGGTAAGCTCATGGTCGAAAATTATCTGGTCGATTTCATCGCGCTCGCAAATCTCAGCCATTTCCTCAAGCCTGCCGCTTCCGATACAGGTCCCCGGCTCGAAAGACGGTCTTTTCTGGGTTATACGCACCACCGTTTCCGCTCCGGCAGTCCGGGCAAGCTCCTCCAGCTCGTCCAGAGAACGTTCAACGTCGTACGCTCCCGTATCCACCGCGCAAAGCATGACTCTCGGAATCTTGATTTCGTTTTCTATCATAATACTCCTTTATTAAAAGCCTTGGTTTTAATTCTTTACCATCGGAAAAGTGGGAATAACGCCGATATTTCCGATATATCTCTGCTTTAAACAGATTATAGCCCATATCGGTTAGTTTGTCAATATTGAAGCGGCGGTATTTTAAACGGCAATTCAGCATATATTGTACAAACCGTAAGTTGTACCATCAATAAAAGGAGTATCTGATATGAAAAGAAAACAGCTTTGGACTATTATCACCTTTGCACTTATACTTGGCATTTCAATTGCCGGCAGCAGTCTCGGCGAACAACGCCTTGCGGTTGAAACTGCAGCCAATGAGATATTATCCGCTATCGACCGCCCCGTTGTGGTTATCGATGCAGGTCACGGAGGCATGGACGGCGGCTGCTTATCTATAGACGGAATCGCCGAAAAGGGCATAAACCTGAATATTGCCCTGTCGCTGAGGGATATTCTCACCGTTATGGGCTATCAGCCGGTATGCACAAGAGAAAGCGACATTTCCATTCACGACGAGGGGATAGAAGGTCTTTCAAATCAAAAAAAGTCCGATATGCACAACCGTCTTGAGCTTTTTAACAGATACGACGGAGCAATAGCCCTATCAATTCATCAGAATCAGTTTACCGACAGCCAATACAGTGGAGCGCAGATGTTTTACAGCGAAACAAGCTCCGACAGCCGTCAGCTTGCGGAGATAATGAGAGAACAGTTCGTATCATTCCTACAGCCGGAAAACACCCGTGAAACCAAGCCTGTAGGCGACGAGCTTTATCTGCTGCACAATTCAACCAACCCTGCGGTTATGATAGAGTGTGGATTCCTTTCAAATCAGGAGGAATCGCTGAAACTTCAGGACGAAAACTATCAGAAACAGATAGCCTTTACTATATTTACGGGAATCAGTCGTTATGATTACGAGGCGTTGTAGTCGCCGTTTCTGTGTAAAATCGGTTGCAGAAAAATTTTACGGTTTAGCTCTTGACAAGTAAGATATAATAGGTTATAATATAAACAATTTATTCGGAGGTGAAAAATTTCAATGTCTGACGACGCTGATTGTAGTACCGACAGTATTATTTTCATGATTTACATAAAGAATATTCAGGCATGGTCTGCGCTTTTATAAGAGTAGGCTATGCCTTTTTGTGTGTTTTAAAGTTTGAAACGGAGGAATTTTATTTTGGAAAATTCAATAGCTCTGCAGCTTTTGCTACAGGTGGTGCTTATTGCTCTCAATGCGATATTTGCCTGCGCCGAGATTGCGGTCATATCCATAAACGAAGGTAAGCTGGAAAAAATGGCTGACGAGGGAAACAAAAAAGCCAAACGTCTTTATAATCTGACGGCAAACCCTGCAAAATTTCTCGCTACCATTCAGGTAGCTATTACCCTTTCGGGATTTCTGGGCTCTGCGTTTGCTGCCGACAACTTTTCAGAAAAGCTGGTAAGCGTGCTGTTAAGATTAGGAATCGGTATTCCCGAAGAAACCCTTTCCACAATTTCGCTTATTCTCATAACGCTTATACTTTCATATTTCACACTGGTTTTCGGTGAACTTGTGCCTAAGCGTCTTGCTATGAAAAATTCCGAGAAGCTGGCGCTTGGAATGTCTGCGCTTATCACATTTATTTCAAAGCTGTTCGCCCCCATAGTTTGGCTGCTTACCGTGTCTACCAACGGTCTTTTGAGACTTCTTGGCGTTGACCCCAACAGCGAAGACGACACCGTTACCGAAGAGGAAATTCTGCTTATGACCGAGCAGGGACATAAAAGCGGCACTATCGACGAGGGTGAAAGCGAGCTTATCAGAAACGTTTTTGAATTTGACGATTTGACCGTTGAGGAGATATGCACCCACAGGCGTGAAGCCGCCGTACTTTGGATGGACGAAACAGTAGAGGAATGGGAAAAAACGATACATCAATCAAGACATTCAATGTATCCTATCTGCGGCGACAGCGTCGACAATATAATCGGCGTATTGAACGCAAAGGACTATTTCAGACTGGAAGACAAGTCAAGAGAAAGCGTAATGAAAAACGCCGTAAGAGAACCTTATTTCGTACACGAATCCATGAAGGCCGACAAGCTTTTCACCAAGATGAAAAAGAACGCTTCTCATTTTGCCATTGTGCTTGACGAATACGGCGGAATGTGCGGAATTGTAACCATAACCGACCTTGTTGAGCAGCTGGTAGGCGATTTTGACGACGACGAGTTCCGTGAGGCGGAGATGGAAATAGAAAGACTTGACTCCCGCACCTGGAAGATACTTGGTACCGCTCCCCTTGACGACGTTGCCCGTGCATTGGAAATCGAGCTGCCGTCCGACGATTTTGATACTTTCAATGGCTATGTTATAAGCCTGCTGGGCGAAATTCCACAGGACGGAACCAAAACTAAAATTGAAACCGGCGATATGAGTATTCAGGTGCTTGACGTTAAAAGGCACTGCATAACAAAGGCTATCGTGCGTATTACTAAGACTGCCGAGGAAAATGCCGACGATAAATCCGACTCAGCCAAGACTTCAGCCAAATCTGATAAGGTTTCAACAAAATCCAAAGAAGAACAGAAATCATAAGGAGATAAAACAAAATGAAAAGAATGCTTAAAACATTTGCACTTGCGCTTTGCGCCGCATTAACTTTCGGAATGTTATCATCCTGCGGTGATTCATCTGACGAGGAAAGCTTTGTAATAACCCTTTATTCCGAATATGCCCCCATAACCTGCGAAAACTTTGAGAATCTTGTAAGCGACGGCTTTTACGACGGACTTACCTTTCACAGAGTAGTTGACGACTTCATGGCGCAGGGCGGCGACCCTAAAGGCGACGGCACCGGCGGAAGCGAAGAAACTATCAAAGGCGAGTTTTCGGCAAACGGCGTTGAAAACAACCTATCCCATACAAGAGGCATTGTTTCAATGGCAAGGTCAACCGATTACGACAGCGCATCAAGCCAGTTTTTTATCTGCTATACCGACGACTGCACCTTCCTTGACGGTCAGTACGCCGCATTCGGCGAAGTAACCGAGGGCATGGACGTAGTTGACAGCTTTCTTGAAGTGGAAAGAACCATGGGCAACGACGGAGCTTTATCCTCCCCTGTTGAGCCTATAACAATTGTCCGGGCTGAAATGATTGAAGATGACGACGAGGGCAACCACAGAGCAAGATTTTACGTTACCGTGGGTGAAGAATAATATCACAAAAGCAAAACGGACGAACGCAAGATTGTATGCGTTCGTCCGCTTTTTTATTGCAGATATTCTCTTTACTGCTGTTTGTAGCTGCTAAGGAAATCTGACATTTCCTCTGCCGCTTTTTTAAGCACCTTAAGCTCGGGGAGGTAAACGATTCTGAAATGGTCGGGCTTTTCCCAGTGGAAACCGCCGCCGTGAACAAGAAGTATCTTCTTTTCTTTCAGCAAATCAAGCACAAACTTCTCGTCGTCCTTTATATTGAACTTTTCTGCATCGATTTTCGGGAATATGTAAAACGCCGCCTTTGGCTTTACGGCGGAAAGTCCGTCTATAGAGTTGATTGCATTGTATATAAACTCTCTCTGCTCGTAAATTCTTCCTCCGGGAAGTAGCAGCTTGTCGGTTTTGTCAAAATCCTTCAGGGCAGTTTTTATTATGTACTGGGAGGGCACGTTTGAGCAAAGCCTCATTGAGGACAGCATATTAAGTCCCTCGATATAGCCGCCTACCCTGCTTTTATCGCCGCTGAGCACCATCCAGCCGCAGCGAAAGCCTGCTACCATATGGGATTTTGAAAGTCCGTTGAAGGTAACGGTAAACACATCAGGAGCAATTGACGCTATGGAAGTATGCTTAACGCCGTCCATCAGCAGGCGGTCATATATCTCGTCGGAGAAAAGAATAAGCTCGTTTTCTCTTGCAAGCTGAGCTATTTGCTCAAGAATCTCCTTGGGATAAACCGCTCCCGTAGGGTTGTTGGGATTTATAATAACGATAGCTTTGGTTTTGTCGGTTATCTTTCTTCTCATATCCTCAATGTCGGGATACCAGTCGGCTTTTTCATCGCAGATGTAATGAACTGCCTTACCTCCCGCCAGAGTTACCGAAGCGGTCCACAGAGGATAATCGGGAGCCGGAACAAGCACTTCGTCGCCGTTGTTTAGCAGCCCCTGCATTACCATTGCAATAAGCTCCGACACGCCGTTTCCCGTATAAATATCATTAAGCTCTACGCCCTGAATGTTTTTGTACTCGCAGTAACTCTTTATTGCAAGGCGTGCTTCCTCTATTCCCTTGGAATCGGAGTAGCCCTCGGCATTGCAAAGGTTTTCGGTCATATTTCTGATTATATCCTCAGGTGCGCAAAAAGCAAAAGGTGCGGGATTTCCGATGTTAAGCTTTAAAATTTTCTCCCCTGCGGCTATCATTCTGTCAGCCTCGTCCATAACCGGACCTCTTATATCATAGCATACGTTATCAAGCTTTGATGATTTTGAATAAACTTTCATAAAAAAGTCTCCTTACAGATAAATTGAACAGCCGATTATAAAGCTTTAAGATTACAATATCTTCACATTTTTGCGCACCGGGCAAAATTCTGACGGCGTTATAATCGTCTGCACAGATTAAAATTAATTATACTACTTTTCGTCTCAAATTGCAACGTCAAATTGCACAAAGCCACAAATTTTTCCGACAGAAATTGGTCACGGCAATCAACCGTTACACCTGCGGATTATTCCCACTTTGCGACGCATAAAAATGCAGCCTACCCGCATTTAACAGGGGTAGACTGCACAAATTTTATTTTAGATATTTCAAAATTGCCCTTTAATCTATTCCTCTCGGTACTCCTCAGCTTTTTCCCCGGCGGCGTTTTCGGCTTCGGGGGAGGCTTCGTTTACCTCGTCTGCCGAGGGGATAACCATTTTCTCCAGCTCTTCGGGAGTAAGGGGCGCTTTTTTCTCACGCTTAGAAGCGTAAAGCTTATCGGGATTTTCAACATAGTATCTTGTGGATACAGGCATCTTCTTTTTCCTGAGCCTTGACTCAACGCTTTCTCTGGTAAGGCTGTAGATAAGCGCAAAGGTGGGAACTGCAAGAATCATTCCAGCAAAGCCGAACAATCCGCCGCCCACAAACAGGGAAATCATTACCCAGAATGCCGGCAGTCCCGTAGAACCTCCCACTATCTTGGGACAAAGTATGTTTCCGTCAAACTGCTGCAGGATAACTATAAATATCAGAAACCAGATAAGCTTTCTCGGTTCAACCAGCAGTATCAGCAGACCTGACGGCACCGCCCCGATAAAAGGTCCGAAAAAGGGGATAACGTTTGTAACGCCCACGATAACGCTTATAAGCACGTTATAGGGCATATCAAGTATTGTTAGTCCTATAAAGCAAAGCACGCCCACTACCATGGCGTCGATAAGCTGACCACTGAGAAAGCTTGAAAAAACGCTGTTGGCTCGTGAACCAAGCCTGAGGGCTTTCTCGCAAAACGGCTTTTTAAATAGTGCAAACAAAACTTTTTTTGTCTGAGCAATAAGGGATTCCTTTGAGAAGAGCAGATAAATTGACACGATAAATCCCAGCACAAAATTCTTTACTATATTAACAAAGCCCCATGCGCCCGACAGAATATTTTCAAGCATAGGCTGGATTCTTGTCAGGTCTGTGCCAAATTCCACCAGCTGGTCGGAAATAAAGCTCTCCACCTGAGGATAGTTTCTCAAAAGACGGTTGATCCATCTTTGGGTATTGGATACAATACTTGAGAAATTGTTGATTATATCATTAAAGCTGCTGATAAACTCAGGCACGATAACTGCTATAATTCCCACAACCACTCCAAGGAACAAAACCGAGGAAATTGTTACCGAAATAAAGCGAAAGAGTCGCTTTCGCACAGGCTTTTTCGAGATTTTGCTTTTAAACAGGTTTTCGATTCTAACCATTATGGGGTTTGTCAGAAACGCTATAATCATTCCCCAGATAAGCGGCATAAGAACCCCTATAAGGGAGGACAGTATATCAAGTATTGTGCCGAATCTGAACACTGCTATAACTATAAGTACGTTTATGGCTATTACAATTACTGCATACAGCGCAATGGTGTTATACCTTTTGTTGGTATAAAGTTTCATAGTTTGGTCCTTTCATTTATTTGATTAAGATTTGACGTTTTTATTGTCTCGGATATATGCGATTACAAAAAGCAAAATGTAGCTGAGAGCTATAGCTATTGTACCAATAATAGGAACAGCTATCATTGGGTACAAATTATAAGTTACCAATATTATAATTACTATAGTCCACATAGCTGCCAGCCCGGACGAAAAAGCACCTGACATCTCTATACTTAACGGATTTTGTCCGAGACGTTTTTTTGAAACGCTACTATGCGTAAACATAGATAAAAACGCCAACAATAGCATAGCCCACAAAACCCATTTTCCAGAAAAGCTATTCGGCACTCCCACGCTATTCCAATGTACTACAAAATCACCATGAATGGTGAAAGTACCGATTAAGATAAAAATTATTGCTATTAAAAATATTATTACAGAGATATTTCTCCATAATTTTATTGGTGACAATCGAAACATTCAACATACTTCCTTTGAAGCATCGACAAGAAGGTAAATTAAAAACTAAATACACTTAACAGATCTATTCGTAAAACTGAAACGCATAAATAAGCATATCAAAACAATATTCCGTCAGCGATTTCTTATGATTTTCAATAATATTATACACGATAACTCACTTCATTGCAATATTTTTTTGTCAGAAACATATAGGTTAATCAAAAAAAGAAAAATAATATTTACACTACGTTCAAATATACCTGTTGACAAAAATAAGTCGGGGGAATATAATATATATTAAGTTTTGAAAAGTTAATATTTTAAATCCGTTGATCAAAAGTAAGTAGCTTGTTTGGATTGTTTCAGAGAGCCGATGGCTGGTGTGAATCGGTACATGATGTTCAGGTGAATGGATTTGTGAGGAGCAGTGTGAAATCTTATTGAAAGTATCACTCGCCGCGTGTTCCTGCGTTAGTGTGACTGAGTATTGATTTTGAGGCTTTTGCTGAGAATGCGTACTTGTGAGCCGATGCTTTTGCATCGGGAAATTGGGTGGCACCACGGTTCTACCGTCCCATAGCGTTTATGCTATGCGATGGCAGGACTTTTTTTATTGCCTTTTTCGGGCAGAATATTACTGACGATTTTCCCGATTATTCGCCAGGATTAATTTTTCAGGAGGTTTTTGTTATGTATCCGTCAATTGAAAAGGTAAGAGAACTGTTAAACGACTACAAAACCGTACCCATTTTTTACGAGCTTCTGGTAGATTCCTTTTCTCCTGTGCAGCTTTTCAACTGCCTGCACGAAGCTTATGAAAACTGCTTTATCCTCGAATCGGTAGACAACAAGGACCAGTGGGGAAGATATTCATATATCGGCATAAATCCCAAGGCGGAATACACGCTGAAAGACCACGTTGCAACTGTAAAAGAACAGGGCATGGAACCGGTGACCGTCAGGGTTGACAACCCCATTAAGTTTTTCTCGGAAATAATCCGAGAACATAAAGCCCCGAAATTCAACGGCAGACCTAAGCTTACGGGCGGGCTCATCGGATATTTTGCTTACGATATGGTAAGATATTTTGAAAAAACTCTGGTGAATGTTCCCTACGACGATCTTGATATGCCCGATGCAGATCTGCATTTGTTCGATGAGCTTGTGGCATACGACCATCTCAGCAACAAGGCGGTTATAATCCTAAACATCAATGCTTCGGAGGATCTGGAGGAAAAATACGCTCAGTGCGAAAAACGAAAAGACGAAATAATAAAAGTACTGAGAAATTATCAGCCCAAGCCCCGTGAAATAAGAACCGACAGCGCAGAAATAAACATAAAATCAAATATCACCAAGGAGCAGTATATTAAAAACGTCGAAAAGGCAAAGGAATACATCAAGGACGGCGACATTTTCCAGGTTGTTCCCTCTCAGCGGTTTGAGATAGACAATCCTCCCGACAGCTTTGATGTGTACAGAATGTTACGTTCCACCAATCCGTCGCCTTATCTTTACTACTTCAAAAACAAAAATTACGCAATCGCAGGCGCTTCGCCGGAAATGCTGGTTTCGGTAAACGAAAATACGGTAATTACACGTCCTATCGCCGGCACCATAAAGCGGGGCGAAACAAGCGATGAGGACGCAAAAAACGAAGCTTCCCTTTTAAACGACCCAAAGGAAAGAGCAGAGCACACAATGCTTGTGGATTTAGGCCGCAACGACGTGGGAAAGGTTTCAAAATTCGGTTCGGTACAGGTTACCGACTTTATGATAGTAGAACGCTACTCAAAGGTAATGCACCTTGTTTCAAACGTTAAGGGAACTCTCCGGGATGACCTGGAGCCTCTTGACGCACTGGCGGCACTGCTTCCGGCAGGCACTCTTTCGGGAGCACCCAAGGTAAGAGCGATGGAGATAATCGACGAGCTTGAGCCCACAAAGCGGGGACTTTACGGCGGAACGGTGGGGTATCTTGCCTTCGACGGCAGCCTTGACACCTGCATCGCCATCAGGACCGTGCTTTTCAGAAAAGGCAAGGCCTACGTTCAGGCAGGGGGCGGAGTGGTTGCCGACAGCGTTCCCGAAAAGGAATATCAGGAATCTATAAACAAGGCAAAAGCCGTTATCAACGCAATTGAGGAAGCCTCAAAGCTTTAAGGAGGGATATTAAAATGATTTTACTGATAGACAACTACGACAGCTTCACCTATAATCTTTATCAGGCTATCGGAATTTTGCATGACGAGATAAAAGTCGCCAGAAACGATGAAATTACTATTGAAGAAATTGAAAGACTCAATCCTCAGGCTATCGTTATATCACCCGGTCCCGGTTACCCTGCTCAGGCAGGTATTTCCGTGGAAGCTGTAAGACATTTCAGCGGAAAAATCCCGATCCTTGGAGTTTGCCTGGGACATCAGGCTATAGCGGAAGCCTTCGGCGGAAAGATAGTTCATGCCAAAGAGCCTCTCCACGGCAAGCAGACGGTTATTAAGATAAACACCTCCGCTCCCATATTTACAGGACTTCCCGAGGAAATCACCGCCGCAAGATACCATTCGCTTATTGTAGACAGCATAACGCTTCCCGCCTGCCTGTCGGTAATAGCGACGGACGACAAGGCGCAGATTATGGCGCTTCGCCACAAGGAGCATCCCACCTACGGCGTGCAGTTTCATCCCGAGTCGATTCTCACCGATACGGGGGAAAGCATTATTTCAAACTTTCTAAACAACGTTGCCGGAATAAAAACCAATCTTTCAAAAGCCCCGTCGGTTCCGGCAGCCAAACGCACCGAGCTTAAAAACTATCTGAAAAAGGTGGTGGACGGACAGTCGCTTACCGAACAGGAAGCTTACAACGCCATGGACATTATTATGAGCGACAGAGCAACGGACGCTCAGATTGCAACGCTTCTTACCGCAATGCGCATGAGAGGCGAAACAATAGATGAAATTACCGGCTTTGCCAAGGTAATGCGCGAGAAAATGGCGGTAGTCAATCCCGATTCCCCCGTGCTTGACATTGTAGGCACCGGCGGAGATCTGTCAAACAGCTTTAACATTTCCACTACAGCTTCCTTTGTTATAGCCGGTGCAGGACAAAAGGTTGCAAAGCACGGCAATCGAAGCGTTTCCTCAAAAAGCGGAGCCGCCGACGTGCTGGAAGCTCTGGGGGTTAAAATCACTTCAACTCCAAGAAAGGCGGAGGCCTGCCTTAACCAAGTGGGGCTGTCTTTCCTGTTTGCGCAGAGCTATCACTCGGCAATGCGCTTTGTGGGTCCTGTAAGAGGTCAGATCGGCGTAAGAACCGTTTTCAACATACTGGGGCCTCTTGCCAATCCAGCTAAAGCCGATTATATGGTGCTGGGCGTTTACGACCCCGACTTGCTGGAAACAATGGCTAAGGTGCTGATGAATCTGGGCATAAAACGAGCCCTTCTCATTTACGGAAACGACAATCTTGACGAATTTTCCATCTCTGCCCCCACAACGGTATGCGAGGTAAAGGACGGAAAGATAATCAAATATGAAATATCCCCTACCGATTTCGGACTGAGAATGGGAAGCAAATCTTCCATTGTGGGAGGAAACGCCATGCAGAACGCTCAGATAACCCTGGGCATACTAAACGGCGATATCAAAGATTCAAGACGAGATATTGTACTGCTTAACGCAGGCGCCGCACTTTATGTCTGCGGAGCCGCCGATACCATAGAGCAAGGAATACAGAAAGCAAGGGAATCCCTTGAAAGCAAAAAAGCGCTCGGAAAGCTTCACGAGCTTATCGAATTTACAAACCAAAGCTGAAAGAAGGGAGAATTTAATGATACTTGACGATATAACCGAGAAAAGAAAAATTCAGCTTGAACGTGAAAAAAGCGTTATATCCGATGAGGAAATGAAAAAGCTTGCGGAAAAGTCGGATATGCCGGTTATCTCACTATCAGATGCGCTTAAAACCGGCAGACTTTCGGTAATATGCGAGGTGAAAAAAGCAAGCCCCTCAAAAGGGCTTATCAAAGCGGATTTTGATCCGGTGGCTATTGCCAAGGAATATGAAGCCGCCGGAGCTGACGCAATATCCTGCCTTACGGAGGAATTTTATTTCAAGGGCTCGTCTGAATATCTCAAAGAGATACGCAAGGCTGTAAATATACCCATTCTAAGAAAGGATTTTATATTTGACGAATATCAGGTTTATGAGGCAAAATACATCGGCGCAAACGCAGTACTGCTGATAGCTGCCATTCTTTCTGCGGCTCAGCTTGAGCGTCTGTATAAGCTTGCCCGGTCGCTGGGGCTGGAATGTCTTGCAGAGGTTCACAGCCCTGAGGAGCTTGAAAAAGTATCCGCCTTGGATTTTAACATTCTCGGCGTCAACAACCGGAATCTGAAAACCTTTGAGGTGGATTTGAACACTACGGCAAAGTTAAAGAAGCATATCCCTGAGGGCAAAATCCTTGTTTCGGAAAGCGGAATAAAAACCAACGGCGATATGCGGCTTATCCGCGAACTGGGAGCCGACGCAGTGCTTATCGGAGAAACCCTTATGCGCAGCAGCAACATTTCCGCCGAGCTTTCCGCTCTCAGAGAGGGCGTTTGATATGACAAAGATTAAAATCTGCGGTATGCGAAGAATGGACGACATTCTTTATGTAAACAAATACCGCCCCGATTATGCGGGATTTATTCTTTCCCCCGGCTTTAAGCGAACGGTTGACTTTAGCACTTTCATACAGCTGCAAGGCAGGCTTGACAAAGATATAAAGCGAGTAGGCGTTTTTGTAAACGAACCGCTTGAGAATATTCTCCACCGGTACGCAGATAAGCTGGACGTTATACAGCTTCACGGCGATGAGGATATTGACTATATTTCAAAGCTTATGAAAATCTGCGGCTGCGAGATATGGAAAGCGGTGAGAACTCAGACGCCTGCCGACATCCAAGCCGCCTGCCTGCTGCCTGTGCACAAGCTTGTTATCGACAGCTATTCCCAATCCCACTACGGCGGAACGGGCAAGCGGGTAAACCTTGAAATAATCAGGCGGGCGAAAATCACAAAGCCTTTTTTCCTTGCCGGAGGACTAAGCGCACAAAACATTGCCGAGGCGATAAACCAAGTCAGACCATACGGAGTTGATTTTTCAAGCTCGGTGGAAACAGACGGCTTTAAAGATGAAAAGAAAATATGTGATATTATAAACGCTGTCAGAAGCAGCGATTGATACTACAAATTTTAAACAATATTTGAAAGAGGGAAAAACAATGAACAAAATCGGAAGATTCGGCGAATACGGCGGACAGTATGTTCCCGAAACCGTAATGAATGCCGTTCATGAGCTGGAAGCGGCTTATTCAAAGTATAAAAACGATCCGGAGTTTATCAGTGAACTTAAGACGCTATACAGAGATTATGCCGGCAGACCGTCAATGCTCTACTATGCGCATAAAATGACGGAAGATCTGGGCGGCGCAAAGATATATATAAAGCGCGAGGACCTTAATCACACCGGTTCCCACAAAATAAACAATGTTTTAGGACAGATCCTGCTTGCCAAAAGAATGGGCAAAAAGCGGATTATTGCCGAAACCGGAGCCGGTCAGCACGGCGTTGCAACCGCTACGGTATGCGCATTGTTCGGGCTTGAGTGCGAAATATACATGGGTGCAGAAGATACCAGACGTCAGTCCCTTAACGTTTACCGAATGAACCTGCTGGGCGCCAAGGTCAACGCTGTGGACAGCGGAACCGCCACCTTAAAGGACGCCATCAACGAAGCTTTCAGAGATTGGTGTACAAATGTGGAAACCACCTTTTACTGCATAGGTTCTGTAATGGGACCTCACCCCTACCCACAAATGGTCAGGGATTTTCAGAAAATAATCTCCGAGGAAATAAAAGCGCAGCTGCTTGAAAAGGAAGGCAGACTTCCCGACTGCGTAGTTGCCTGCGTGGGCGGAGGCTCAAACGCTATGGGGGCTTTCTACAACTTTATTGAAGATAAGCAGGTAAGGCTGGTAGGAGCGGAAGCCGCAGGACGGGGCATTGACACCGGTATGCACGCCGCCACTATGGCAAAGGGCACTCTTGGTATTTTCCACGGCATGAAGTCGCTGTTTCTGCAAAACGAATACGGTCAGATAGACCCGGTTTATTCAATTTCGGCGGGACTTGATTATCCCGGAGTAGGTCCCGAGCACGCTTATCTTAGGTCAATCGGCCGTGCAGATTATGTCAGCATTACCGACGAAGAGGCTGTAAACGCCTTTGAATATCTGTCGCGGACAGAGGGCATTATTCCAGCTATTGAATCTTCACACGCCGTTGCTGCGGCTATGAAAATTGCTCCGCAGATGGATAAAGATAAGATACTGGTTATAAATCTTTCAGGAAGAGGCGACAAGGATGTTTATTCGGTCGCTCGTTACAGGGAGGTAGAAGTAAATGAAGAATAGAATTGACATCTGCTTTGAGCAGCTTAAAAAGGAAAATAAAAAGGCGCTTATCACCTTTGTAACGGCAGGCGATCCGGACATGGAAACTACAGAAAAATGCGTGCTTTCAATGTTTGAAAACGGCTCTGACATAGTGGAGCTGGGAGTTCCCTTCTCTGACCCTATCGCCGAGGGCCCGACGATACAAATGGCAAGTCTCAGGGCGTTAAAAAACGGCGTCACTCTGGACATGATATTCAATTCGGTAAAAAACATCAGAAAAATCTGCGACAAGCCGCTGCTTCTTATGATGTATATAAACACGATTTTCAGATACGGAACCGAAAAGTTTTTCAAACTGTGCAGCGAATGTGAAATCGACGGAGTTATCGTTCCCGATCTTCCCTTTGAAGAGCGCGATGAAATACTGCCTTACGCTGACAAATACGGAGTATACTCCATAAATCTGGTAGCTCCTACCTCGCACGAAAGAGTTAAAATGATCGCCAAAGAATCAAAGGGCTTTTTGTATGTGGTCTCATCCCTTGGCGTTACGGGAAAGAGAAGCGAATTTACTACCGATTTTGCTCAGCTTCTGTCTCCGCTGAATGATCCCGAGATAACCTGTCCTGCCTGCATAGGCTTCGGTATTTCCAACCCACAGCAAGCGGCACAGATGTCCTCCTACTGCGACGGGGTCATAGTCGGAAGCGCAGTAGTTGACGTTGTTGCTCAGTACGGAAAGGACGCACCAGAAAAAATCGGAGAGCTGGTAAAATCGCTGAAATCACAGATGTAATAACAATACTTATAACAGCAAAAAACGGGTGGTCACATGACTACCCGTTTTTTATAGCTTTGCCGAAAATACGGCATTTTTATTGTATTACTTAGGATATTCCCAGGAACTCAAGATACTGCTTCTGAGGCATATTGGAAACTGAAGTCTGCTTAAGCTCGCCGCCCTCGGTCAGTCTATACTGCACCACAAGCTCGCTGTCGCCGTTTTCGGAGGTCCTTACAGACCAACCCACATCGGGAACAACTCCCCTTGTGCCCTGATTGGTTATCGTCTTTCTGATTCCCTTCTGCCTGAGGGTGAAAAATCTCAGCTGAATATCCTCGCCATACGGCTCTACATATATCTTAACAGCGCCTTCATCGCTGTCCTGAACGTCTACAAGATAAAACTTATATCTTCCGTTGGGAGAGATGGAGTTGTTTTCGTCTGTGACTTCCGAAAGCTTCTGCATCTGTCCGCTGTACAAGTTGTAGACGCTGCCTGTGGTGTCCATATCCATATCCAGCACCGTTTCGACTGACGAGCCTACAAAAAGCATATTAAGCACAAAATAAGCCACAATTCCGAGAACGTAAAGCAGCAAATATATTGTTCCCATTATAACCTTTACCGTTTCATTGTTGTCTGCCGCAAAAAACATAACTATAGCTACAATAAACGGCGGAATTATAAGCACCCAAAGCCCCATGTTAAACAGTATCAAAAAGAAAACAACCGGAAGCATCAGAATACTGAGTATCTTTGTAATGGGCTGATTTTTGGTATAAAGCATCAGCACCAGAAATACCAGGCTTGCAAAGGCATACAACACTAAAAACGACGCCTGCATTCCCTCGGCAAACTCAAGTCTGTAAAGGAATGTAGCATATGTCAACAATGTAATTACCGCAAAATACGCTACATTAAATATTGAAACACAGCGCTTCACCCATATATTAGATAAAACGTCCCTCATCTGAAATCCTCCTAATAAACTCTCCGTTTTTTTGTTTCTACATCAAAACACCGCAAGCTTAACGGCTGTGCGACTGTAAACTTTCTCGGCACACATAAATATTTTATATCATTTCATCTAAAAAATCAAGCGGTTTAATTAAGAATAAGCTCCTCATCTCCCGTCAGGCCGCTGACTATCTCTACCACGTCGCCGTCCTCAATGCCAAGCTCTACATCCTGTTCCACCTTTACTCCATCAATAAGCAGATTCACAAAGGTGCGTTCGCCTACCGTCTTTACTGCCTCGGTGGGAACCACAACCGTATCAAGCCTTGAATAAACGTCAAAGCACACTTGAATTTCTCCGAAGTCCAGAAGCTCGCTGTCGTCTGTGGGAGTAAGAACATACACATATGTGGAAAACTCGCCGTTTTCGTTATAGATTATATCGGTCACCGTAGCGTCGCAGGTATTTACTCCCTGCTCCAGAATAACCTTAGTACCGAAGTTTACATTGGTAAGGGGATTTTCATAAACTTCACAGCACAGATATTCCTGGGATCTGTCTACGGCATATCCGAAAATCTGCCCCTCGTTTACATATGTATAAACATTCAACTCCTGTCTGCGGTCTGGCGCAGTTTCAAAGGAAAAAACCCCGTCGCAGGGCGCATACACGTTGTAATCTTCCAGTGATTCCACCAGATGATCGTATTCAAGCTGCTGAATCTCCAGATCAATCTCGGCAAAACGTATCTCGTCTGACGAGCCGTTGTTTGCCTGCAAGGTTTCAAGGGTTCTCTGCGCCTGATTGAGATAAACCTCTTTTTCCTCAATCTGTTCCTCAATTGCATCGGTATTCAAGGTACAAAGCAGGTCGCCCTCCTTTACCTCGGCATTTGTTTCCACGTTTATAGTTTCAATCTGACCGCTTGCGTTGAATTTTACATATTCATAATAGGGATAGCCATAGCTTCCCTCCTGATAATACTTTTCCGAAACATCAGAAATTTCAGCTTTTACCGTCCTGTATTCCACGTCGTTGGTTTCAAGAATAGGGACTACTATCTCCTCGTTATTTTCTTCGCTGCCGCAGGAAACGCAGGTGAACGCCGTTACCGCCGCCGCAATAATCACAAATAGCTTTTTCATAAAAAACTCCCATCACAATAAAGCCGACTTTTTATCTGCGTCTCAGACAAAAAGTCAGAGCCATACAGTCACAACCGTTTCGTAAAGCCTGTACCGCCCTTTGCCGAAATGTTGCAGTTACCTCGATTACATTTATTTTATCATTATTCGTCAAAAAGTTCAAGAAGCCTTGATTCATATTGTATATTTGCACAACAATTCACACCGATATTTAGACAAATTAACCATTATACTTGGAGAAAACGTGAAATAATCGTGTTGGACAAAAGAAAACCCCGAGGTGTAAGAAATATCCTGCCGTCATCCAGTCGGCACAGCCCGTGACGTTGCAACAGGTTTGCCGTTTGGTTCGCTTTTTTTGCAAACTCGGCTCCGCCCAGCAGCGATAACCTTTCAAGGGTTATCCCCTCTGTAAGCCTGAGCCCCAGCATTACATATTCCTCCAGCTTGTCGGGAGCGTCGTCGGTAACAAGCTTTGACTGCCATTTGTTAGCCGCAAATGCGCTTACATCGTCGGGGCACATATATCTCTGTCCACCGAAAAACGAATGTGCGGCAGGTCCGATGCCGATATATTCGTCACACTGCCAGTATTTAAGATTATGCCGGCTTTCAAATCCCGGCTTTGCGAAATTTGAGATTTCATACTGCATAAAGCCTTTGCTTTCAAGCATTTCCACCGTTTCAAGATACATATCGCTTATGACCTCGTCGTTAGCAACGGAATTTTTTATTTCCTCGCAGTTGTAGGGGGTGTTTTCCTCAATTTTCAGCATATAAGCGGAAATATGGGTTATGGGCAGACTGCTTATTTTATCAACGCTGTTCCTGAGCAAATCGACAGTCTGATTGCAAAGCCCAAGCATTATATCGCAGGATATATTAAAAAATCCGGCTTTGACTGCGTCTTCCACCGCACCGCACGCCTGCCGGAAATTGTGAAGCCTGCCAAGGGTCCTTAGCTGACAATCATCGGCAGACTGTACCCCGAACGACAGCCTGTTTACCCCCACAGACCTGTAAGCGCAAAGCTTGTCATAAGCCGACGATGAGGGATTGCACTCCATAGTTATTTCCGGCTGCTCAAGACTAAAGCTTTTGTGTGCCGCTTCAAGTATTCTTCCCACCTGCCGGGGCGTCAGAAGCGATGGAGTTCCTCCTCCGAAATAAACAGTGTCAACGCTTACGCCCTTGCCCTGCCATGAGTTTATATTCCTGATAACTGCGTCGGTGTACTTTTCTGCGGCTTCCCCGCTGAAAACCACCGAGTAAAAGTCGCAGTAGGGGCATTTTCTCAGACAGAATGGAACATGTATGTAAAGCCCCGTCATTTGCTGTCGTCGTCCTTGAAGGCGTCCTCGATATATGACGCCGCCTTTTCATTGTTGCCCCTTATATGCCTTACGGCTGCGCATATGCCATATTTCACAAAGCACACCACAAACATACAGAGAAGTATAAGTGCGGCGTAAAGCACAAACCACATCTGCTCCTCAAGGCTCAGCTGAAAATAAACCGAATTGCTTCCGATAAACCTTACAGCCGCAGGATGTATCACCACATAACAGATAAACCCAAGTATTCCGCTGTAGGCAACGCAGGCGGCAATTCCCAGCATCGCATCCCGGAATTTAAGCAGGGAGAACTTTATTCCCGCAAAAACTACCCAGCATACCAGCAGAAAAAGTGCAAAACCTCTTGACATATTTGCATATACTTCATAAAGCAAAGGGAGCAAAACGGCTCCCCCAAAGCCGAATATAAGCGAGTATTTCATTGATTTGTGCAAATCGTTCATAATGAATCCTTTCTTAAATCAACCTGTTTTAAGTTAAACAACCTAAGCTGCGACTCAGCGCATACGCCTTTTAAGCCATGCGCCGTTGTTTTTGTTGTATTTTATCCCGCAGAAAACTCCTCCGAACAGCACCAGACCCACTGCGTTTACGGTAATTGTTCTGAACATATCAAAATGATAGCTGTCGCTGAAATAATAGACTATCTGCCAATAGACCTGTGACATATCCGGCTCAAAAAATCTTTCTATCCAAAAATACAAAACCGCCACGCCTACTGCCGCCGCTAAAAAATAATACAACACATGACGTGCAAATTCGGTCGTATTATTTGCACTGAAGCTAAAAAAGAAAACCACCTCGTAAACTATCCATAGCCCGTACTTTACATAGGTATTGAAATAGTAAGCGATTTCGGTGCTTGCGCTGTAAAAATAAGCGTACCAGCAGCCGAAAAAATACACCGCCGTTATTATAACCGCCCACAGCGGAGAAAGCTTATGAAAAATATTCTTGTTCTTTAAAAGCAAAGCCATTGTTTTCACCTTTTAATCGTCAAAACAGCTCAGGACTGGCTACTCGTCCAGCTTAAGCACCGACATAAATGCTTCCTGCGGAACCTCTACCGAGCCCAGCTGACGCATACGCTTTTTACCCTCTTTCTGCTTTTCAAGCAGTTTCTTCTTACGTGTAATATCTCCGCCGTAGCACTTTGCAAGCACATCCTTGCGCATTGCCTTAACGGTTTCTCTTGCGATAATCTTACCGCCTATAGCCGCCTGGATAGGCACCTCGAAAAGCTGTCTCGGGATATTTTCCTTAAGCTTTTCGGCTATCCTCCTGCCTCTGGCATAGGCCTTATCAACGTGAACGATAAACGAAAGGGCGTCCACCACCTCGCCGTTAAGGAGAATATCCAGCTTGACAAGCTTGCTGGGGGCATAGCCCTTCATCTCATAATCAAAAGAAGCGTAGCCTCTGGTACGGGATTTAAGTGCGTCAAAAAAGTCGTAAACAATCTCGTTTAAGGGAAGCTCGTAATGCATCTCGACTCTTGTTTCGTCAAGATAGGTCATATTCTTGAAAACTCCCCGTCTGTCCTGACAAAGCTCCATTATATTTCCCACATACTCGGACGGCGAAAGAATATCCGCCTTTACCACAGGCTCCTCAGCCGAAGCGATAAGGGCAGGGTCGGGGTAGTTGGTAGGGTTGTCAATATACACAGTTGAACCGTCGGTAAGATTTACCTTATAAATAACCGACGGAGCAGTTGTAATAATGTCAAGATTATATTCCCTCTCAAGCCGCTCCTGAATTATCTCCATATGAAGCAGCCCTAAAAAACCGCATCTGAAGCCGAATCCCAGCGCAATTGACGTTTCCGGCTCATAGGAAAGGGACGCATCGTTAAGCCTGAGCTTTTCCAGTGCGTCACGCAAATCGGGATACTTTGCTCCGTCTGCGGGATAGATTCCCGAATAAACCATAGGATTGACCTTTTTATATCCCTCAAGAGGCTGGTCGCAGGGGGTATGGGCATTTGTAACCGTATCGCCCACCCGGGTGTCGCCTATATTTTTAATGGAAGCGGCAATATATCCAACCTCGCCGGCATGAAGCTCGCCCACCGGAACAAGGTCTGTAGCTCCCATATAGCCTATTTCGGTAGTCTGAAACTCAGCGCCGGTAGCCATCATCCTTATAGTATCTCCCACCTTTACCGAGCCGTCCTTTACTCTGACAAAAACAATTACCCCTTTATAGGAATCGTAATAGCTGTCGAAAATCAAAGCTTTCAAAGGTTCATTTTCGTCTCCCGACGGACAGGGCACATCCGTTACAATTCTTTCAAGGACTTCGTGGATGTTAGTGCCCAGCTTTGCGGAAACTCTGGGGGCGTCCATTGCCGGGATTCCTATTACATTTTCCACCTCGGCGCAGACTCTTTCGGGGTCGGCAGAGGGCAGGTCTATTTTATTTACCACAGGAAGAATCTCCAGGTCATGCTCCAGCGCAAGATAGGTATTTGCCAGCGTCTGAGCCTCGATACCCTGAGAGGCGTCAACCACCAGCACCGCCCCCTCGCAGGCGGCAAGGGAACGTGAAACCTCGTAATTAAAGTCCACATGGCCAGGGGTATCTATAAGATTGAACACATAATCCTGGCCGTTGTCGGCATGATAATTAAGGCGCACCGCCCTGGCTTTGATAGTTATTCCCCGCTCACGCTCGATGTCCATATTATCGAGCAGCTGATTTTCCATATCCCTCAGCGCAACTGTCTGGGTCTGCTCCAGAATTCTGTCGGCAAGGGTGGATTTTCCGTGGTCTATATGAGCTATTATACAGAAATTGCGGATGTTTTCCTGATTCATCTAAATTCTCCTACTTTAAAAAATCACATACTTTTCCATGATAGTTATTATAGCATGGATTTAAGGGGTTGTCAATTTTGTGAGCGCAAAAAACTCAGGGTGATTTACGCCCTGAGTTGAATGATTAGATATATTAGTTTGGGGTATGACAGTAACGTCCGGTGGGAGGCTGTGTTTTCATATAAATGCTTTTTTGATATCGGTCACTTTTTTCTTGACTTAACGATATATGCTATTATTAAACCGATTCCGGCAAGCATGGTTAAAAAAGCGAGCGAGATAAACATCAATATAAATTCTTCTTCATCGCTTGTGTAGTTAAACATCCTATAAGGTTTTCTGTCGATTACCAGCCGAAGAATTAAAAGAAGGAGCATCCAAGCAGCAAATCCAGATATAGTTAAGGTTATGCCGACTCGTTTAAAACCTTTGTTTGAAGAATTTGATTTATTATTAATCTGTGGTTTCTCTGAATACCTGAAATTTACACCATTGTTTTGCGGAGCGCCGCACGACGGACAAAATTTTGTGTCATCGGCTAATTGCTTCCCGCAGTTTCTGCAAAACATCATTAATCACCCTTATGATTTTAAAACTGTAAGCTTTATTATTTAAATCTTGATTTTGTCGCACTTTTGATGCTAATTCCTATTATAAGAGATATTACTGTTAAAATAGAAAGTATCATTATTACTGTTTTTCCGTCACCATATTCATAATCCCAAGAACTAAAATCAAAAATCGCACCTTCGCTTCCAATAAATGATACTGTTGTAATTCCAAAAATAATTCCGATTATTATTAACGCTTGACCAATATGCTCAAGGACACGATTAGATTGACTATACTCACCATTATTAAATGTTACCTGCCCTGAAAATTCACGGTTAATTTCATCATTTTGTGAAGCTCCGCATGATGCACAAAAATTCGCATCATCAGGCATTTGCTTTCCGCAGTTTCTGCAATACATAATCAATCACCCTCATTATTTTTTCTTAAATTTATTGTACAACATTTTGTTGTACAAGTCAACATTAAATCAGCCGATTCCGCTAACTTTGTAAATATTCAACAAAAACAAACAACTTTTTTACTACAAATTGCAGTAAAATTTTCACCACGAAATGCAGTATGCTATAGTTATAAAAAAGGAATGATTTTATGATATATCAACGGATTCGCGACCTTCGTGAGGACGCCGACCTTACTCAGCGTGACATGGCAAGAATTTTAAACTGCTCCCAGCAGGCTTACAGCAATTATGAGCTTGGACAGCGGGATATTCCCACCGATATTTTAATTGCGCTGGCGGAATTTCACAAAACAAATGTAGATTATATCATGGGTCTTACCAAAACAAAGACTTACTATAAAGAGCTATAAAACAAAGCCGACTCGATAAAAAATCAAGTCGGCTTTAGTAATATCAGCAAAAGTTATTTTAACCCCAGCCTTACAAACCCCTTTGCTATAAGGCGTCCTGCGCCCGCAACCACAAAGGCAAGGGCAAAGGTCATAATCGACGCATACAGAATCTGCTCTGCGGGAGATGAATCCGGGAACATAACCGGGACAACGTAAATCGGGGCAAGCTGGGCAAGATAAATAGGAAGAGAGCTTCTCCCCAAGAAATAGCAGAATTTATTGTTGAACAGCCCGTTTCCGTATGTAACACCCGAAAAGGCGAGAGTTACCGCCACAAAAAGCGCAATAAGCGCATAGACCTCGTATCTTGAAGGGAATGTGGTGACGCAGAAAAGCAGCACTCCCGAAATGCACGCAAGCTCCACTACCGTAAACGCAATTCGCTTAGCCCTTGAGAAATTGATTTTGCTCATGCAGCGGGCGATCTCAAAAGCGGTTGTACCGAGAGCAATCTCCGCCAGAGCTCTTAAAAATCCCTTGTAGGCAAAGCCCATCCACACCGAAACACCCGAGAGGTAATTTGTTTCGTACATCAAATATCCTACGATAAACAGGGCTGCAAGGGGTGCGACACATCTGGTAAAGGTATAATAATACTTATAGCAAAGCGGATAAATAATCGCCATAGCAATAAGCATAGCGGAAATGTACCATTCAATATGGTTTGGGTTTGTAAAGCTTGTGCCCGACATTTCAATAAGCAGCAGGTTGGGGACGGTATTTATCGCTTTAAGTATCCACTCCTTGAGGGTAAATCCTCTTCCGATAACGTAAGCTGCAAAGACGATAACGAACGCCGCAAGGTGCTGAGGGAGAATAGACAGGTATTTTCTTTTCAAAAAGCCGAGGGTGCTCCTGCTCAGTGTTTGTTCGTTTGTGCCGTTTTCTTGGTTGGCGACTCTTGTTTTATAAATGGTTTTAGCCATCAAATATCCCGAAATGAGGAAGAAAAACTCAACTCCTATTGCGCCGTGGCGGAAAAACGCAAGTCTTATATCCTTCGGCAGCGAAGTTTCTCCTATAAGATATTTCTGCCCGTGAAACAGCAGAATCACTATACAAAAAACAAAGCGCAGAAGCTCGATTTTGCCGTTTCGCACAGAGCTCTTTTTTTCCATAAAATATCACCTTAAACTAAAATAAAATTCCATACGCAATCAGTATATCATATTCCCATTCTTTTTTCAATCGTATTTTTACAATTACAAATAATGGTTCTACATGGTTGAAATAATTTTTTTAAAAAACTTGCATAAAGGTATTGACAAACGCAAAATGGTATTGTATAATACTTATGTTGTGCTGCTATGGCTCAGTAGGCAGAGCACGTCCTTGGTAAGGACGAGGTCACCGGTTCGATCCCGGTTAGCAGCTCCAATAAATCCCCTTGAACCGCTATTTTGCGTGGTTTGAGGGGATTTTTATTTTTTGTGATTTACCGTGAAAACTCGTCATAACGTTCAACGTAGCGTTCAGTGAAAAGTGATTGAAATCAATATATATAAGCAATTCGGCGCATTTAACATTTTTTATGCTTCCAAAAATTTTTAAAGTCCGCTCAGATTAAACAAAAAGCCCCCAAGTCCACCTGAAATGCTCCCCTTTTGTTAGACAATGTGGTAAAATAGAAATATACCGAAAAGCAGTCTAACGATAGTGGGCATTTTTATGCAAGGGCTCGTACGGCTAAAATATATAAGAACAGGATAGGGCAAACTACTGCTTAAAAAACACTGCCCCAATCGTCCGGCATCCTTTGTCATGCAGCCAGTCAATCTGCACAAATTGGTTACCATTCGATAACTTCTGTATTGTCACTGTCGCCGAAAATGACTTGAAAATACGAAAAATTATTTTTTGCCCTTGACATTTCGGTTACCTTATGCTAATCTTATAGTGAAAGGTTAGGCGACGCTAACCTAACATATTAAAACAAGGAGTATGATTATGATGCCTCTGACTTTTGCAAATGTGGGAGAAGAAAACATGATAAAAAAAGTCGGCGGAAATCCAGAAACAAGAAAGTTTCTTGAAAATCTCGGATTCGTAGCCGGCACAAGCGTTACCGTAATTAACGAAATCGGCGGAAATGTTATAGTGAACGTCAAGGAATCCAGAATTGCGGTTTCAAAGGAAATGGCAAGTAAAATAATGATTTAAAGCCTGATTCGCAGCCATATCGCGCCGGGCAGGAAGTTTGCTTTTGCGCGTATTTTCCGAGCATCAGGGACAAAGCTTCTGTCGGCGATAACTTGGCGGCGGCAAAAAGGTATATTATATGAACGGAGGAAAAAGCATGACATTGAAGGAAGCAAAGATCGGTCAGACGGTCAGGGTCAAAAAGCTTAACGGAGAAGGCGCTGTAAAGCGGCGGATTATGGATATGGGAATCACCAAAGATATCGAGATATTCGTCCGCAAGGTTGCTCCGCTGGGCGATCCCATCGAGGTAACGGTGAGAGGCTATGAGCTTTCTCTCAGAAAATCCGACGCGGAAATGATCGAAACAGAGTGATCTGTTTTGTTTTGCTCAAAGGTTAGCTATTGCTAATCAATATAAGACAATCAGGAGGAAAAATAATGAGTATTAAAATAGCTCTTGCCGGTAACCCCAACAGCGGAAAAACTACCCTGTTCAACGCTCTTACCGGCTCAAACCAATTTGTCGGAAACTGGCCCGGCGTAACGGTAGAAAAAAAGGAAGGCAAGCTCAAATGGAATAAGGACGTAATAATAACCGACCTTCCGGGCATTTATTCCCTTTCGCCCTACACACTTGAAGAGGTTGTTGCAAGAAACTATCTTATCAGCGAGCGCCCCCAGGCTATCCTTAACATTATCGACGGCACAAACCTTGAAAGAAACCTTTATCTTACCACTCAGCTTGTGGAACTTGGCATTCCGGTTGTGGTTGCAGTAAATATGATGGATATTGTCCGCAAAAACGGCGACAAAATTCATACTGCACAGCTTGCAAAGGAGCTGGGGTGCGAGGTTTTGGAGATTTCAGCGCTTAAAGGAAAAGGCATCGAGGAAGCTGCTAACAAGGCAGTTGAGGTTGCTAAACAAGGCGAGCCGGCAATTCCCCAGCACAGCTTTGGCGGCTGCGTTGAACACGCCCTTGCTCACATCGAAGAAGCGGTGCTTCACGACATTCCTGAAGAACAGCAGAGATGGTACGCCATCAAGATTTTCGAGCGCGACGAAAAGGTTATTGAAAGCATCAATATTCCCAAAAACGTCAGAGATCACATCGAAGCGGATATCAGAGCCGCCGAAAAGGAAATGGACGACGACGCGGAAAGCATTATCACAAACGAGCGTTACATATATATAGCCTCTGTAATCAAGGACTGCTACAAAAAGAAAAACAAGGGCGGTCTTACCACATCGGATAAGATAGATAAGATAGTTACAAACCGCTGGCTGGGACTTCCTATATTTGCAGCTGTAATGTTTGTCGTATATTACGTTTCCATGGTTACCGTAGGAACTGCCGCAACCGACTGGGCGAACGACGGACTTTTCGGCGACGGCTGGCATCTGTTCGGAATAGGCACAAGCTCCTACGAGGAGGCGGCTGAGGAATACGGCGACGCCCCTGCCATAATCGAGGGCTTTATTGCCGTGGCTGCTGAAAACGGCGAAGACACCTCCGCCATTGAAAGCGCACTTGACACTGAAACCGAGGACTTTAGTCCCGAAACTGCATCGACTGAGCTTGCTTCCCTTACGGCAATGTTCTCACAGGGGGACACCGCCATCTACACACTGGAGGACGAGGAAACCCTTGCAACCTCAGAGGAAACTGCGACCTATGACGACCTTACCGCCGCTGTTGCCGCATCCGAAAAGTACGAATTTGCCGACCCCGACCCTGCTGATTACGGCGTCTGGGTTCCGGGTATCCCGGTACTTATCGAAAGCGGACTTGACGCTGTAAACTGCACCGACTGGCTCAAGGGACTTATTCTTGACGGTATAGTAGCGGGTGTGGGAGCAGTTCTCGGATTTGTACCTCAGATGCTGGTACTGTTTATTCTCCTTGCAATACTTGAATCCTGCGGATACATGGCTCGTATCGCCTTTGTAATGGACAGAATTTTCAGAAAGTTCGGACTTTCGGGAAAATCCTTTATTCCCATCCTTATCGGTACAGGCTGCGGAATCCCGGGAATAATGGCTTCGAGAACAATCGAAAACGAGCGCGACCGCCGCATGACCATTATGACTACCACCTTTATCCCCTGCGGTGCAAAAGTTCCTTTCATAAGCATGATTGCAGGCGCAATCTTCGGAAATTCTCCTTGGGTGGCTACCTCAGCTTACTTTATCGGAATAGCCGCTATAATAGTTTCCGGCATTATGCTTAAGAAAACCAAAATGTTTGCCGGCGATCCAGCTCCCTTTGTAATGGAGCTTCCCGCTTATCACCTGCCTACAGCAGGCAACGTGCTCAGGTCAATGTGGGAGCGCGGCTGGTCGTTTATCAAAAAGGCAGGTACGATAATTCTGCTGTCTACCATAGTAATCTGGTTTACCTCCTACTTCGGAGTTGTGGACGGTTCCTTCCAAATGCTTTCGGAGGATCAGATGGAGTACAGTATTCTTGCAAGAATAGGCGATGCAATCTGCTGGATCTTCGCACCTCTCGGCTGGGGAAACTGGCAGGCTACGGTAGCAGCGATTACAGGACTTGTAGCAAAAGAAAACATTGTAGGAACAATGGGTATTCTCTACGGCGGCTCGGGAGATGTATATGCAAACCTTGCAGCTGCATTTACAGGAGTAACGGGAATGTCCTTCCTTATCTTCAACCTGCTGTGCGCTCCGTGCTTTGCGGCAATGGGAGCAATCAAGCGTGAGATGAACAGCCGCAAGTGGTTCTGGTTTGCAATAGGCTATGAATGCGGATTTGCATATGCAATCGCTTTGGTAGTAAATCAGCTGGGAAATCTGTTTACAGGCAATGTAAATGTTATAGGTCTTATCGTAGCCCTTGCAATAATCGCACTTATCATATATATGCTGGTAAGGCCTTATAAGGAAAGCACAAAATTTGAAGGAAAAGTTAAAGTTTCAACATAATTTTAACATAGCTTGAACAGGAGGATGAATATGGGCACTTATATTGTTGCCGGCATTATTTTGGCTGTCGTCATTTTGATAATAGTAAAACTTGTTAAGGATAAAAAGCAAGGTAAAACTTCCTGCGGCTGCGGATGTTCAAACTGTCCCGGTTCGTCGATATGTCATAAAGCCAAATAAATACCGAATTTATACTGCACGGGTATTTTAAAATATCCGTGCAGTATTTTGTTTATTAACATATTCAGTTTAAACGCAACGCCTCAGTTCCAATCTCCGGGGTGCAAAATGCTTTGTCATATAATAACGGCTTTCGTGTGTAAAATTTATAAGAAAAATTATTTAAAAACTATATACAACACAAAAAATATATGTTATAATGACACTGTATATTATAGCTGTTTTTGCAGTGCGGTTTTATTGTTTGCAATGCAAAACGGATTTTGCCTGAAAGGAAGGGATGTTAGGGTTGGAGCAGAAGCTTACATTGTACGGTTTTAATAACCTTACAAAAACCCTTAGCTTTAACATTTATGATGTTTGCTACGCTGAAAGTGAAAGAGAACAGAAAGATTATATTGCATATATAGATGAGCAGTATAATTCCGAGCGTCTGACAAAGATACTGTGCGACGTTACCGAGATGATAGGTGCGCGTATTCTTAATATATCAAAGCAGGATTACGAGCCTCAGGGAGCGTCGGTCAACGTGCTTATCGCCGAAAAGGAACTGGACGAGGATTCTATCGATATTTCCTGCAATATGGGAAATTACACGGCTGAGCACCGAACGGTCCATGCTCATCTGGATAAAAGCCATGTTACCGTTCACACCTTTCCGGAGTATCACCCGGACAATGCTATCTCTACGTTCAGAGTGGATATAGACGTTTCAACCTGCGGAACTATCTCTCCCCTTAACGCTCTTAATTATCTTATCGGCAGCTTTGATTCGGATATTATCACCATCGACTACAGAGTCAGAGGGTTTACAAGAGACGTGCTGGGCAAGAAGTTTTTTATAGACCATAAAATAAACTCTATACAGGAGTATATAGATAAAAGCACGCTGAACAAATATGACGCAATAGATGTAAACGTATATCAGTCGAATATTTTCCACACCAAGATGCTTATTAAGGATATTGAGCTTCAGAATTATCTTTTCAAAAAAGATGTGTACGAGCTGACTCCCAAGCAGAGACTTGATATAACCGACAGTCTGAGGCGGGAAATGATAGAAATTTTCAGCGGAATGAATATATACTGACCGCACAAATACCGCCCGGCGGCTTTGCGGCGGAATTATCTTAATAATTACAGCAGGAACCTGTCTTTGCAGGAGGTTGTGCCGGTATTTCAGGATTTTTATCACTGACCACAAGCCGGAAAGAGATACTGCGTATAAATCCTTTTGCTACAGGTTCTGAAATTTATTACTGCTTTTAAAGGTGGTTATGGATTTGAAATTAACACAAAACTGCGCGCCTATTTATGAGGCTTTGCAAAAGCATCTTAAAAACAGAGTCGTAAGACTTGACGTTCCGGGACATAAGGGCGGCAGAATGAATAAAGAACTGCGCAATTTTTTAGGTGAAAACTGTCTTAAGGTGGACGTCAATTCAATGAAGCCTCTGGACAACCTTTGTCATCCGGTTTCCGTAATAAAGGAAGCGGAGGAGCTTGCCAGCGAGGCTTTCGGAGCCAAGCATTCCTTTTTTATTGTAAACGGAACAACCGCTGCGGTTCAGGCTATGATATTTGCCTCCTGCAAGGCGGGAGATAAGATAATAATGCCCCGAAACGTCCACAGAAGCGCAATAAACGCCCTTGTAGTATGCGGGGCAATACCGGTTTATGTTAATCCCGGTACAAACAAGCAGCTTGGCATACCGTTAGGCATGTCGGTAGCTGACGTTGAAAAGGCAATAAGACAAAATCCCGATGCAAAGGCGGTGCTTGTCAACAATCCAACCTATTACGGAATATGCTCTGATATCAGGCGGATAGTAGAGCTTGCTCATTCAAATAATATGCTGGTGCTTGCAGACGAGGCCCACGGAACCCATTTTTATTTCGGAGAGGGGCTTCCCTGCTCCGCAATGGAAGCGGGAGCCGATATGGCGGCTGTAAGTATCCATAAAACCGGAGGCTCGCTGACGCAGTCCTCCATTTTGCTGTGCTCAAACAACGTTTCCGAGGGCTATGTAAGACAGGTAATAAATCTTACCCAGACCACAAGCGGCTCGTATCTGCTTATGGTGTCCCTTGATTTGGCAAGGAAAAATCTTTACTTAAACGGCAAAGAAATGTTTAAGAAAACCGTTGACTACGCCACATATGCCAGAGAGGAGATCAATAAGATAGGCGGCTATTACGCCTTCGGTGAAGAGCTTGTGAATCATGACGATATATATGCTTTTGATACCACAAAGCTTTCTGTTCACACCAGAGCAATGGGACTTGCGGGAGTTGAGGTTTACGATATTCTTCGGGATGATTACGACATACAGATAGAGTTCGGAGATATAGGAAACATTCTTGCCATTGTTTCCGCCGGCGACAGGGAGCTTGAAATCGAACGGTTTATTTCAGCGCTGTCGGAGATCAAGCGGCTGTACGGCAAGGACCCTTCGGGAATGTTTGATCACGAATATATAAATCCCACGGTAGTTCTCGCTCCACAGCAGGCGTTTTACAGCAATAAGAAATCTGTGCCTATAAACCAGTCCTGCAGAATGATCTGCGGAGAATTTGTAATGTGCTATCCTCCGGGTATTCCTATTCTTGCACCGGGTGAGAGAATAACCTCAGAAATATTGGATTATATCGCTTACTGCAAGGAAAAAGGCTGCTTTATGACCGGTACGGAGGATATGGAGATAAATTATATAAACGTTGTTGTGTAGAAAGGCGGAATATCAAATGGAGTTATGGTTTACCGAAAAGCATACGGATGATGTTAATTTTACTATCAAGGTAAAAAAACAGCTGTACTCTGCAAAAAGCTATTATCAGCAGATAGATATTCTTGATACCTACGAGTTCGGCAGAGTGCTTGTGCTGGACGGCTTTATTATGCTTACCGAAAAGGACGAGTATATTTATCACGAAATGATCACCCATGTTCCTATGGCGGTAAATCCTCAGATAAAAAGCGTGCTGGTTATAGGTGCCGGGGATGGCGGAACAATCCGGGAGCTTACAAGATATGATACTATTGAAAACATAGATATGGTGGAGATAGACGGACAGGTAATTGAGGTGTGCAAGGAATATCTTCCTCAGACTGCCTGCAAATTCGACGACCCCAGGGCTCATCTGTACATTGAGGACGGGCTTAAATTCGTAAGGCGCAAAAGCGGCGAATACGACCTTATCATAGTGGATTCCACCGACCCCTTCGGACCGGGAGAGGGTCTTTTCACCAAGGAATTTTACGGCAACTGCTTCAAAGCGCTGACCGACAGCGGCATTCTCATCAATCAGCATGAGAGCACCTACTACGACAGCTATGTGGACATGGTAAAAAGAACCCACCAGAGAATAGGCAGCGCTTTTCCGGTGTGCATGGTCTATCAGTCACACATACCTACCTACCCGTCAGGGCACTGGCTTTTTGGTTTTGCCGCCAAGAATCTGCACCCCGTTTACGACCTTAAGGCTAAGGAGTGGGAAAGCCTGGGCTTAAAAACCCGGTATTACAACACCGAGCTGCATAAGGGCTGCTTTGCTTTGCCAAACTATGTAAAAGAGGTACTTGCCGATGAATAAAAACGTTCATACTTTTATAGGCTGCGACTGCGAGTATGAGGACGCGAGGATAGTTATCTTCGGCGCTCCCTACGACAGCACCACTTCTTTCAGACCGGGAACACGGTTCGCATCATCAGCTATGAGAAACGAAAGCTTTGGAATTGAAACCTATTCCCCCTATCAGGACAAGGATCTGCTTGACATAAAGGTGTTTGACAGCGGTGATCTGGAGCTTCCTTTCGGTGATCCAGGCAGAGCTTTGGCGGACATTGAGGAAAGAACCGCTACTATTCTTGCAGACGGAAAAATCCCCTGCATGATAGGCGGCGAGCATCTTGTAACGCTGGGTGCGGTAAGAGCCGTGGCTGGGAAGTATGATAATCTCCACATTGTGCATTTTGACGCTCATGCCGATCTGCGTGACGATTATCTGGGGGTAAAACAGTCCCATGCCTGCGTGCTGCGCAGATGTCACGATATTGTGGGGGATAATAAAATCTTTCAGTTCGGAATTCGCAGCGGCGACAGAGAGGAATTTGTATTTGCACAAAAGCACACCTTTATGAACAAGTTCAATTTTGATGGACTGAGTAAAGCTGTACAAAAAATAGGACAGAACCCCGTTTATTTCACACTGGATCTGGATGTTCTCGATCCGTCGGAATTTCCCGGAACGGGTACACCAGAAGCGGGAGGAGTAAGCTTTACACAGCTTTTAGGCGCAGTCAGTGAGGTTTCAAAACTCAACATCGTGGGCTTTGACATAAACGAGCTTTCCCCGGTTTACGACCAGACGGGGCGTTCCACTGCCCTTGCCTGCAAGCTTTTGCGTGAGATCCTGCTCAGCTTTTACCGCTGAAAGCAGTAGCTAAGCTAATAAAAACAATACGATCGGCGTCTTTAAACTGCCGAAAAATTATACAAAAGTCTTGATGGCTTCGCCTTATTTGTGGTGAGGACATCTTGCCTGAATCATATTTCAGAAAGGAAGTTGATTTAAAATGTCAAGAGCGTTAATTATAGGAGCAGGCGGAGTTGCGGGAGTTGTTATCCACAAATGCTGTCAAAACAGCCAGGTTTTTACCGACATCTGCATTGCAAGCCGTACTAAATCCAAGTGCGACAAATTCAAGGAGGAGCTTCAGGACAAAACCTCCACCAATATCACCACCGCTCAGGTGGACGCTGACAATGTTCCCCAGCTTGTGGCTCTGATAAAAGAATACAAGCCGGATATTGTAATAAACGTTGCTCTGCCCTATCAGGATCTGCATATAATGGACGCCTGCCTTGAATGCAAGGTGGATTATCTTGATACCGCCAACTACGAGCCGGAAGACACAGCTAAGTTTGAATATTCATGGCAGTGGGCGTACAGAGACCGCTTTGAAAAGGCAGGAATCACCGCAGTGCTGGGTTGCGGCTTTGACCCCGGCGTAACGGGAGTTTTCTGCGCCTACGCTCAGAAGCATTATTTCGACCAGATAGATTATATCGACATTCTCGACTGCAACGGCGGCGACCACGGTTATCCCTTTGCTACCAACTTCAATCCTGAGATAAATATCCGCGAGGTGTCGGCTAAAGGCTCATACATTCAGGACGGCAAGTGGGTTGAAACCGAGCCTATGGAAATAAAGCGGGTGTACAACTTCGACCAGGTGGGCGAAAAGGATATGTATCTGCTTCATCATGAAGAGCTGGAATCTCTTGCGATTAACATCAAAGGCGTCAAGAGAATACGCTTCTTTATGACCTTCGGGCAAAGCTATCTCACTCACCTTAAATGCCTTGAGGATGTGGGTATGACTTCCATTGAGCCCATTGACTTTGAGGGCAAAAAGATTGTCCCCCTGCAATTTTTAAAGGCTGTGCTCCCCGACCCTGCAAGCCTTGGCCCCAGAACTGTAGGAAAGACAAATATCGGCTGTATATTCCAGGGCACAAAGGACGGTAAGCCCCGCAATTACTACGTTTACAACGTGTGCGACCATCAGGAATGCTATAAGGAAGTGGGCTCGCAGGCAATTTCCTACACCACAGGCGTGCCTGCTATGATTGGCGCTATGATGGTGCTCACCGGAAAGTGGAAAAAGCCGGGAGTGTTCAACGTTGAGGAATTTGACCCCGATCCGTTTATGGACGCCCTTAACAAGTGGGGTCTGCCCTGGATCGAAAATTTCGACCCTGTCCTTGTAGACTGAGCGTGACGCAAAAGGAAGTGTCTCCATGAAGATTGAAGAAGCGTTAGGGAAATTTGTGGGACAGGAATGCCTAATCTATTTTTGCAACGGCGGAATATTCGGCACTGTTATAGAATGTACCGTCATTGAAGTAGGCGACGGCTGGCTGAGAATCGAGCAAAGCGATAGAACGGAAAGCATTGTGAACACAAACAACATTCTGCGAATCCGTGAGTATCCCCGTAACAAAAAGGGCAGAAAGAGATTTGTCATTGACTAAAAAAGGCGTTAAACCCCGGCGATTATTCTAAGCTTACAAATTATACAGAGGTGTCTATGTTTGATATAAATGCAGTAAAAACCCCATGCTATGTGGTGGATGAGAAGAAACTTATTGACAATCTTGAAATATTAAAGGGCGTTATAAAAAGGACAGGGTGCAAGATTCTCCTTGCCCAGAAGGCGTTTTCCATGTATTCGGTATACCCACTGCTCTCCCAGTATCTTAACGGTACTACTGCTAGCGGACTTTTCGAAGCGAAACTAGGACGGGAGAATTTCGGAAAAGAGGTTCATGTTTTTTCTCCAGCTTATACTGAAGAGGAAATTGCTGAGCTTGTAACGATTGCCGACCATATTGTATTCAACAGCTTCCGCCAGTGGGACAAGTACAAAGAAACGGTAAAAAACTGCGGCAGAAACATATCATGCGGAATACGGGTAAATCCCGAGTATTCGGAAATAGAAACCGAGATATACAATCCCTGCGCCGTTAATTCCCGATTGGGCGTAACGGCGGAGCAGTTTGACGAATCAAAGCTTGACGGCATCGACGGACTGCATTTTCACACGATGTGCGAGCAGGGCGCAGAAACCCTGAAAAGAACCCTGCCTTATTTTGAAGAGCGTTTCGGCAAATATCTCTACAACATGAAATGGGTAAACTTCGGCGGCGGTCATCATATTACCCGCAAGGATTATAATATTCCTCTGCTGGAGGAGTGCATAAAGTACATTGCGGAAAAATACAACGTTCAGGTATACCTTGAGCCGGGGGAGGCGGTGGCGCTTAACGCAGGCTATCTGGTATCACAGGTGCTTGATGTGGGCAAAAACGGCATGGATTATGCTATCCTTGACACCTCCGCCGCCTGTCATATGCCTGACGTTCTGGAGATGCCCTACCGTCCCAATGTAATCGGCTCGGGTGAAGCGGGAGAAAAGGAATACACCTACCGTTTCGGCGGTCCGACCTGCCTGGCGGGAGATATAATAGGCGATTATTCCTTTGACAAGCCCCTGACCGAGGGTGACAGGCTGGTGTTCTGCGACATGGCGATATACTCCATGGTTAAGAACAACACCTTTAACGGTATGCCGCTTCCGTCAATTTATCTGAATAGTGCAGACGGCAAGCTTAAGCTTGTGAAAAGCTTCGGATATGAGGACTTTAAATCAAGGCTGTAAAGCATATTAACCTAAAAAGCAAAACGAGCGGTCAAAGCTTGTAACTGCGATGAACATTCCGCAGAAACAGGCTTGACCGCCCTTCGTTTATTTATATGATATTGTGAGAAAATACTTGCTGTTATTTTATCAGCCGCATTATTTCCTTTGTAACGGAAAAATCGTTGTTTGAGCCAGTTAAGAAGTTGGCGGTTTTCTTTACCAGAGGATGAGCGTTTTCCATTGCAAAGCTGTAATATGCCTGCTCAAGCATTTCAATGTCGTTGAGATAATCTCCGAACGCCATGGTTTCTTCGTAGGACACACCCAGCTTGTTTTGCAGAATTTGTATTCCCCTGCCCTTGTTGATGCCGGGATTCATTACATCTACCCAATAATACCCCGACAGACATACAGTCAAGCTGTCGCCGAAGCGGCTTTGCAGCAGCGGAAGTCCTTTATCCTCTATTCCGTTTTTGCCAAAAATTGCAATTTTAAATATATTGTCGTTGCAGTCGTACAGGCTGTCAAGATACACCGTATTGTTATAATACTTTGCTACCTCTTTTTCATATTCAAGGTTTTCGGAGCTGTAATATGTGCCGTTTTCGCCGCACAAAAGGGGACGCAGGTCGTTTTCCATGCATACTTTTATTATTTCATTTACCGCCTTCATGGGAATAACCGAACGGCTTACCACCTTGCCTTTATCCACAATATAAGAGCCGTTGTCGCAGATAAAGCATATCTTATCTGCAATAAAATTAAACTGGTCTATAAGAGCGGCATAACTTCTGCCGCTGGAAACGGCAAAGGCGATTCTTTTTTGTTCAAGGATGTCTATGACGTCTTTAAAATCAGGCGGAAACAGCTTTTCATCGTTTACCAGAGTTCCGTCAATGTCGGTTGCGATAAGCTTTATCATAGTATTTCAATTCCTTTCGGCGCCGTTCATATTGACTGTAATTCAAAAATATTATATATTATTTCTTGAAAAAAATCAAATGTAAATTATGACCACAAAATACCGCTTTAGGCAACAGAAGCCTGCAAGCTCCGCTGTTTTGTATAAATTTTATACCCGATAGTTGAAAAACTATATTTATGTCAACCCAAGCAAAGCGGGGTTGCTGTGGTTTTAAACAAAAGCTGTAAACAAAGACTATTAATTTTCAATGATTTGTACAATAATTTTTATTGAAGTTTTTTAGTAAAAGGTCTGCCATGTTTTGTTACAGATATCTGTAAAAGGCTTAAATTTATGATGAATTGTGAAAAGCGGCTGAAAATTTCGTCTGTTGTGTTGACATTACAGAAAATTGACAGTAAAATAGATGTGGTGAAAAAATATATTAAAAGCTTGATTGCTGCCGACAATGAATTAATATACATATATTTACTTGACTTTTTGTAAAAAAAGCTTTACAATTATCTTTATGGTCAGCGTTAAACAAACAATATTTATTCGCTGTATTAAAACTGCACAGGACATGAGAAAGCCACTTTCATCACTTTCTGACAACTAAGCATACCGATGAATGTCCTGCACGGAAAAGGAGAATAAAATGAAAAAAGTTTTTAAAGCGGCGCCGGCTTATATAAAAGCGTATATCTGCAATAATGTGCTTTTTCTGACGTTTGTACTGTCGTCGCTGATAAATGCGTTTTTGCTGAGAGCGTTTACCGTCAGGTTCAATTACAGTCAGGTCAAGCCTTTGCTGGCAGATATTGCCGCAGTATTGTTTATAGGCTTGTTTGCCTATTGCTTTAAGCCCAAAAGACGGTTTGTATACTATATGATATGGACCTGCATTTTTGCCTTGCTGTGTGCGGGGAACTCAATATATTATACAAATTACAAGTCGTTTATTTCGGTTTCGCTGCTTTCAACCGCTTCACAGCTGGGGGGAGTTATCGATGCTGTTACCGAAAACATTATGGAACCTAAAGATTTGATTTTCCTGTGGTCGATAATTGCGCTGATTGCAGAATATGTTTACATACGCAAAAAGAAGCCTGATTATTTCACTAAGCTTCAGGAAAAAAAGCTTGGCAAGAAATATGCTTTGACAACTCTTGCGGTTTCGGTAAGCGTAGCGGGAATTTTCGCCACAACCCTTACCGGCACCGATATTTCCCGTCTTGCAAAACAGTGGAACAGAGAGTACGTACTGGGAACCTTTGGACTTTATACCTATCAGATAAGCGATACGGTTTCAAGCATAAAGGCAAAGCTTAATATGCTGCTGGGCTTTGACGAAAGCGAACAGGCGTTCAAAGATTTTTATGATGAAAAGGAAGAGGTGGAAGAGACCGAAAAGGATAACGAGTATTCGGATATTTTCAAAGGCAAAAACGTACTGGTAATCCATGCGGAAAGTATTCAGCAGTTTACTCTTGATACTTATATAAACGGCGAGGAGCTTACTCCGAATTTGAATAAGCTTGCCCGTGAAGGTCTATATTTTTCCAACTTCTATGCACAGGAAAGCGTGGGAACAAGCTCGGACAGCGAGTTTACCTTTTCCTCTTCGCTGATGCCCGCTTCAAGCGGAACGGTCGCCATAAATTACTGGGACAGAGAATACACCACAATCCAGAGTATGCTGGGGGATATGGGTTACTATACTTTCAGTATGCACGCCAACAACGGCTCTTACTGGAACAGAATAAACCTTCACAACTCACTGGGATATGATAAGTTCTATAACTATTCCACCGATTTCATTATAGATGAAACTATAGGTCTGGGACTTTCAGACAAATCATTTTTCAGTCAGGCTGTGCCTAAAATCAAAGAAATAGCCGAAGAGCATGAGAATTATTACGGCACCCTTATAATGCTTACCAATCACACACCTTTTACCGATATCGAGCGGGTAAGCGACTATGAGGTGGATTTCAAATACAAGAGATACAACGAAGAAACCGGTCTTTATGAGGAGGTTTCAGCTCCCTTCCTTGAGGGAACAAAGCTGGGAAGCTATTTCAAATCGGTTCACTATGCCGACGAAGCGATAGGTCAGCTTATGTCTGACCTTGACGAGCAGGGTCTGCTTGACGATACCGTAGTCGTTATCTATGGCGACCACGATGCCAAGATTAAGGAGGAAGAGTACGAGTATTATTACAACTACAACCCCTTCACCGACGACACCCTGACGGAGGATGACGAGGGATATATTCCCGTTGACGACTTCTATTACAATCTCAACAGAAAAGTACCCTTTATCATCTGGTCTAAGGACGGAGGCTACGAGCCTAAGGAAATCACTCAGGTTATAGGAATGTACGACGTACAGCCTACATTGGGAAATATGCTGGGCTTTGAAAATAAATACGCCCTTGGCCATGACATATTCTCTATCGACGAGGGAGAGGAAAACATAGTTATTTTCCCTAACGGTAATTTCATAACCGATACTATTTACTACGACAGTCAGAAGGATATGTATTTTGATATAACCGGCTATGATAACGTGGCAAAATACGCTTCCTGCAATCAGATTTATAAGGATACCCCAAGTCCCATATATTCGGAGGAAGTACACGGTCAGTACAAAACCACTGCCAATGAAGATTACAATCAGGCAGCTGCTGAAATGCGTACCAATGACAACGTAGTTGATGAAAATTATATTGCCGAGCGATCAAGCTATGCCGAGGAAATGATTAATATTTCAAATGCGATTATTTATTATGATATGATAAATAAAACCGAAGAGGGCTTCGGCGATGGCATAGGAGATTCTACCGATCTGAACGAGGACGAATTCTCAATATTCGCGCCACCGTCGGAGGAAGACCGCGACAGACTGTTTGCCGCATAGTCGCACCGAATAAAAATTTACTCTGTGCATACAAGGCGCAGTATAAAACCCCGATAAGAATTTTCAGATTCTTATCGGGGTTTAATTGTTTATCTTCAAGCTTTAGTGTCACTCAGATAAGCCTTCTTACCGTATTCACGGTGTAATACTGGAGATAGGATAAAGATTGTATCTGAATGCCGTCGTATGAGTTCATTGCATGAACCATCTGACCGTTGCCGATATACATTGCAACATGGCTGTAGTTGTTGAGCACCAGAATGTCGCCGGGCTTCATGTTATCAAGGCTTACCGCCGTTCCCAGTGTTGCCTGGGTTCTTACGCTGTGGGATATGTTCATTCCTATCTGCGCATAAGACTGCATTGTAAGACCCGAGCAGTCGGTAGCTTTAAAACTTGTACCGCCCCAAACATATCTGCCGCCGTCCATGCTTGCGCCATAGTCGCTGACGATGCGACGCTTTGCCTCACTTTCTGAAATGCGATATACATTTTCGCCGCCGTCCAGCTTGACGTATTTGCCTGCGTAATCGCCCTCGGTGATTTTAATGTATGTTGCGCTGTATACATCGGCGGAAAGGCTTGAAACAAGAGTGCCTTTGGCGTTTGAAAGCTGGCACACTACCGACTGACGCTCGGTTGTCTCATATGACTTTACCATCTTCTTATTTTGCGCCTCATAAAGCTGTGTTCCCGAGTCTATGCAGTAATAGGTTTCTGATTTGGTTTCGGCTTTAACCGTATCGGAAAAATCCGATTCCTCACCCAGACACAGCGCCTTTACCTTAATGCTGTAAAGTGTAGAGGGTTTAAAGTATTTTCCATTGTGGTAAAGACAAATCATATTGTCGTCCGCTTCAAGCTGTGACAGCCCTACTATTTTGCTGAGGTTGTCACTTACAAAGATTTGAAACACCGTGCCGGCTTCATATGACGAAGCGTTGTTCAGCAAAATTTCAATTTTATCTCCGTATGTAGTTTTCATCTCAATCTGCGGCGTGGAAAGCTTGTTGCTTGAAACCAAGGCTACAGTCGTAAAAATCTTCGCCGAGCAATCGACAGCCGTATCAACTTGCGGCAATGACACCAGCGATGTAACAGACATTGTCATCGATAGCGCCAAAGCCGTTAACTGTCCGATTATAATAAATATCATCCTTTCAGCTGCGTTTTATCACGCATATTTATAATGGTTATACCCATGCATTATATTATAACAGATTTCTCGGCGTTTTACTACTTTTCTGAAACAATTTTGTAGCCTTGCTGTAACCTATGTATCCGATTTGTAATCTTTTTGGGTTCGTTGCACAAATATTTTTCCATATAAATCTATAAATATATTTATCTGCATCCAAAATGTGCCGCTGCACCGCCCTGATTGCGGGTTATATGTATGATTGCACAAAAAGCTGCTGATAATAAAAATAAAATTTAGTCAAAAAATTTTTTGAAACCACTTGACAAAGTAACAAAAAGGGTATAAACTATAATTAGCACTCGAGGATATAGAGTGCTAACACTCAAAAATAACAAGTGCTAAATCAACAGGCAGGTGAGAAAGGGTGGACGGCAGAAAATTAAAGATACTTACTGCGGTGGTTGAAGAATATCTTGTAACCGGCGAGCCTGTCGGTTCAAAAGCCATAATGTCATATGTAAAAGCTTCGTCCGCAACAATACGCAACGAAATGGCGGAGCTTGAGAAGCAGGGGTACCTTGAACAGCCCCATACTTCTGCAGGAAGGATACCGACTTACCTTGGATACCGAGTTTACGTTGATAATCTTGCTCAGGACAATCAGCTTAGCGACGAGGAAAAGCAAAAGCTTGACGCAATGCTTCCAAAGGGAGCGGTAACAGAGGAGGCTCTGGTGCAGTCGGCTTCAATGGCGCTGGCGGAGCTTACAAAGTGCGCTACCGTTGTGGCAAACGCAACGCCGAGGTTTTCAATCATCTCTAAGGTGGAGGTCATACCTACCGGAAAGAGAATGTATGTTATTCTGATGATAACATCCAACGGAACTATCAAAAATAAGGTGTGCAGGCTTGAATTTGACCTTTCTCATGAGCAGCTTGAGTTTTTTGATAATTATCTTCAGCAGAATCTTCAGGGAGTTGCGCTGGGCGATATTTCCGAAGAGATGTTTGATAATATAAAGACAGCTATGGGAGCTTATATGATGACTTTAGCTCCGCTGGTTTCTGAGCTTGTAAAGCTTTCGGAGGAACTTGTGGCGCAGGACATTTCGGTTACCGGTGCGGCAAATCTGCTGACCTGCAAGGAAATCAACCAGAATGAGATCATAAGCTTCCTTGACAATAAACAGGAGATAATGTCTTTTATCAATGAGAGCTTCAGCGGCTTGCAGGTGATGTTTTCTCCTGAAAAGGATGAATTTGTGATACACAATTCGTCTTTTATTGCGGCTCCTTTCCGAAAGGATGGCAGACAGGCAGGCGCTCTGGGACTTATAGGACCTATGAGAATAGACTATGCAAAGTTTATTCCGTATCTTGAGTATTTTTCTCAGCGCATAACCGATCTGATATCCGAAGAAGGTGATGAGTCCGATGAGGAAAAAAACAACTAAGAAAGGCAGGCGTGATAAATTGGCAGATGAAAAGGAAATCTTAGAAGAACAGAAAGAGCAAAAGGAAACAAACAAAAGTGAAACGGAGACAACCAAAAAGGAGGATACGGCTGAAAAAGACAAAGACAAAAAAGATAAGCCAAAGGAACCTGAAAAAAGCGAAGAGGAAAAGCTGAAAGAACAGCTTGACGCCGCTAATGATAAGTATCTGAGGCTTATGGCGGAGTATGATAACTTCAGAAAGCGTTCAGCAAAGGAAAGGCTTGAAATTACGGATACCGTAAAGGGCAACGCAATAGGTGAGATACTTCCCATATTCGATAATTTTGAGAGGGCCCTTGAAGCCGAAACCACAGATGAGACCTACAAGCAGGGCGTGGAAATGATTTTTAAGCAGTTTGGCGAATGTCTTAAAAAGCTTGGAGTTGAAATAATAGATCCGACAGGAGAAACCTTTGACCCCAACATCGCCAACGCCGTAAATCAGATCGAAGACCCTGAGCTGGGAGAGAATGTGGTAGCACAGACTTTCCAGAAAGGATATAAAATCGGCGGCAAGGTAATAAGATACGCCATGGTAGTTGTGGCGAATCCGTAGGCTGAGCAATGTAACGTTTTGCCCGGACAGCAAACGGTTTGCATAGAAATATAAATACAATTTGAAAGGAAGATTTTTATGAGCAAAATTATTGGTATAGATTTAGGTACAACAAACTCCTGTGTAGCAGTTATGGAAGGCGGCGAAGCTGTAGTTATTCCTAACAGCGAAGGCGCAAGAACAACACCTTCTGTTGTTGGTGTTTCCAAAAACGGCGACAGACTTATAGGTCAGGTCGCTAAAAGACAGGCAGTAACAAACTTTGATAACACTGTAATCTCTATCAAGAGACATATGGGTTCGGATTACAAGGCTAAGATGGGAGGAAAGGAATATACTCCTCAGGAGATCTCGGCTATGATCCTTCAGAAGCTTAAAACAGATGCAGAGGCTTATCTTGGCGAAAAGGTAACAGATGCTGTTATTACGGTTCCTGCTTACTTTACCGATGCGCAGAGACAGGCTACAAAGGACGCGGGTCAGATCGCCGGTCTTAACGTAAGAAGAATTATCAACGAACCTACAGCTGCAGCGCTTGCTTATGGAATCGATAAGGAAGAGGACCAGAAGATAATGGTTTACGACCTGGGCGGCGGTACCTTCGATGTATCTATCATTGAGATGGGCGATGGCGTAACTGAGGTTCTTGCAACCGCCGGAAACAACCGTCTGGGCGGCGATGACTTTGACCAGAGAATCATCGATTGGATGGTAAGCGAGTTCAAGAAGTCAGAAGGCGTTGACCTTTCAAATGATAAAATGGCTATGCAGAGACTTAAGGAAGCCGCTGAAAAGGCTAAGATCGAGCTTTCGTCCACAGCTTCCTCAACAATCAGCCTGCCGTTTATTACAGCTGACGCTACAGGTCCTAAGCACCTTGAGATGACCCTTACTCAGGCTAAATTCAACGAAATGACAGCTGACCTTGTAGAAGCAACAATGGGTCCTGTTCGTCAGGCGCTTTCAGATGCGGGACTTGCTCCATCCGACCTCCAGAAGGTTCTTATGGTAGGCGGTTCTACAAGAATCCCAGCCGTTCAGGAAGCGGTAAAGAAGCACATGGGCAAGGAGCCTTTCAAGGGCATCAACCCGGACGAGTGCGTTGCTCTCGGCGCTGCATACCAGGGCGGAGTTCTCGCAGGCGATGTAAAAGACGGTTTGCTGCTGCTTGACGTTACTCCCCTTTCGCTGGGACTTGAAACAATGGGCGGTATCTGCACAAAGATCATCGAGAGAAACACTACGATTCCTACAAAGAAATCTCAGATATTCTCAACTGCGGCAGATAATCAGTCGGCTGTTGACATTAACGTTCTTCAGGGTGAAAGAGAGTTTGCAAAGGACAATAAGCAGCTTGGTATGTTCAGACTTGACGGAATCGCTCCCGCACCCAGAGGTATTCCTCAGATTGAGGTAACTTTCGATATCGACGCCAACGGTATCGTTCATGTTTCCGCTAAGGACCTTGGCACAGGCAAGGAGCAGAATATTACAATCACTTCTTCCACAAATATGTCCAAGGAGGATATAGATAAGGCGGTTAAGGAAGCTGAGGCTTTTGCAGCTGAGGACGCTAAGAAGAAGGAAGAGGTTGACGCAAGAAACCAGGCAGACCAGCTGGCATTCCAGGCTGAAAAGGCTCTTGGCGAGTTCGGAGACAAGGTTCCTGCTAATGAAAAATCCCAGTGTCAAGCTAAGATAGACGCTTTGAAGGAAGCGCTCAAGGGAACCAATATCGACGACATCAAGGCTAAGCACAAGGATCTTGAGGAAACTTTCCAGAAGATTGCTACAAACGTTTATCAGCAGGCAGCGCAGTCTCAGCAGGCTGCAGGCGGTCAGAACATGGGTGGAACATCCTCACAGGGCGGCAGCACAAACAACGGCGGCGATGACGTAATCGACGCAGAGTTTACAGACGCCGAATAAAAATAAATAGCATCCGGCCGCAGAGCTTTAGTCAATCGTGAGTGATTGGCTTTGCTCTGCGGTTAGGCTGTATATAACCGCAGCGACGAGGCTCAAGCTCGCCCGATTCAAGGGAGATGTACAAAGCTGAAGGTATAATCAAAGCTGCATAATCCGCTGTGAAGCGGTTTGTTTAACGACGGGCTTTCGCCCTATATAAGGGAGTATGTAATATGGCAGAAAAAAGAGATTACTATGAGGTGCTGGGCGTTTCAAAAAGCGCGTCAGACGATGAAATAAAAAAAGCCTTCCGAAAGCTTGCCAAGCAGTATCATCCCGATCTGCATCCTGACGATAAGGAATGTGAGGCAAAGTTTAAGGAGGTAAACGAAGCCTACGAGGTTTTGTCAGACCCGGATAAGAAAGCAAAATACGATCAGTTCGGTCATGCGGGAGTTGACCCCAACTACGGCGCAGGTCAGGGCGGCGGATTCAGCGGTTTTAGCGGTTTCGGCGGCTTCGGAGGTATGGACGATATACTCAATTCCTTCTTTGGCGGTTTCGGCGGCACAAGCAGGTCCTCAAATCCCAACGCCCCAAGACGTGGCGGAGATATTGAGGCAAGCATCGCTATAGACTTTATGGAAGCTTGCACAGGCAAGAAGGCTACGGTAAGAATTAACCGGCTTGAAAATTGTCCCGACTGTCACGGCACAGGCGCTGCAGCAGGAACGAGTCCCAAAACCTGTCCTGATTGTCACGGCACAGGTCAGGTAAGAGTTTCTCAGCGGACGCCTTTTGGAAACATTGCCTCAACTTCAAGGTGCAGCCGCTGCTCGGGAACGGGTAAGATTATAGAAACTCCATGCCGTACTTGCTCCGGAAAGGGTCAGGTAAGGAGGACTTCAACTAAGGAAATTGAAATACCGGCAGGCGTTGACGACGGTCAGACCCTGAGAATTCAGGGCGGCGGCCATGCAGGTATCAACGGCGGACAAAGCGGAGATTTGCATGTTCACGTTACAGTTCGTCCCGACCCGATTTTTGAGCGTGACGGCTACGACGTATGGACGGATGTGCCCCTTACTTACACTCAGGCAACTCTCGGCGGCGAGATAGTTGTTCCTACTGTTGACGGAAAGGTTAAATATACCGTTCCCGAAGGCACACAGCCCAACACCGTGTTCCGTCTGAGAGGCAAAGGAATTAAGAAGCTTTACCGCTCCGACCGTGGAGACCATTACGTTCGGGTAAATGTTGAAATTCCTAAAAACCTGACGAAAGAGCAAAAGAATCTGCTTAAAAAGTTTGATGATTCTTTATCAAATAAGAATTATCAGAAGAGACAAAACTTCTTTGACAAGCTTAAAGATAAATTCAAATAATCAAAACAAACGGATCGCTGCGCCAAAATGAAATGGTGCGACGGTCCGTTTTAAGTATCGGAGTAAGTATATTCCGATTAATGTTGTTGACGATTGCAGTTTATGTTATTGACTTTTGTCATAAGATTTCATATAATTTTAGTATAGAGTTTCATGGTGAGGAGATGATTGATACGGAACATATAACCGAAGTTTTCAGACTTGATAAAAAATTTCCCTTCACCGTTTTTAAGGGCAAGGGCTTTTCGGCAGAGAACGTTAAAAACGGAAACGTATATATGCACAATCACTACTGCCTTGAAATCAACATGGCGCTTTCCTCTGGGGGGACATATTATATCGGCGAAAGCTCCTACCCCATAAACAAAAACGATATATTTGTTATCAACAACTATGAATTTCACTATGCGGCAAACACCACCGACGATATGGAACTTATGGTTATTATCTTTGACCCTGAGCTGGTGTGGCGCAACGATGAAATGGATTATCTTTATATCAAGGCTTTCTACGAATGGAAGGACGGCTTCAAGCACCGATTGGCGGCGGAGGCTGTTCCAAAGGATATTACCGAAACAATTTACGAAATCGAACGTGAATGGAATCAGAAGGCCGCAGGGTATCAGCTGGTAATAAAGTCGCTGCTGTTAAAGCTACTGGCGCTGCTCTACCGCCGCTTTGAGGAAACAGGCAGGTATTCCGAAAAAATTCTCAAGTTTCAAAATGAATACATTCGCATAATCGATGCCATAAACTACATAGACGCAAATTTCAGAGAGCCGGTTACCTTAAAAGGACTTTCCGAAATTGTTCACATGAATCAGAATTATTTTTCCTCTTATTTTCACAAGGTAATGAACTGCTCGGTGTCAACCTACATTATACGCCGACGGCTTAAGCACGCCTGTCTGCTGCTTACCACCACCGACGAAAGCATAATAGAAATCGCCTCCGATTCCGGCTTTGAAAATGTGCCCTACTTTAACCGCACCTTTAAAAAGCATCTTGGCATGACTCCCGGAGAGTATCGTAACAACGCTAATGCATAGATTTATCAGGAATATATTTCTTGTTGACAAATGCAAAAAAGTGCTTCACAAACTGTGCAGCAAACTCAAGCCCTAAACAATACTTGCCTATCGGGGACAAACTCCGTTCTAAAACAAATTGGAGCGAACGCCAGTGAGCGTAACGAAGTTAAAAAAGCTGCCTGCAAAATCGCAGGCAGCTTTTTTATTCGTTGATTACATAATAGCAATACAAAATCCATGCGTGAGGATGTGCGCAGTATACGGGGATTGCTGAATAATCTATTGTCTGATCAGGAAGTCCCTCTTCGGGGATAAGGGAGGATTCCTGATTGTCGGCAGCCGACCAATAGGAGGACCAGTACTGTGGAAATTCTTCCGAGAAATGTTGCAATGTCATGTTCTTAAGCAGTCTCATTGCCTCGGCTTTGTCAAACTTAGCAACTCCGATTATAACAGGACCGTTAAGCGCCCACCAGAAGCCGCCGTTTTCTCTTGAACCCTTTTCAAAGCCGTTGTCGCCGTTGAGTTCAGGATTTTCCTGCTCTCTTGCGCCAATCTTTTCGCCGCTGTAAACACGCTTTTTCATTTCCTCATACAGCGCACGTTTTTTCTCTTCTGAGAACTCGTTTATCTGCAGTGTAAAACCCTGAGGTTCAAGGAACATATTATTATCGCCGTAGGGTTTTCCGTTGAAATACATTCTTCTGGGGAAAGGTCTGTCGCCGGTGTCGGCAAAAAATGCGCCAAGTATGCTTTCTCGGTAAAGGCTCATGCTGTCGCACAGTCTGTTAAGCTGAGCAGCATATTCGCCCATTACCTCTGCGGCGTTTCTAAGCTGAGGAATAAGGGTCTGGAAGATGCTGAGCACCATTGCCGAGTTCATGTGGGATTCGCCGGTAAAGAATATGTTGTTGTAAGGCACTTCTTCGATATAGTAAACGCCGTCGTTCCAGTCGGAATTAAGCAGTCTTACAAGTCCGTGCATTCCGATGCCGATTGTGTCACGCAGGAAGATAAAGCACTTTTCTGCAAAATCCGCAACAGTCATTTCCGCCTGATGCCTTGCGGGATATGGCTGAAGCTTTTCTCCCAGGAAGGCATAATCCCTTGTAACACGCAGATACTCGGATAACAGCATAAAGAAATAAATCTGCTGGTCGCTGGTAAAGTAACGGTCGTTGTCGGAGTAGCCGTTGCCCATTTCTATAAGTCTGATTTCGCCGAATGGCGTAGTGCGCTTCATCAAATATCTCAGCACGCTTTTTGCCAGCTTTGGATTGTAATAAACCAGCGGAAGGGCGTGCTGGAAGTTATCACGTGCGCTTGCGTGCTGACCCCAGTGGTAATCGTAAATTGTGCCCTGTGGGATTTTGGTTTCGTTATAATACTCGCTGTAGGTTGCCATCGCTTCCAGATTGTAAACATGCCAGCGCAACTCACGGCGGAGAACGTCGTCCTGCTCGTTTTCGTAATCGGGTATAATTTTCAGCCAGTCCTGAGAATATGCGCATGTGGGCTCAGCCGCTTCTTCATATGTCGAAAGCTCTGCCATTATATTTTCCAAAGTGGAATACTCATACTCAAAGGTATAGCCGATTACAAGGTGCAAAACCTTATGCTCGCCGGGTTTGAGGGTAAATACATAGTCGGCCTTAATGCCGTTGCTGTCGCCGGAGAACTGTGCGCCTTCCGACAGCGACTTCATAAAAAGTGCAGGCGGATAAGCATCGTGCCTTGACATCGATTCTCTGTCGATAACAAGCAGCGGGTCTTTGGCGGTGGTTGTAATGGTAACTTTCGCAAAGTTATCCTGCTTGTTCTCTGAATATTTGTTTATATACTGCAGCGGCAGATATTCCTTGGGCGCAGTCTGAAACTGAATTGTCTCAAAATTAGCGCCAACCGATTCGCTGTAGGAAATCTCGGCATCCTTGCCGCTGTTGTTTTTAATAGCCACCGTAAGCAGAAATGCCGATGCGCCGTTATAGATAGTTGTTGAAGGCTTAACCGAAAGATTTCTGTTTACGCCAATTCCGTCAATGTCATATGCGTAATTTGCAAAGCCGCAGCCAAAGATTCTTTTGCACTTTTCGCTGTCGGCAGCAAGAGAATCCATACCTGTGAGGGGGTACTCCTTGCCGTTAATTACCACAACAGAGGAATTTACTCCGCTGTTTTTGGTTTTTCCCTGGTTTACTCTCGCCCAGGAACGCTGTCCGCTGATCAGCTCGTATTCGCCGCTGATGTGGGTAAACAGTGTAAAACGGTAATTACCTAGCAGAAACCATGGGTCCTGTGGAAGCTTCACATCTGTGCCGTTGTCAAGCTTTGCGGCATAGGGGATATTACCGGTATATTCAAAGCAGGGCAAGCCTGCTTTATCGCTGCTCCAATAACCTATATTATTCATTTTTCGACCTCCGTAATTTTTCAATCTCCTCATCGGCCTGCTCATGGCTGAGGAATGTAATTCCCTGCAGTCCGAGAGCCTTTGCGGCAGTCACATTCTGCTCTATGTCGTCTATAAACACGCTTTCCTCCGCTATCAAACCGAATTTGTCAAGCAGCCTGCGGTATATCTCAGGGTTTGGCTTAATAAGCCGCTCCTCATAGGAAAAGACTCTTCCGTCGGCATATTTTAAAAACTCAAGCTCCTCTGCGCAGTCGCGACAGATTTTATCAGATATATTTGAAAGGCAGTACACCTTCAATCCCCTGTCTTTCAGACTGCGTATCCATTCCTCGGCGTAAGGGTAGACTACAATAAACTTGCTCATATCGTCAAAAACGGTGGTAAGCGCCGGCTCCATTTCAGGGTCGTTTTTGACAAATTCCTTTACAATCCGCTGAAAATCCCATTCACCCCTGTCAAGCTCTTTCCAAGCAGGGGTATAGAAAGTAGCCTTTGCAAGACGCTGCGCCTGCTGCTCATCATAGCCTTTGCCGATAAAAAAGTCGTGATAGTTTGACTTTACCAGAACATCGCCGATGTCAAGAATTATGTTTTTTATCATTTCAGCCTCCGATTTTTATTTTTAAGCCCAGCTTTTCGCCAATTTCAACATAAGGGTCAAGGGTTGACTTGTCAAGAGACTGACGAATGTGGTAGGGATATTCCCTGCCCAGCTGTTCATATTTGGCGATACCAAGGGTGTGGTATGGCAGCAGATCAAGCTCTTTTACTCCCTTGCCTGCCGCGTATTCCATTATCTCAATAATCTCGTTATCGTTAAACTCAGGTATTACCGGCACACGAGCCGTAACCTTTTCCGGCACTTTTTCGCAAAGCAACTCAAAGGAAGAAAGCACAAAATCTATATTGCCACCGGTGAACTTTGTGAATTTTTCGCTGTCCAGAGTTTTTAAGTCAAACAGAAACTTATCGATATATTTAATGGCAATCTCCACATTTGAATTTGATACATAGCCGCAGGTTTCAACGGCAATATTTATATCGTTATTGCGGCAGGATTCTAAAAACGGCACAAGCTTATCAATGTTAAGCAGCGCCTCTCCCCCGGAGAGGGTCACACCGCCTCCGCTGGTCTGATAGTAATCAAAATCACGCTTTACAATGTCATAAAGCTCAGTGCAGCTTATTTTTCTGCCCGAAACCTTTAAGGCGTCGCTGAGACATTCCTTGGTACACCTTCCGCAGGCAATGCATTTGCTTCTGTCAATATGGCATTTGCCTTCAGCAATGCTGATTGCCCCCTGCTTGCAGACCTGAGCGCATCTTCCGCAGCCTACGCACAGCTTTGAAAAGAACATAATGTGCCTGCCCACAGTATGGGATTCGGGATTTGCGCACCACCGGCATCTCAGAGGACAGCCCTGAAAGAATATATTTGTACGTATTCCCGGACCGTCGTGAATTGCAAAGCGTTCGATTTCAAATATATCCAGAACCGCTTCGTTCATATGCGAGAATTCCTTTCATCATACAGCGTTCTGCTGAGAATTTCCTGCTGAACCGTAGGATCAAGATTTACAAACACCGCAGAATATCCGGCAACTCTTACAATAAGATCGGGATAATTTTCGGGATGAACCATTGCGTCCTCAAGCGCTCCACTGTCTACAACGGTAACCATTAAGTGACAGCCACCCTTTTTGAAATATGTTTTAAACAACATTTCAATCAAATCACGGTGCTTGTTGAACATATCAGATGAGAACTTAATGTTCTGAACCGAACCTGCGTGATATTTTGCATCAAATCTGCACAGGGAGTTGAGCATTGCAGTCGGTCCGTTCTTGTCAGCGCCGCCCTGAGGGTTGTTGGCAGGATTCATATACATACCTGTAAGACGTCCGTCGGGACTGGCGGCAGTTTTAACTCCCCACTCGGTGTTCAGCGAGTTGTTGCTGATAACTATGAGGAAATACTGCATTCCCTTTTTGATTCCTCTGTCTCTTATGCCCTTGGAAACAAATTCATACAAATCGTTAGCCATGCCATCGGCAGTATCCAGGTCGTTGCCGTACTTGTCGCAGTCAAGGCACATTTTTCTTATGTCCTCATAACCCTCAAAGTTTGCTCTTAAAGCGTCGCAAAGCTGCTCAAGGGTAAGCTTCTTGTCCTCAAACACCAGCTTCTTTACTGCGTAAAGTGAGTCGGAGGTATTGATGTTACCGTAGGTTTCACAGGTTCCGCCCAGGTATTTAACTCCACCGTCAAGCAGTGCCTTTCCTCTTTCAATGCAGTCGTCCATCAGAATGCTTGTAAACAGGAATTTAACCTGCTCATTCATTATTTCATATGAGCTGTACTGAGCGTCAGCCGACAAATCCATATAGTAGTCAACCAGCTCTCTGTAGCCCTCGTAAAATTCCTCAAAGGACTTTATCTCGCTCATTTTCTTAGGAGTAACCGCTCCCATCTTGTTCTGACCGTCCATTGGATCGATGCCGTCGTTCATGTAAATGGTCAGCAGTTTAAGCAGATTAATGCAGATGTTGGGTGTACCGGTACTCTGACCCCAGATTACAAACTCGGTGCAGCCAAAGGGCACATATCTTTCGGCAGTCTTTTCGTCAACTCTCATGCCGTAAGCAACGGCAGGAACGTTTACCTCGTCGTTATAAAGGGTAGGATAGGTTGCTCCCGCTCCGATAGCGTCAAAGGCTGCCTGCCAGGTTTCCTCGGTGGTGTCCTTATCAACACGCAGGGTGAACTGAGGTTCTACATATCTGCAATCTTTGCACACCTTAAGAGCGATACGCATAAATATGTCGGCTTCCTTGGGATGCTTTCTGCCCTTTCCGCCTACAATAATTCTGCCGTTTACGGTAGTACGACGGTTTTCAATCATAGTCCAAAGTGAATGGATGTAATCGTAAGCCTCGTCCTCAGTAAGTCTGCCGCTTTCCAGGTCAGCCGCAAGATACGGTCCAAGGAAGTCGTCAAGACGACCGTAATTTATTACGCCTGCCAGCAATGCATAGAGCCAGAAAAGCTGCAACGCCTCATGGAAGGTTTCAGGCTTTTCGGTACGGATTTTACCCAGCACGTCAGCCATTCTTTTCAGTTCTTTTCTACGCTTCTTGTTATCCTCAGGGGTCTCCTCCAGCTGCTTTTCAGCCATCTCACGCAGATAGTCTGCACTTGCAGTAAATATGTCAAGGCACGCAAGACTTGCCTTGTAAAATTCATTGTCCGGGTCGTTTGCCGCCTTATCGGAAATGATTTTTCTCAGTCCTGAAATGCCGTTGTCAAGCAGCTTGGGGTAGTCAAGCATCATTCCCGAAAGTCTTGCCGTAGCAATAAGAGGATAGTTTACGTCGATAAATCTTCCTATTGTGGTTTCGGTAAGAGTTCTGCGGCAGTATTCGGTTTTCAAATCGTTATCCAGCCAGTATTTATACAAAGCTTCAACACGCTCATGATAATCTTCGCCCAGCTGGTCGATTTCTTTCTGAAAAGCTCTCAGCTTTGCGAATACGCAGTAGTGACCAACGCCGCCTACCGAAGTAACCGTTCCGAAACCGATAGGGAGAAAATCAAGTCTGCCCGCAATCAGGTCGCTGTCCTCGATTGAACGGAACATCTGGGGGTAAATTACCTTTAGGCACTCAACCTCCCGTCTTTCCTTTGAAGCGGACGCATATTTTTTATGTGTCTCGGTATACTCCTCCATAATTTCAAGCTGACGTACCAGAGGTTTTTCACACTTTATCTTTTTGCTTACCTCTACGTTCTGACCGCCTTCAACATCAAATTTTACCATAAGCTCGCCTCCTATTAATGCTTGCTTCTTTCTGCTACTCTCCAGTCGTCCTGTAATCCTGAAATAAGGTCCACAAATCTCTTTGCAATAAGGTGCGGACGGGTAATCGCACTTCCTACAACAACTGCGTCAGCACCTAAATACAAGCACTTTACAGCGTCCTCGGGAGTGTAGATGTGTCCTTCCATTATCATAAACGCCTTGTCTTTAAAATCACGGCACATTCTTGCAAACTCACGCAGGTCAGGCTGTGTGATGTGCTTTGTTTCCTCGGTGTATCCGTAAAGGGTAGGGCCTACAATATCAGCGCCCATTTCAACCGCTCTCTTTGCTTCCTCGTAATTTGAAACGTCCGCAAAGATCAGCGCTTCGGGTATTTCCTTCTTAACGATTGGCAAAAGCTCATATGCAGGACGTCCTTCGTGGGTAATCTGATTTGTGCAGTCGAGGGCAATAATCTCAGCTCCTGCTTCCCAAACCTGCTTTGCAGATTCAAGGGTGGGAGTAATAAACACGTCAGTGTCGTCATGCCAGATTTTATACAAACCAATCATAGGCAAGTCAACGTTTTCCTTGATAAGCTTTATCTGCTCGGGGGAATTGGCTCTGATTCCTACTGCCCCTGCCCACTGAGCCGCCTTTGCCATCTTAAGCACAAAATCCTCCGAATATACCGGGTCGTCGTGCTGAACCTGGCAGGAAACGATAAGTCCTCCCTTGAGCATTCCAAGTATCTCGTCTTTGTTAAACTTCTTCATAATAATCTCCTCCTGTTATTCATAAGCCTGATTATTGCTTTTAAAATATCTTCCGAAAATCGGATACATTCATAATGTCAGAATCCCGACGGAATTTTACTCGGAATTCTTTCGCGGTTGTATATTCATCTGCTGCCAGCTTATGCCTTGCAAAGCATTGCCGCGCCTATGATTCCTGCATCGTTTCCAAGCTTGGCAGTAACGATTTCGGGAATGCCAATCTGCTCTGCGGAAAATGTGCAGTCGTAAAGTCTTTGCTTTAAAGGCTTTATAAGGTAATCACCCTCGGTGCTTATTCCACCGCCTATAATCACTGCCTGGGGACGGAACAGCGCTATTACTGAGGACAAACCTGCCGCAAGATAGTCGATGTATTTTTCCACCACCGACTTAGCTGTGGAATCCCCCTGCTTTGCGGCGTCAAAGGGTATCTTTGCATTCATTGCGGACAAATCCCCTCCGCACATTTCGTTCATAATGCTCCCGGGATTATCCTCTACCGCCGCTTTTGCCTGATTTATCAGCGCAGTAGCCGAAGCGTAGGCTTCAAAACAGCCTTTCTGACCGCAGGTACAGGTCTGTCCATTGTGAACAAGCTTTGTGTGTCCCACCTCGGCGCCCATATCGTCGCAGCCGTTGAAGATGTGCTTGTTGAGGATAATTCCGCTTCCGACTCCTGTGCCCAGGGTTATCATTACAGCGTTGTCGTAATCTGCAGCCGCCCCGTTGGAAGCCTCCCCAAGTGCAGCACAGGCAGCGTCGTTCTGTATGTAAACCGGCACGCTGAAATGCTTTTTAAGCTCTGCATAAAGGGGGACGTTCTGCCAGTTAAGGTTGTTTGCATGAACAAGTAGATTGGTCTGAGGATTAATGCAGCTGGGAGTTCCCATTCCCACGGCGGATATATCGCTCATCTTAAGCCCCGCCGCTTCAACAGCCTTTTTACCCGTTTCGGCAATGTCGGCAACAAGCTCTTCAAAAGGCTTGCCGGCATTGGTTTTAGCCGAATACTTTGCAATAATCTTTCCGTTTTCGTCTGTTATTCCTGCGGCAATATTTGTTCCGCCAAGGTCTATACCTATATAATATTTCATTGCCACGCCTCTTTCTTTACAGATGTTTTTCTTCTGTCCTTATTCTTCGCTTTTATTATACCTCACCGCAGCATAAATGTCTTTATGATTATTAAGAGACTCTTGCACTATTTTCAGATTTATGCGATTATGCTGCCGGATTTTTCAGCTACTCTTTAATTTTATAATAGCAATACAAAATCCAAGCATGAGGGTGTGCGCAGTACACGGGAATACACCAGTAAGGGATTCCATGTTGCGAAACAAGTGATGACTCCAACGTATCCGACGACGACCAGTATGACGACCAGTAGTGAGGGAAATTGCGGCTTAAATTTTCAAGGGTCATGTTATTTAACAGCTTCATAGCTTCCGGCTTGTCAAACTCCCCTACGCCGATTATCACAGGACCGTTGAGGGAATACCAGAATCCACCGTTTTCACGAGAACCGGCATACCATTCCTTGTTGCCGTCAAACTGGGGTTTTTCCTGCTCTCTTGCACCTATAATCTCGCCTTTATACAAACGTTTTTGCATTTGATCATAAATAATGCGTTTTTTCTCCAAAGGCAACTCTTTGATTTGCAGCGTAAAGCCCATAGGCTCCAAAAACATATTGTCGTCGCCATAGGGTTTTGAGTTAAAATACATTCTTCTAGGAAAGCTTCTGTCGCCCATATCATGGATAAATGCCGCCAGCAGCTTTTCACGACAAGAAAGCATACTTTCAGCGAGAACAAAAAGTGCGTCGCAATCCTCCCCAATTACATCAACCGCTTTTTTCAGCTGCACAGCAAGCTTGTCAAGTATACTCAACGCCATAGCAGTGTTCATATGGGATTCGCCGTTTAAGAGAACCATGTTATATGGCACGTTTTCCACATAGTACACAGCGTCACTCCAGTCGGAGTTAAGGAGATTTATAAGCCCGTGTGCACCTGTTCCTACCGTATCTCTCAGAAAAACAAAGCATTCCTTTACAAACTCCCACACCTTCAGAGGATTGGTGTTTTTTGCGGGATAGGGCATAATTTCCTCAGAGAGAAATTCATAGTCCTCCGTAACTTCAAGATACTCGGTGATAAGCATAAAAAAGTAAAGCTGCTGGTCGCTGGTGAAATACCGCTCGTTGTATGCAAAGCCGTTGCCCATTTCAATAAGGCGTATTTCGCCGAGAGAAGTGGTTCTTTTCAGCATATACCTGATTACGCTTTTTGCAAGCGGGGGATTATAGTAACAAAGTGGCAGGGCGTGCTGAAAATTATCCCTTGCGCTGGCGTGCTGTCCGCCAAAGTAGTCGTAAATTGTTCCCTGGGGTATTTCTGTTTCATTATAATATTCCGAATATGTAGCCATTGCTTCAAGGCAGTATGCGTGCCACACCAACTCTCTTGCAAGGTTTTCGTCTGTCTCGGTTTCAAATTTTGGGAGAACTTTCAGCCACTCGTCGCCAAAGTCGTCTTTTTGGCAATCAAGCTTTGATATTATGCTCTCCATTTCCTCCCACTCACCGCTCATTGCAAAGCCGATAACAAGTTGCAGGCGTTTTTCTTCCTGTGGCGCCAGCTCAAATGAAAATTCAGCCCAAATACTGTCGCTGCTTGAACTTACCTTTCCCACAGCTGAAATATCGCACATAAAGGGAGATGGCGGATAATACTCATACCTGCAAAGTTCTTCCCTGCCCGGCTTCATAGGCTCGTCGCTTTCGCAGGAAATTTTCACCGCTGCAAGATTACCTACCTGAAACGGCTTATAAATACACCTTGTTTTTAAACTGCTCTCAGGCAGAGTGTGAAACTGAATTTCTCGGTAATTTACTCCCATAGTTTCTTTGTAGGTATAGCTTTTAATCTCATTGCCGCAGTTTTTAACTGTCACTGTCAAAAGAAACGCCGACGTGCCGTCATAAGGCGACATCGACGGCTTCACCGAAAGCAATCGTTTTACATAAGTTTCATCTGACCTATATTCATACTGCACCCAACCGCAGCCGAAGCTGCGGCGGTTTTTCCTACAGTCGCAGGCGATTGAATCAAGACCGGTAAGCTTAGTCAGCTTTCCGTCTGCTTCAATATAAGCGCTGTTTGAACCGCTTGCCATGTTCCTATCCTGCTTCAGCCGACCCCACGGGCTTAAGCTGCCGCTGTTCATGTGCTTGTTCTGATTGAGCCGTCCCCACGAACGCTGACCGGAAATAAGCTGGTATTCACCGCTGACATGGGTAAAAAGGGTAAGATGATAGTTCCCAAGCAAAAACCACGGGTCTTGTGGAAGCATTACCTCCTCACCATTGTCAAGGGTTTGGGTATAAGGAATATCTCCTGTATATTCAAAACAGGGCAAACCGTACTTGTCTTTACTCCAACATCCTATTTTATCCGATAAATTATTTGTCATAGTATTCTCTCCTATTCTTCCGCTGTAAATCTTACCCATTCATACTCTGCTGCGAGCGGCGTTGTTCCATCATAGGCTCCAGTCCAGTCGTCAACACCGATGCTTGTCCAAGCGGTAATCATAATTCTTCCGGGAGTTGTGGGAATATCGTCTGCAACCACCTCATAAACCGCCTCGCCATCAACATACCAGGTTATGCTGTCTTCCAGCCATCTGAAGCCATAGGTATGAAAATCCTCCGAAGCGTCAAAGCCCAGGTCGTAAACGTAATCGTGACCCTCCGAGCCGTCGCCAAAGTAATTAAACTGAACCTGAGTTGTATCCTTGCCTAAAAATTCAATATCCACCTCGTCCCACGGGTCGCCCTCATAGGGTCCGGTATAAGTCAGAAAAGATGATACCACCCCGGGATTTTTTATAGGCTTCATTGAGCACTCATACAGACCATAGCCGTACATTTCATTTGTGCGGTACTCGGCTCCCGTAGTCCTGCCGTCATATTGTTCATCGATAACCATTTGTATCACGCCATCCTCAATACGACAATTATCGGCTGTCCATAAGCAATTAAACGGCGGATCGTTCGACCATCCGTCGGCTGGATAAAAATCATCCGATAGTCCTTTGCTGAAATCAGCATACAGCGTATACTGGCTCTCAGCTTCAGTGTCCTCAGATTCTGAGGATGACGGCTCTGCAGACACTTCATTATCCGACGACTCGGAATCGGTCGATGAACATGAGCAGCTTAACGCAGCTAAGCACAACGCCAGAGATACAATAAAAAATTTTTTCATGATTAAAAGCTCCTTTACATAAATTTATATTTATCATCAAATGAAACAGTTTTTCTGCACATTCGATAATCATATTGTTTATTATACACATATAAAACCTGACTGTCATCAACTTAATTCATAAAGTATTGCACTATTTTAAGATTAAAATAAAAAATGCAGCAACAGGCATAAGAAATAACCTGTCACTGCACTTTTATTTGATTAACAATTCTTATTTCGACTTATTCCTCAGCGGTGAATCTCACCCACTGATATTCTGCAGTAAGAGGAGTTGTGCCGTCGTAAGCGCCAATCCAGTCATCAACGCCGATGCCGTTCCATACGTTCATCATAATTCTTCCTGGTGTTGTGGGAATGTCCTCGGTAGCTTCATAAACCGCTTCACCGTCAACATACCAGGTTATTTTGTCCTCCTCCCATCTGAAGCCGTAGGTGTGGAAATCCTCCGATGCATCAAAGCCCAGGTCGTAAAGATACTCGTGACCCTCTGCAGAGCCGTTGGTGTAGTAGTTAAACTGAACCTGTGTGGTGTCCTTGCCTAAAAATTCAATGTCAATTTCGTCCCAAGGATTGCCGTCAGTAGGTCCTGTGTAGGTAAAGAATGAGGAGATTATACCCACATTCTTCGCCGGCTTCATTGAAACCTCGTACAGACCGTAACCGTACATCTCATTTGTGCGGTGCTCTGCTCCGGTGTAGCTGCCGTCCTCAGCTTCGTTGATACTCATTTTAAGCACGCCGTCCTCAAATACGCAGTTTGAGGCAATCCATGAGCAGTTAAATGGCAGGCCGTTTGACCAGCCGTCTGAGCTGTAGAAATCCTCAGAAGGTCCTTGACTGAAATCGGCGAGCAGGGTGTACTCTCCCTCAGCTTCGGAATCTCCCTCAGCTGCTTCGCTTTCGGAAGATTCTGCTTCCTCCTCAGTCTCCTCGCTTTCAGAGGATACGGTTTCGGTCTTTGATGACGACTGCTCCGCAACGCTTCCGTTGTCCGATGATTCGGAATCTGTTGAAGAACATCCGCAGCTTAATGCCGCTGCACACAATGCCAGTGAAAAAATCAAAATCCTTTTCATAAGTAGTAACTCCTTTTACAATAAGTCTTTAGTCCTTGCTATCAGATGTTATAATTATTTTTGCCCATCTGACAATCTCCTTGTTTATTATACACATTTTTATGTTAACTGTCCTTATCGCTGTTCACATAATCTTGCACTATTTTCACATTGATACGCAAAAAGTTACAGGAGGCATGAAACTCATACCTCCCGTAATGTTTGCCGGATATTTTAAACTATAGGTTTTCACCATTTTGCTCGATTATGCCTTTAAACCAGTAGCCGGAATCCTTGATAATTCTGTTCTGAGTTTCATAATCCACATAAATAACTCCGAATCTTTCGCTGTAGCCCTTCGCCCACTCGAAGTTGTCCATAAGCGACCACTGGAAATAGCCGCCTATGTCTGCGCCGTCCTCCGCCGACTTTTTCAGCTCCAGCAGATAGCGGTTGAGATAATCAATTCGGTTGGGGTCGTGAACCTTTCCGTCAAGAGAAATACAATCGTGGGCTGACATTCCGTTTTCGGTAATGAATATCGTCAGCTTGTACCTGTCGTAAAAAAACTTTGTTCCCCAATAGAGGGACTGAGGCACAACGTCCCAGCCTATAGCGGTACGGGGATGTCCCCGATAACATGGGATTCGCTGTGCATATCCGTTTTCATCAGCTTTTACGAACGCTCCGGTGTAAATGTTCAGTCCGATAAAATCAATGGGGGCGGATATAAGCTTCATATCCTCCTCATCAACTGCGGGGAAATCTTCGCCGTAAGTGCTGAGAATAGCTTCGGGGTATTTTCCGAATGCTATGGGGTCATGCCAGAACGACTGAGAAAATACAAAATTTCCTCTGCCGCAGCTGAAAAATCCGCCTCGTGCAGCTTCCACATCATTTTCCGTCAGTGGAACAAGAGGACTTGCAGCGGAGGTAAAGCCGATTTTAACGTCGGGAACAGTCTGACGCAGTACCCTTACCGCTCTGCCGTGCGCTCTCAGCACATTGTGGCACATACGAAGCAGATCTTTGTCGCCATACTGAAAACCGGGAGCGTGGCTGCCCTCAAGACAGCCGCAGCCGATGAAAACCTGCGGCTCGTTAAAGGTTATAAAATTCTTCACCCTGTCGCCGAAGTTTTCAGCCACAACCGTGGTGTAACGCTCAAAGTAATCGGCAATATCGTCGTTTAACCAGCCTCCCTTAAGATACAAGGCATAGGGCAGATCCCAGTGATAAAGGGTGATATACGGCTCGATTCCGTAGGACAAAAGCTCGTCAATAAGATTATTGTAAAAGTCGATGCCCTTCTGATTTACGCTGCCGATGCCATCGGGGAAAATTCTCGGCCAAGCGATTGAAAAACGGTAGGCTTTAAGTCCAAGCTCATGCATCAGCCTTACGTCTTCCTTGTAGCGATGGTAGTGGTCGCAGGCTACGTCGCCGGTGCTTTTGTCTAAGATTTTTCCGTCAATGTGAGTAAACTCGTCCCAGATGCTGCTGCCCTTGCCGTCTTCGTTATATGCGCCTTCAATCTGATAGGAAGCTGTTGCCGCTCCCCACACAAAATCCTTTCTGAAACTCATAATTAAAACACTCCTTTCGTTGATTAAGACAATACCACACAACGAATCTGTGCGGTATATCTGTCAGCGTGCGTACTAACCCTGTCCGTAATATGCGTTGGCACCGTGCTTGCGCAGATAGTGCTTGTCAAGCAGCTCCTGAGGCATACGGCCTGCACTTGGGTTAATGTCCATAGCGTGATAATTCATAAACGCAATTTCCTCGAGGACCACCGCATTATGAACCGCCTCAGCTGCATCCTTTCCCCAGGCAAATGGTCCATGGTTTTTCACCAGTACCGCAGGAATAGTCATAGGGTCGATTCCCTTAAATGCCTCGATTATAACCGTTCCCGTTTCCTTTTCGTACTCGCCGCCGATTTCCTGTGGTGTCATTGCTCTGGTGCAGGGAATCTCGCCGTAGAAATAATCCCCCTGAGTTGTGCCCATAGGCACTATTCCCACGCCTGCCTGAGCAAAGGATGTGGCCCAGCGGCTGTGGGTGTGGACAATTCCACCCATGTTTTCAAAGGCTCTGTACAGCTCAAGATGAGTCGGGGTGTCGCTGGAGGGCTTGTATCTTCCCTCTGCCACCTTTCCCGTTGTCAGCTCTACAACCACCATATCCTCAGCGGTCATAGTGTCGTATTCAACGCCCGATGGCTTTATTACCATCATTCCGCTTTCCCTGTCCACCGCCGAAACATTGCCCCAGGTGAAAGTCACCAGATTGTATTTGGGAAGCATAAGATTTGCTTCAAGCACCTGCTGTTTTAACTGTTCAAGCATTTTAGTGTACACCTCCAAGGATTTTTTCTGCGCCAAGCGCCGATTTATATCTTTCAATGTATCTGGCAAAGCCTTCGCTGCCGCTGTTTTCGGGATTTACCGTCTGCTTTTCCATTCCCGCAAATACTTCCGAATCAAGCCAGTCTGCAAGGCTCTTACCGTTTTTGCGAACCATATACGCCGCCAGCAGCGCCATTCCCCAGGCTCCACCCTCGCCAGCAGTTTCCATAACCGAAACAGGAGTGTTGAGAGCGTCCGCAAGAATCTGCTGAGCCGTGCCTTTTACCTTGAAAAGTCCGCCGTGACCGGTAAACTGAGCCGCCGTAACCTGCTCATTTTCAAAAAGAATATCCATGCCGATTTTCAGCGAAGCAAACGCCGAATAAAGCTGAGCTCTGAAAAAGTTGGCAAGATTCATTTTGCCATCAGGCATTCTGAAATACATTGGTCTGCCCTCCTCAACGCCGGTCACAGGCTCTCCTGACAAGAGGTTGAAGGCTGTAACTCCGCCGCAGTCGGCATCGCCCGTCATTGCGTTTTTATAAAGGGTTTCGTACAGCACCGACTTATCAACCGGGTTGCCCATAAGCTGACAGAAGCTGCTGAATATATCCACCCACTCGTCCAGCTCGCAGCAGCAGTTGTTGCAGTGAACCATCGCCACCGGCTTGCCGTCGGGAGTGGCAACCATATCAATTTCGGGGTATACCCCCTTGGGGTTGCTTTCAAGCACCAGCATTGAGAAAATGGAAGTTCCGGCGGAAACATTTCCCGTTTTTACCTTGACAGCATTTGAAGCCGCCATACCCGTTCCTGCGTCCCCCTCGGGAGGACAAAGGGGCACTCCTGCTTTGAATACGCCAGTGGGGTCAAGGAATTTTGCGCCTTCCTCTGTAAGCTTTGCGCCCTCTTCTCCGGCAAGCTTTACCGGGGGAAGCACTTCTTCAAGTTTGGCGGTAAAACCATACTCACCAAGTTTCTTTTGGGTAAGCTCCATAAAACCGGCGTTGTAGCCTGTTCCCTCTACCGGGAAAATTCCCGAAGCCTCGCCTATTCCCACTGCCCTCTCGCCGGTAAGCAGATAATTTATGTAGCCTGCAAGGGTGGTGATGTGAGCAATCTGAGATATATGTGCCTCGTTATTAAGCACCGCCTGATAAAGATGGGCAATGCTCCAACGCTGGGGAATGTTAAATCCCAGCAGATTGGTAAGCTCCTCAGCCGCCTGAGCGGTTGTAGTGTTTCGCCAGGTTCTGAAGGGCACAAGCAGCTTGTCGTCTTTATCAAAAGCCATATAGCCGTGCATCATTGCGGAAATTCCCATTGCGCCCACGGTGGTAAGCTCCACGCCGTGCTTTGATTTAACGTCCTTGGCAAGAGAAGCAAAGCAACTTTGCACGCCCTTGTGAATATCCTCCAGAGAATACGTCCAGTAGCCGTTTTCCAGGCGGTTTTCCCACTGATGGCTGCCGCTGGCGACAGGCTCGTAATTTTCATCTATAAGGGAAGCTTTTATTCTTGTGGAACCCAGCTCTATACCCAGATAGGTCTTTTCCAGTGAAAGCATATTATTACCTCCTGAGCTTTGCAAGTGTGTCAAGCATATCAAGCTGCTGCTCAAAGGCGTTAAGCTCTGTCTTATCGTCGATAACAACCAGCTCGGTGTTGGTCATCTTGGCAAAAAGTCTGATATCCTCAACAGTCAGAGCCGTTGAAACCACAGCGTGATGTGCGCCGCCTGCGTAAATCCATGCCGCAGTACCTGTAGCAAAATCGGGCTTGAGCTTCCACATAACACGTGCAACGGGCAGCTTGGGCATAGGCTGTGGCTGCTTTATAAGAGTAATTTCTGCGCACACAAGTCTGAAACGGTCGCCCATGTCTATCATTGAAACGGCAATTCCCTCGCCGGTGATACCGTCGAACACAAGTCTTGCCGGGTCGGATTTTCCGCCGATTCCCAGAGGATGAACCTCAATCTTAGGCTTTTCTGCCGCAAACACAGGTGAAACCTCCAGCATATGAGAAGCAAGCTCTACCTCTTCGCCCTGAGTAAGATCGTAGGTATAATCCTCAAGGAAGCCGGTTGCACCCTCTCTGCTCTCAGCCATTTTAACAAGTACGGCAGTAAGAGCAGCGGTCTTGTAGTCGCCCTCGGGAGCGAAGCCCTTGCCCTTTGCCATAATATTCTGAACTGCAATTCCAGGCAGCTGATTTAAACCGTGCAAATCCTGGAATGTATCGGTAAATGCGCTGATGTTCTCACGCTCCAGGAACTTTTCAATAGCAACTTCATACTTAGCCTGTTCTCTTACAGCGGCGGTGTTGTCTGTATTGAAGTCGTACTTTTCGGAGTATTCAGCCATTTTGCCGTCTACTTCTTCATCTGTGACCCCGTCGATAATGTCACACAGGTCGCCAATAGCGTAGTAGTTAACGTTCCAGCCGTATTTGATTTCACTTTCAACTCTGTCACCGTCGGTTACCGCAACGTCCCGCATGTTGTTGCCGAACATTGCAACTCTCATGCCCTTGCCGAAGTCAACAGCCACCGCTGCCTTGGCAAAACGGCGAAGCTTTTCGATAACCTCGTCATGCTTGTAATAGCCTGAAACAACCTCTCTCTTTATACCCAGGCGGGTGCAAACAAAGCCGAACTCACGGTCGCCGTGGGCAGCCTGATTAAGGTTCATAAAGTCCATATCTATGCTGTCGTAGGGCAGCTCCTTGTTGTACTGGGTGTGAAGCTGGAGCATAGGCTTGGTAAGCGCCTTTAAAGCTCTAATCCACATTTTCGCAGGAGAAAAGGTGTGCATCCACATAATAACTCCCACACACTCAGAATCTGCAGATGCCTGCGTGCACACATCAAAAGCTTCCGCCGAAGTTGTTACAACCTGCTTGAAAACCACCTCAACTGTGGTGCAAAGCTTTTCGTTGAGAAAAGCTGCCATTTCCTTTGAATCCTCTGCCGCACGAGCCAAAGTTTCCTCGCCGTACAGATCCTGACTTCCTGTGATAAAATAAATTTTTTTCATAATCGTTTTCCTCCGTTTAAATTTTACTGCATTTAAGCTTTGTCCGCCTTTTCAAGGCAAAACCGCACAAAAAGCCAGATGCCGGCTTTGCGCGGTTTTTCTTGATAATCAAAGTTTATCGGCGGCATTATAACTGTGCAGCCAGCCGGGCTTTATACGACTGAGCTGCTGATGTTTTTTTGCTGAACCTGTCTTTATGCGGCAGCGTCGGTCGATTCCTCGGAATCGGCAGCTTCTTCAGAATCGGCAGTATCGCCCGAATCTTCGTAAACCGCCATTATTGCATCGGGAACATCTTCCGTAAACCATGTCATGTTGTCACGGTCAAAGATACCGAACAGTTCACCGCTGGAGATGTATTCGTTGTTGTCCCACCATACGCAGGGAATGCCGTAAGACTTAGCAATCGTAAGATAATCGGTAACCCATTTTACAACTTCCGCTTCATTTACAAGCTCGCCCGTTTCTTCCTGCTGTTCATCGCTGTAGAACTTGTTGACTGCGCCGTACTCGGTAATAATTACGGGAATGCCCTTGTCAAGAAATGCGCTCTTCAGACCGCTGAACACGCCTTCAATTTCACTGATTCGAGTTCCGTCCCAATTGTAAAGCTCCCAGGTTTCTCCCGAGTGATAGGTGAACGCATAAGGTGTATAGGCATGGATAGAAAATGCTACATAATCATCGTCGGGAATTGCAACGTCGTTAATTGCCTGGCTTACCGCCTGAGTTGCAAAGGTTGTAACAAGAAGCAATCTGGTTTCATTGTTTCCGCCCGTTGCACGAACAACGTCTATAAATGACTGATTGAGTCTGTCAATGCAGCGTCTGCCCTCTTCGGTACCGCCGTTCCACTCGTTTACTCCGCCTTCGATTCTGGGCTCGTTAAGACCTTCAAAAATCAACTTGTCGCCATAGTCCTTAAAGCGTTCCGCAATCTGACGCCAGAGAGCCTGATGCTGCTCGTCAACAGCGTCGATGTGCTCATTATCGGGTATACGCCAAGGCTCCTCATGATGTGCGTTTAGAATAACATACACATCATTGTCTATAGCGTAATTTACTACTTCCTGAACTCTGTCCATCCAGGCTTCATCTACAGTGTAGTCGGGTCCTTCTCCCATATGCTCGTTCCAGGTTACGGGGATTCTGATAACGTCAAAGCCTCTTGCCACAACCGCATCTATCATTGCTTTTGTGGTTTTGGGGTTGTTCCAGGCGGTTTCTGCTTCAAGACCCGCAGCTTCGGAATCAAGCGAGTTTCCAAGATTCCAGCCGGTTGTCATTTCCGCAACCAGCTCAGTGGCTGTAAGACCTCTCATCTCACCCGTACGCTCGAGGACAACCTCTTCGGTTTCCTCAGCCTGACTTTCAGAGCCGCTTGCAGTGTTCTCAGCTTCAGACGATGAATCGCTGTCGCCGCAGCCTGCAAAGCATCCCAGCGTCATTGTCAGCGCTGTCAGAATAGCAATCAACTTAACTTTCTTCATTATGCTCACCTCATATTAATTTTTTCGATTTCCGGCACGTTATTTATGCGTGCAGCAAATATGTTTGCTCATTTAAATTATTAACGATTACCGCCAGCTTATCAATGCCTGTCTTTAGACTAAGCTTCGGATGAATCCTCCGAATCGGCAACTTCTACGGAATCAGAGGTATCGGTCGTATCTCCCGAATCCTCATAAACCGCCATTATCGCATTAAGCACATCTTCGGTAAACCATTCACATGTATCACGGTCCAGAAGTCCGAACTGCTCGCCGTTTGATATGTAAGAGTTGTTATCCCACCATACGCAAGGAATGCCATGGGATTTAGCAATGGTGAGATAATCGGTAACCCAGTTTATCACCTGCTGCTCGTTGGTGAGCTCGCCTGTTTCCTCTTCCAGCTCGTCGGTGTAGAACTTATTAACTGCGCCGTACTCGGTGATGATTACCGGCACGCCCTTGTCAAGAAATGCGGTTTTAAGACCGTTGAACATATTTTCAATTTCATAGGTGTGAGTGCCGTCCCAGGTATAAAGCTCCCAGGTTTCTCCCGAGTGATAGGTAAAGGAATAGGGCGTATAAGCGTGGATTGAGAAGCCTATATTCTCATCGTCGGGAATAGCCACATCGTTAATCGCCTGGCTATCGCTGGAGGCTGCAACCGTTGTAATCAGAAGCAGTCTGGTTTCATTGTTTCCACCGGTAGAACGTACAGCGTCAATAAAGGTCTGATTGTAGGTATCAAGGCAACGTCTGGTTTCCTCAGTTCCGCCTGTCCATTCGGTGGCGCTGCCGATTATTCTGTTTTCGTTAAGTCCGTTGAAGACCAGCTTATCTCCGTAATCCTTAAAGCGTTCCGCAATCTGCACCCACAGCGCATAAAGCTGTTCGGAGGAAGCGTCCACATGCTCGTAGTCGGGTATACACCAGTCCTCCTCGTGATGAGCGTCAAGAATAACATACATATCGTTGTCAACAGCGTAGTTGACAACCTCCTGCACTCTGTCCATCCACTCTTCGTCAACGGTGTAGTCGGGACCTTCTCCCATATGTCCGCCCCAGGTAACAGGAATTCTGATAAGGTCAAATCCGCCTGCCGCTACAGCGTCAATCATTTCCTTTGTGGTTACAGGGTTATTCCAGGAAGTTTCCGCCTCCAGACCCTCTGCACTTGTGGAATCAAGGGAATTTCCAAGATTCCATCCGGTTTTCATCTCCGCAACCAGTTCAGTAGCCGTAAGTCCTCTCATCTCGCCGGGACGGTTGAGGTCTTCCTCTTCCTCAACCTGACTTGAAGTTTCACCGCTTGTGTTGGTTTCAGACTGTGAGGACGAATCACTGTCGCCGCAGCCTGCAAAACAGCCAAGCGTCATTACCAAAGCCGTCATAATAGCAATCAATTTAAATTTTTTCACAACGCTCACCTCATATTATACTTTCTTAAATCTGAGCACATTCCATGAATGTGCCGCAAATGTGATTGTTTCGCCTATATCCTTGTTGTTTGGTACAACATTGTCGGGATTTTCAAGGGAGTTTACCGCCTTGAAGTCGTCGCAGTTAAGCTCGATATGCTCCTGAAGGGTATAGCCCTCAAAGCCAGCAAGCTCGGCATCCACTACCGCATCTTCATCAAGAGAACGGTTCATTGCAAACACTGTAAGCTCGCCGTTTCCGTTATCAACCGCCGCCGCAGTTACATAAGGAACATCTTTTAATTCGTCGGCGTCATATGTACCGCAGTCAATATTTACATTAAGGGCAGTTCCTCTTCCGAATACGGAAGCGTGCATATACGGATAGAATATGGTTTGCAGCCAGCAGCCGTTATCCTCTGTCATAATAGGCGCAATAACGTTTACAAGCTGTGCAAGACAGGCAATCTTTACTCTGTCAGAATTATTGATAAGCGTGATAAGCAGGCTTCCCACCACCAGAGCGTCCTCAAAGTTGTAAATGTCCTCCAAAAGTCTGGGAGCAACCACATATCTCTCGGTTTCTTTATCCTGCTCGTTGCTGTGGAACCAGATGTTCCATTCATCAAAAGAAAGGTTTACCGTCTTGTCGCTGCCCTTTTCAGCTTTGACCTCGTCGCAGATTCCCTCAACAATCTTGATGAACTTATCCATGTTCACCGCCTGAGCCAGGTATTTTGGAGTATTATCATCGGGATTTCCGTAGTAATTGTGCAGCGAGATGTAGTCAATGTGGTCATAGCACTCACGCAGAACCGTTCTCTCCCACTCGCCAAAGGTAGGCATAAACATATGAGCACTTCCGCAAGCTACCAGCTCAATTGAGGGGTCTACCCATTTCATAAGCTTTGCGGCTTCGCAGGCTGTGCGTGCATACTCCATAGGGGTCTTTGCGCATATCTGCCACGGACCGTCCATTTCGTTTCCAAGACACCACAGCTTGATGCCGAAGGGCTTTTCAAATCCATTCTTACGCCTTAGCTGAGAATAATATGTATCTATATCAAGATTGCAGTACTCTACAATATTTCTTGCGTCGTCCGCTCCTCTTGTGCCGAGGTTTACAGCCATCATAACCTCGCTGCCGGCGCGCTTTGCCCACTCCTGAAATTCGTCTATTCCTACCTCATTGGTTTCAATGGTCTGCCATGCCAGGTCAAGCTTGTGAGGACGATTCTCCTTGGGACCGATGCCGTCCTCCCAATTGTAACCCGAAACAAAATTTCCGCCGGGATACCTTACTATCGGTACTTTAAGCTGACTAACGTATTCAAGTACATCCTTTCTGAAGCCCATATCGTCGGCAGTTTCGTGACCGGGCTGATAAATGCCCCCGTAAACCGCCCTACCAAGATGTTCAATAAAAGAACCGTAGATTCTGTTATCGATTTCAGATATAACATTCTGCTTGTCTAATGAGATTTTTATTTCCATGTTAAGCCCTCCCGATTATCATTATACAATTTCATTCTACATCACAGTATATCAAATTACAATAATTTATAATGCAATAACACTGACATATCATGCAAACTTAACGGTTTTTCCAATCCATTTTCTTGTAATAATTTGCGCAATAAATCAGTGGTTTAGTATTATATGCTATTGCTTTTTCTGCATGTTTGTATTATAATAATGTTTGTAATTGAACCTGTAAGGGTTAGGAGGGCTGTGTTTTGCGGGTTACAAACGTTGGATACAATCACTATCACGATGCTGATTTTTTTATCAGCCGCCCGAACGGTTCGGGAGACTATCTTATGCTGCTTATTAAAACGCCTGCAATATTTACCATAAACGGCGTTGAACATAGGGCGGATGCTAATTCCGCCGTGCTTTACAACAAGGGAACTCCCCAGTTCTACAAAGCCGACGGCGCACAGTTCGGCAACGACTGGTTTCATTTTCTTCCCGATAACGAGGAGGATGAGCGTTTTATTACGGCGCTTGACATACCTTTTGATAAGGTCCTCGAGCTTGACAGCGTAGCGGAGCTTTCGGTGTTTGTTAATATGATGTGTTACGAAAGCTATTCAGAAAATCTGTTCAAGTCGGATTCGGTAGATTTGCTGGCAAAGCTGTTTTTCATTAAGCTTAGCGAGAAAATGCATATGTCGGTCAGCGAGGATTTCGGAACGTGGCACAAAAAACTTTCTATGCTGCGCACAAAGATTTACAATATGCCTTCTAACGACTGGAACATAGACGGGATTGCTCACGAGCTTACCGCCAGCCGTTCCTCATTTCAGCATATGTACAAGAAAATATTCGGCACAACTCCAATGAACGACGTTATAGCAAGTCGTATAGAGCGTGCAAAATATCTTCTTTCCTCAACCGACTACACCGTTACCCATATTGCACAAATGTGCGGGTATTCTTCGGACACACATTTTATGCGGCAGTTCAAAAACAAAACCGGCATGACCCCTTCCGAATTCCGTGCAGAAAGAAATAACGAAAAGAGGTAATACTATATGAAAAGATTTTCAGGCTTTGAAAAAGGCATAAATCTGGGAGGATGGCTTTCCCAGGGTACTTATGATAAAGAGCACCTGGATACCTTTATTAATGAGAACGATTTCAAAACTATTGCCGACTGGGGCGTCGACCATGTTCGCGTTCCGATTGACTATAACATAATCGAAACCGACGAGGGCGAGGTTATCGAAAGCGGTTACGACTACATACAAACTGCTATTGATATGTGTAAAAAATACAAGCTCAACATGATACTTGATTTGCACAAAACTGCAGGCTTTTCCTTCCATGCGGGATATAACGAAAGCGGATTTTTTGAAAGCGAGGCGTTACAGGAACGGTTTTACTCTCTTTGGGAGAGACTGGCGCAGCGTTACGGCAAGTATTCGGACAGGGTTGCCTTCGAGCTTCTCAACGAGGTTACCGACAGAGAGCTGAGCGACACCTGGAACAGAATCAGCACCACCGTAATCAAGAAAATCCGAGCCTATGCCCCCGATACCAAAATCGTTTTAGGTGGATATTGGAACAACTCCATCGACGCCCTTCCCGATTTAGCGCTGCCCTACGATGAAAATGTGGTGTACACCTTCCATTGCTACGACCCATTTTTGTTTACTCATCAGGCGGCGTACTGGCTTGAAAAAATGCCCGACGATCTGCATATATCCTATCCCGGAGATATTTTTGAATACCGCAGGATTATGAAGGAAATCGGCATGGATTATATCCAGACCTATCTCGACGTTCCAGACAGCGGCTTTGATTCCGCTTACTTTGAAAGACATTTTGAAAAGGCTGTAAAGCTTTGCGAAGAACGTGGAGTTGCGCTTTACTGCGGCGAGTACGGCGTTATTAACATGGCAACTCCCGAGGATACATTAAAATGGTACGAGGACATTAACTCTGCATTTAAGAAGCTTGGAATAGGACGTGCCGCATGGAGCTACAAGGGCGTTGATTACGGATTGAGCGACGAGCACATGAAGTCAGTTAGAGATAAGGTCACTAATCTGCTTTAATTTAATTTTGCTTTTATGCAATTTTGCGCAAAGAGTTTCAAAGCTTTTAATCGATTATAGTCATTTATGATAAATCCCCTCCTTAGATTGTCCGGCAGAGAACTGAGCTTTTCTGCCGGACGAATTTTTTAGTAATTATAAAAAAATGAAAGGGCAATGCACAAAGTGTCAGTCTTTTTGCGCTTTTTACTATTGTAATTAAGAAAGTAAACGTTTATAATTGTAGTAGGAACTGATAAGTAATCGGACTATCGTTCAGTAATCAGAACCAAAAAACATTGTATTGGAGGAATTGTTTATGAAACTCAAAAAATTATTTGTAGGCTTTACTGCAGCAACGCTGGCTACATCTGTAATGGCTCTCAGTGCTTCTGCAGCAACTAACCTGGGCGATGTAGTTTATCCCTCGGCAGACGATACGGAAATGAACGACGCTTTCTATTCAATCGGCGGTCAGGCTTACTACATGGGCACCAACTGGGCTTGGAATCAGAGTGACTGGGTTGGAATTACAGAAGACGGAATTCTGGAATTCAATTATACCATCAATGAGGCTCTCACAATGCCAAGCGGCGGTACTCTTGGTAGCATGGGTATTGTAGTCGCAAATCTTCCTGTTGAAAATTCACCTTATGAGATAACGATTACAAAAGCTGAATTCACAGATAATGACGGCAACGTTACCGAGCTTTCATCTGTTTTGGAAATAACTGAAGCTGTTGTTGACGAAACCGAAGGCTTCAGAATCAACATCAGACCTGTTGACGACGTTGCTGATGACGGAACGGTGTTAACTGCTGCTACTCCCGAAGTTGCAGGCTGGGACGCTGAAGGTGCTTTCAACGGCGGTACACTTGCGATAACAGTCGACTTCAACCTTGACACTGCAGGTGAGGACTCAACAACCGACACCGATTCAACAACCGATACTGATTCGACCACAGACACAGACTCAACCACAGACACTGATTCAACTACAGACACCGATTCAACCGCTACCGGCGATGATTCTGCAAGTGAAAACGTTAACGCTGATACAGGCGCAGGCGAAGTTGTACTTGCCGGTCTTGCACTTGCATCCGCTGCACTGGTAGTATCAAAGAAGCACAAGTAATTTAACACTGTAAGTTTTAAGACAAGGCTGAACATATCTTCACTTTCGGTGAACCACTTGCCGGCATGGCAGCAGCTTTGATTAAAACGCATTGAAAGGAGTTTATTTTAATGACGAGCAAAATCAAACGTGCAGCCGCTGCTATTCTTGCACTGAGTATGGCATTAAGCGTTGCTGCTTGTGGCGACAGCGAAGGTTCAGAAGCTGATTCATCTTCAATGCCCCCCAAGGAGCTTGAAGAATCCCAGCAGGAGATTGTTCAGCGACTTGCTGACAGCATTACCGAACCGAGAGAGCTTGAGAGCAATGAGATTACCTGGTTCTCATTCTATGACATTAACCCGACAGCTTCTGCAGATAAGGAAATAGGCGTTGACCTGGCTCTGTTCCAGACCAAGTACAACGGAGTAATCAATTACTCTCAGACTACCTGGGAATCAAAATTTGACGACCTGGCTTCACTTTTGCTTTCAAATGAAGCTCCCGACTTCATCGGTGCGGACGATATGGACGTATTCCCGAGAGGCGCACTCAGAGATATGATTCAGCCAATCGATGATTATATCGATTTTGAAGATCCGCTGTGGGCTGATATGAAGACGGCTATGGATGAGTTTATGTATGAAGATTCTCACTATGTTGGCGTTGTAAGAGTTGACCCTTGCTATGTTACTATTTACAACAGAACAATCATTGAAGCTGAAGGCCTGGATGATCCTGCCGATCTTTATGCTAACGGCGAATGGAACTGGGATACCTTTGCTGATATGTGTGTTGAATTTACCGACGCTGAAAACGATAAATATGCGCTTGATGGCTGGTATTACGACACCGCTCTCACAGCATCCTCCGGTTTACCGCTTATCAGCATGGAGAACGGAGTTATCACCAATAACATTTCAAGCCCCGAGCTTGCAAAGGCTCAGAACATGCTGTATGACTTACAGCTCAACGGAGTTTGCTATCCTAAGAACGAGCACAACTGGGAGATGAGAGATAACACAGTCGGCGCCGGAATCGGCACAGGTCTGACACTCTTCTACATCGTTGGTCTGTGGTCAATTGAGGACGCTCCTTCTGCTACCGAAGTATTCGGCGACATCAGCGCAGGCGACGTTATGTTTGTTCCTGTTCCTTGCGCAGCAGATTCAGAAGCTCAGTATGCTCCTGCAAGAGTTCACGGCTTCTGCATCGTTGAAGGCGCTTCCAATCCTGAAGGCGTAGCAGCATTCCTTGATTGTGCAAGATATGCTGAAATCGATGAATCAGTTAAGAACATCGGTATCGAGCAGCTTCAGAACGACTACGGCTGGACTGATGAAATGATCGAAATGAGAAATGAAGTTTACGATCTAATCGAAGCAAATCCTGTATTCGAGTTCAATGCAGGCGTTTCTCCTGACATTTCTAATACAACCGATACAATCCTCAAGAGCTGTATGAACCCTGCTGATGCAACCACATGGTCTGAGGTTGTTGCATCCTACGAGCAGTCGCTTGATTATATGATCAATCAGGCTCAGGAGAGTCTTTCGGGTGAATAAGCTTTGAAGATTTACAAGTAGTTTTGTAGTTTTTAATACCTATCCGTATACATAACGATAATAAACACCGTGCAAACACCGAATTTCGGCTTTGTGCGGTGTTTTCTTTATTTCGGGCTGTATTTGAATATGTTAATACGCAGTTAATATTAAACGTGTATAATAAGTAAAACTGAAATACAAACAGAAGGAGGTATGTTCCCGCCGGGAGCATAGTTTTGCTATGGACAAAATAAGCAAAAGCGGAGGTCCGCTTTCGGGAGACGATTACGAATACGAAAAAAAGCTTGCCGAAGAAGAACAGAACAAACGCCGTGAGGAAGAGGAAAAACGCAAAGCCGCCCTTGAAGAGCAGAAAAAGCTTGAACGCAGGCAGCGTGAGGAGCGTGAAAAGCGTATAGCTCAGGAACGAATTGAGCTTATGAAGCTAAAAAACGGCGTAATCTCCGAATCTGACACCATCAAGGAGGAGCACGAAAAACCTCGTGAACTTCATGGCAAGGAAAGGCTTGCTAACATATGGTATCACAATAAAATATGGATTCTCTTTGCAGCGTTTATCGTGATAGTGGTGGGATTTATAACCTATGATACCCTTTCCCGTGAGGACCCCGATATTACAGTAATGATGATAGCAAACAACGGATTGCAGCTAAGGGGCGAGGAGCTTGAAACCTTCTTTGAAAAATACACCGACGACCTTAACGGCGACGGCAAGGTTCACGTTTCGGTGCTTATACTGCCGCTTAATTCAGGTTCTGCCGATACCGCTCAGCAAAGCTATCAGTCACAGTTTCTTGCCCAGCTCCAGTCGGGCGACTGCATAATGGTAATAACCGATTCCAATACCGAGCCCGATTTTCAAGGGCTTATGAAATCAGACCTTTCAGAGGACTTCCCCGGAAATCCCTACATCGACGAATACGGCTTATCGCTGAATTTTCAGCTGCTTGCAGAGGAGCTGAGGTACGAATATATGCCTAACGACGTTCATCTCTGCCTGCGGACGCCTAAAGATACCATGGGCGATTCGCTGGAGGATATGCAGGAAAGCTATGATGTAAACTTTGAGATATTCTCACGCATTGTAGAAGATTTAACTCAACGTGCCAAAGAAACCGACGACCCCGGTTTATCCACCGAGCCTGTGGATAACAGCAGCTCAGCTGCAGAGTCTGATTCCGACAACAACTAAAAAACAAAAAAGCGTTCATCTGCCGCTTGACAGGTGAACGCTTTTACATATTCAGATGGATAAATTCAAGCTTAATCTCCGAAGGAAATGCCTATATCCTTAGCGGTTTTAACCAGCTGGTCGTCTTGGGGAACAAACTTGGTTTTTCCCGCAATTTCGGACAGCGGGTTTTCTGAAACCACGTCGTCTACCATAGCCACGGTATAGCCGTACTTTTCGGAGGCTATCAACTCTGCGGCGTGAACGCCAAACTTAGTGGCAAGCACCCTGTCGTAAGCCGAAGGACTTCCACCCCTCAGCATATGGCCGGGAACGCAGACTCTTGTTTCGCAGCCTGTGTTTTCCTCAATCTGCTTTGCTATACGGTTGGTGGCAGTGGTAATTCCCGCCTCGGCGCGGAGCTTGGCTCTTTCCTTCTTTTTCAGCTTGGCTTCATCCACATCATATGCGCCCTCCGCTACCGCAAGAATAGAAAATCCCTTGCCTGAACGGCTTCTCTTTTCACAGGCTACGCACAGCTTGTCTATATCATAGGGGATCTCGGGAATAACTATCATATCCGCTCCTCCTGCGATTCCGGAATAGAGAGTAAGCCAACCGGCTTTGTTGCCCATAATCTCCACCACGAGAATACGTCCGTGAGAATTTGCGGTGGTATGAAGTCTGTCTATAACCTCGGTAGCAGTATCAACCGCCGTATGAAAACCAAAGGTCACGCTTGTGCCCCAGATGTCGTTGTCTATGGTTTTGGGCAGACCGATAACGTTAAGCCCCTCCTGTGAAAGGAGATTGGCGGTTTTGTGAGTGCCGTTTCCTCCCAGAGTAAGCAGGCAGTCAAGCTTCTGCTTCTTGTAGGTTTCCTTCATCGCTTTGACCTTATCAACATTATCTTCTCCCACTACCTTCATCATCTTAAAGGGAGTACGCTTTGTTCCGAAAATAGTTCCGCCGGTAGTGAGTATTCCCGAAAAGTCGGAGCTTACCATTTCCTTGCACTGATTGTTTATAAGGCCGGAATATCCGTCCTGAATACCTACTATCTCAACCTCGTCGCCGAACCTCTCATAGCAAGCCTTTGCTACTCCTCTGATAGTGGCGTTGAGTCCCGGACAATCTCCTCCGCTTGTTAAAATGCCTATTCTTCTTTTCATAACATCATATTCCTTTCGTTAAAGCAGTATAACCGCTTGTGATATTCCTATCATATTAATTATATCAGATTTCCTCAAATGATTCAATAGCCTTGCCTATATTTTGCATGCTTTTTGTGTAACATTGCAATAGATTTTATATCTCAACCCACCTCATTTGACAAAACAAAATTATATGTGTTATAATTAAAAGTAAACGTGAAAATATAGTTCTGTACAAAGTGCTTTGATACCGCTGGTACAAAACAGACTTAAACAGCGGTATATATTTATTATTGCGTAATCAGTACAATATATCCACAACTGTACATCTGAAAGGAAGGACCTTTTTAATGCCGAAAAGAAACGATTATGACAACGAATCGATAGTATCCCTTAAAGGCGCAGACAGAGTGCGCAAGCGCCCTGCCGTTATATTCGGCTCAGACGGACTTGAAGGGTGCAAACATTCTGTATTTGAAATTCTCTCCAACTCCATAGACGAAGCGAGGGACGGCAACGGAAATAAAATTATCCTGACAAAATACAACGACAACAGCGTCGAGGTTGAGGACTTCGGACGGGGCTGTCCGGTGGACTACAACAAGGCTGAGGAAAGATACAACTGGGAGCTTGTTTACTGCGAATTGTACGCCGGCGGAAAATACAACAATAACAGCGGCGAAAACTATGAATATTCGCTGGGACTTAACGGCCTGGGTGCCTGCGCTACCCAGTACGCTTCCGAATTTATGGATGTTGAGGTTTACCGTGACGGATACAAATACACTCTTCACTTTGAAAAGGGAGAGAACATCGGGGGCTTGAAGAAAGAGCAAACCACCCGCAAAAAGACCGGCACAAAAACTCACTGGAAGCCTGACTTGGACGTTTTTACCGATATAAATATCGAGCGTGAATATTTTGAGGACGTTTTGAAAAAGCAGGCAGTGGTAAACCCGGGCGTAGAATTTGTTTTCAGATTCCAGCGCGAAAACGGCAGCTTTGAGGAGCAGGTATTCAAGTATGAAAACGGTATTGCCGACTATGTTGCGGAAATCGCCGACGGCAAGGCTCTAACCTCAGTGCAATATTTTCAGGGTGACAGAAAAGGCCGTGACCGTGAGGACAAGGACGATTACAAGGTAAAACTGGCGGTTGCCTTCACCTTTTCAAATCAGCTGAAGAAGCAGGAATATTTCCACAATTCCAGCTACCTTGAGCACGGCGGCTCTCCCGAGGATGCGGTGAAGCTGGCATTCACAAGTCAGATAAACGCCTATCTAAAAAATAACGGAAAATATCAGAAAAACGAAAAACAGATAACCTTTGCCGACGTGGAGGAAAGCCTTATTTTAGTTTCAAGCTCATTTTCCACCCAGACTTCCTACGCCAATCAAACCAAGAAGGCTATCACCAATAAGTTTATCAAGGAATGTATGACGGATTTTCTCAAGCATCAGCTGGAGATTTATTTTATAGAAAATCCCGATGAGGCGGTCAAGATAGCGGAGCAGGTGCTTATAAACAAGCGCAGCCGTGAGCACGCCGAGAAATCCCGTCTTAACATTGCCAAAAAGCTTACCGGCACAATAGACCTTTCAAATCAGGTGCAGAAATTCGTGGACTGCCGCTCAAAGGACCTTTCAAGGCGTGAGCTTTATATAGTTGAGGGTGATTCGGCGCTGGGCTCGGTAAAAATGGCTCGTGACGCTGAGTTTCAGGCAGTTATCCCGGTAAGAGGAAAAATCCTCAACTGCCTTAAAGCGGATTACGATAAAATATTCAAAAACGAAATTATAACCGACCTTATAAAGGTGCTGGGCTGCGGCGTGGAGGTTAAATCAAAAGCCAACAAGGATTTGTCGCTTTTCAATATCGAAAACCTTAAATGGAGCAAGATTGTTATCTGCACCGATGCGGACGTTGACGGATTCCAGATAAGAACGCTTATCCTTACAATGCTTTACCGTCTTACTCCTACCCTTATTGAGCAGGGATATGTTTATATTGCCGAATCTCCGCTGTTTGAGATAACCACAAAGGACAAAACCTATTTTGCCTACGACGAAAGCGAAAAGGTTCAGATACTTAATGAAATCGGCAGCAAGAAATTTACAATACAACGTTCAAAAGGTCTGGGCGAAAACGAGGCTGACATGATGTCCCTTACCACAATGAATCCCGAAACCAGGCGGCTTATAAAGGTAAATCCCGACTCGGTGGAGGACACCCAGTTTATGTTTGATATGCTTCTGGGTGAAAATCTTCAGGGCAGAAAGGATTTTATCAGCCAGAACGGTCACGATTATCTTGACATGGCGGATATTTCGTAAAATAAAAGCCTTTTGGCAACGCTGTACCGATTGCAAATCGTTGTAATGACACAACACTGAAAAGCGAGGTTAAATAATTGGCAAGAAAGAAAAAAGAACCCGATAAAAATAAAATAACTTCTCCCGAACAGGCAGGGGCATATATTGCGGGAGCGGGTCAGGTGGTGGAGGAACCCATTACCCTTACCCTCGAGAAAAACTACATGCCCTACGCTATGAGCGTTATAGTTTCACGAGCTTTTCCTGAGATTGACGGCTTTAAGCCCTCTCACCGAAAGTTGCTTTACACTATGTACAAAATGGGACTGCTCACGGGAAACCTCACCAAGTCCGCCAATATAGTGGGACAGACAATGAAGCTTAACCCCCACGGCGACGGAGCAATATACGAAACCATGGTGCGACTTGCAAGAGGCAACGAAAGCCTGCTTCACCCATACATTCTCTCAAAGGGAAACTTCGGAAAGGCGTATTCAAGGGACATGGCGTACGCCGCTTCACGTTACACCGAGGCAAAGCTTGAGCCTATCTGCGCCGAGCTTTTCAAGGATATTGACAAAAACACGGTGGATTTCGTGCCTAACTATGATAACACCATGCTGGAACCTACCCTGCTTCCCGCTTCCTACCCTTCAATTCTGGTAAACTCAAATGTGGGAATCGGTGTGTCCATGGCGTCGGCGGTATGCTCTTTTAACCTTAGCGAGGTGTGCGAAACAGCCGTTGCGCTTATGAGAAATCCCAATCACAACGCCCTTGAAACGCTGAAAGGACCCGACTTCCCCGGTGGAGCGTATGCCCTCTACGACGAGGATGAGCTTGATAAAATCTACCGCACGGGAAAAGGCTCTATAAAACTAAGGGCGAAATATCAATACGACAAATCGGCAAACTGCCTTGAAATAACCGAAATACCTGCCACCACCACGGTAGAAGCCATTATCGAAAAGATAATCGCCCTGGTGAAGGCGGGAAAAATCAAGGAAATTCAGTACATCAGAGATGAAACGGACAAAACAGGGCTTACAATAGGCATTGACCTTAAACGTGGCGTTGACCCTGACAAGCTTATGCAGAAGCTTTACAGGCTCACTCCCCTTCAGGACAGCTATTCTTGCAACTTTAACATCTTAGTCCACGGATACCCCAGGGTAATGGGAGTTTACGATATTCTCAAAGAGTGGACGTATTTCAGAATCGACTGCGTAAAACGCCGCATAACCTTTGACCTTGACAAAAAGCGGGACAAGCTTCACCTGTTAAAGGCGCTGGGTAAAATTCTTCTTGATATAGACAAGGCGATAAAAATTATCAGAGAAACGGAAGAGGAAAACGAGGTTGTTCCCAACCTGATGGTAGGCTTCGGGATAGACGAAGCTCAGGCGGAGTATATTGCAGAAATAAAGCTGCGGCATTTAAACCGTGAATATATTATGAAGCGTCTTGATGAAACGGATGCGCTTGAAAAGGAAATTGCCGAGCTTTCTGAAACTCTGGGAAGCGAAAGTAAAATCAAGAACATTATAATCTCCGAGCTTAAAGAGGTGGCGAAAAAATACGGTCAGCCCCGCAGAACCCAGTTCTTCTACAAAAACGATATTGAAGAGGTTGAGATAGAAGACGAAACTCCAGACTATCAGTGTACCCTCTTTATCTCGCAAAGCGGTTACTTTAAGAAGATAACTCCCCAGTCGCTGAGAATGTCCGGCGAGCACAAGCTTAAGGAAGGGGATTTTATCACCCAGGAGATTGAAACCACAAACAAAGCCGAGCTGCTGTTTTTCAGCGACAAGTGTCAGGTGTACAAATCAAAGGCTTCCGCTTTTGACAACACCAAAGCCAGCGACCTGGGAGATTACATTCCCGCCAAGCTTTCCTTTGACGAGGGCGAAAGTTTCATGTACATGGTTTCCACTACCGATTACGAGGGGTATATGCTATTTGTTTTTGAAAACGGAAAGGTAGCGAAGGTTCCCCTAAAGGCTTATGAAACCAAAACCAACCGAAAAAAGCTGAGCAACGCCTACTCGGGTAAATCAAAGCTTATTGCAGCGTTCTTTGTACGGGACAATGCTGAAATAATGCTGAGAACCACCAACGGCAGAGCCATGATTTTCAACACCGCACTGCTGCTGCCCAAGTCCTCACGGGATACCATTGGGGTTCAGGTTATGACACTGAAAGCCAAGTCAACGGTTGAAAAGGCGTTTTTAATCTCGGAAGAAACAGCCGCGCAGCTTTCAAAATACCGCAGCAAGACTATCCCTGTTGCGGGAAGCTTTGCGAAGGATATTCCCGACCCCGACCAGATGACAATGCTTTAATCACGGCGTTTACAAAAGGCTGGCAGGATTTCTGCCGATATTGGGAATAACAATCAAGGGACGGTCAGCATCGCCTGCAAAGAGTGAGGAAAATTTCCTTGCAGGAGTAAGGTGTGACCTCCCTTTTTTGCTGTAATTGTGATAGTTTTCTGAGAAATTTTCGCTTAAAATTGACTTTTGCGGCTTTTCGTAATATAATAAAATAAGCTTGTGTAGAAGGAGGTCACCTGATTGAACAGAGAGAATAATAACAACAGAACTACAGACAACAATCGCTTTAACGCTGAATATAACAACCGAACTGAAAACTACGACGAATTTCAACGGCAGTATGAAGAACAGCTAAGACGATATGCACAGCTTGACCGAAGCTCTCCCGAGGAATACCGTGACGGCGGAGATTTACAATTTGAGCAATACGACCTGAACCGCCAGAATCAGAACGGCAGGAGAACGCCCGCTTCCGATAGCTCATACCGACAACCTACTGCACCAAACCGCAACGGCAGTCGCCAGGGTACGGGGCAAAGACGTCCGGCACAGGGCACAAACCGACGGACAGCGTCCACATCCGGCAGCCGACCTGATTCGGGACAAAGGCAACCGGCACAAAGCAGCAACCGCCCGGCTTCCTCAGGACAAAGAAGCCGCAATTTCTCACCTCAGCGGATAAAAAATGACGAGCCGCTGAGATTCGGCGAGAGAAACTACAACACAAAAAACAAATCATACAAACCATCGTCTGACAACAACGGCGGATATTCCAAAGCTCAGACAGGCAAACAAAAGAAAAAGGCTGATAAAAATAAAATGAATGATGAAAAAAGACGCTCGCCCGTTAAAAGGTTTTTTATATGTCTGATTATTATAATATTGGTGCTGCTTATTTTGCTGCAACTACTTATTTTTAGATACCTTGGCATGGTGAACTATGTGGAAACGGGTGAAAGAAGCGTTACAAATGCTTCAATGAGTTCAGACGATGTGCTTAATGTGCTGATAATAGGCTCTGACACCAGAGATGCGGACACCCGTGGAAGAACCGATTCTATGATTCTTATGTCGGTAAACAAAGCCACCAAGCAGACAACAATGACCTCGTTTATGAGAGATATGTACGTTGAAATCCCCGGAAACGGCTGGAATAAAATGAACGCCGCTTACGTTTACGGCGGAGCGGAGCTGCTTATGGACACAATAGAGCTTAACTTCGACATTGAAGTGGACAAGTATGTTTACATCGACTTCTTCTCGTTTATTGATATTGTTGACGCAGCGGGCGGTATAGAGCTTGACATTTCCGACGCAGAAGCCGAGGGCATGAAAGACCCAATGGACGAGCAGAACAAGTATCTCGGCAACGAAAAAGGCACCGATTATCTCACCTCAGGCGGTGAGGGAATTACCGTAAACGGAAATCAGGCGCTTGCATATGCCCGACTTAGATATGTGGGAAATGCGGATTTTGAACGCACCGAAAGACAAAGAATCGTTATTTCAAAAATCCTTGAAAAAGCCACAACCCTCAACCCTCTGGAACTTGACACCTTTGCAAAGACTTGTCTTTCCAACCTTACTACCAATATGACAAAATCGGAGCTTTATTTCCTCACCTACCGGGCTCCCTTTATTCTGGGCTATGAAACTCAGCAGCTTCGTATCCCAATGGACGACGCTTACAGCTACGGCACTACCGACAACGGTCAGTCGATACTCAACGTAAATTTTGACTTGTGCCGTCAGACCCTTGACGAAACAATATACGGATACTAAAGCCAAAATATTTAATCGTAAAGCGGATTGCCAAAGCGTAAGGCAGTCCGCTTTGTATTTACCGCTGCATGTCAGGGTGCAACGAAATTTATATGGGACGATAAGCAAATAATTCTTGAAATCCAAATTGATATGTGTTATACTAACATTAGAGATAAAATCATTCTTTAACTTATTTACATGAAAGGACTGATTGCAATGGCAAACATTCTTGTAACTGGCGGAGCGGGATTTATCGGAAGCCACACCTGCGTTGAACTGCTGAATGCAGGTTATGATATTGTGGTGGTTGATAACTTTTCAAACTCAAAGCCTGAGGCGCTTAACCGAATCAAAAAAATAACCGGTAAGGATTTTAAATTCTATGAGGCTAATATCCTTGACCTTGAGGCAATGAATAAAATATTTGATGAAAACAAAATTGACGCAGTTATTCACTTTGCAGGACTTAAGGCGGTGGGCGAATCGGTTCAAAAGCCGGTTGAATATTACCACAACAACATTACCGGTACTCTTATGCTTATTATGGCTATGAGAGCCCACGGATGCAAGAAGATTGTTTTCTCTTCGTCAGCTACGGTGTACGGTGTAAACAATCCTGCGCCTTACGTTGAAACAATGCCTACCAACTCCTCAACCAATCCTTACGGATATACAAAGGTTATGATTGAGCAGATTTTAAAGGACGTTTTTACTGCCGATAACGAATGGTCAATTTCACTTCTGAGATACTTTAATCCTATCGGCGCTCACAAGAGCGGACTTATCGGCGAAGACCCTAACGGAATACCCAACAACCTCTTCCCTTACATCGCTCAGGTTGCTTCAGGCAAGCTTGAACGTCTGGGGGTTTTCGGAAACGACTACGATACTCCCGACGGAACAGGCGTGCGTGATTACATCCATGTAGTTGATCTGGCTTCAGGTCATCTGTGCGCTTTAAAATACGTTCTGGAGCATACCGGCGTTGAAGCGGTAAACCTGGGTACAGGCAAAGGTTCCAGCGTTATGGACGTTCTTCACGCCTTTGAAAGAGCCTGCGGCAAAAAGATTCCCTATGAGATAATGCCAAGGCGCGCGGGAGATATTGCTGTATGCTATGCCAACACCGACAAAGCTAAGGCGCTGTTCGGCTGGGAAGCTAAGTACGACCTTGATGAAATGGCGGCTGACGGCTGGAACTTTACCAAAAACAATCCTAACGGACTCTAATTTCACCTCACAGATATTATATTCTGACGGCAAAAACAAAACGCATGAAGCTTTAATTTACGGCTTCATGCGTTTTTATTGTCTTTTGTATGATAATCAGGTGTTTTTAAATTTTTCAAGATCGTCAAACAGCTTTTGCAGACTTGAATCCGCCTGCTCTGCCAACCGCTGAGTGTGAATTTCTATATGTTCGTCCGGATTTTCATTCTCCGCTAAGTCCTGCTTAGGAACAGTTACTTCGGCAATATTATCGGGAGTGCTGTCGGGAATGTCGGCAGCAGATTCAGCTTCAACAAGCTTTTGATACTCTTCGGGAGTATTGTAGGGCTTTATGCCAATAATCGAAACGTTATCGGTGCTGCCGTTTCTCAGTGCAAGGCGACAAAGGGCTTGTATCTTTTCCTTAAAGGTCATGGTGTCAATTTTCATGGCTATTTCAAACTCGTCATCGGAAACATAGTCGGAAACGCCGTCCGAACAGATAAGCACCGTATCATCGGATTCACTGCCGAAGGGGGTTACAAATTCAAAGCGGTCTATGCAAGGCTTTTGCAAAACGCTTCCCAAGGAGGACACTATAGCATTTCGCATTGACGGCTCAAGCTGGGAGATTCCGTCGATTTCACCCATGTCGTACAAAAATCTGCCGTAGGTCTGGTCTACCGTTATCTGACGAACACAGCCGCCTACATAGCGGTACATTCTGCTGTCCCCCACGTTATAGCACTCTGCCCTGCCGTTTTCGTCCACCGCAAGACAGCAAAGGGTAGTCTGCATATTCACCGAGTCGGGAGCGGAAATGCCGTTTTTTATTATCCTGGTGTGGATGTTCATAATATGCCTGTCCAGATCTACCGAAGAATCATAATCGGTAATTGACAGACATCTTACGCAAAGCTCAGATGCCACCTCCCCTGCCTGCTCTCCCCCGACGCCGTCGCACACCGCGGAGAGAAAGGGAGCGGAGCACACCGATTCAAAGCCGCCCTCTCGGACGGTTTCCCGGTTTATAAGCATACAATCTTCGTTATGCTTTCTGTAGTTGCCTTTGCTTGTAAAACCATAAATATAATAATTCATAAACACTCTCTTATCATCTGAAAATATACCAATGCAATTTTAGCATACAACCGACAAAAAGTCAAATAAACCCGACGAGGCAGAAATTTGACTTTGTTCAGTAGTCAATGATAGTTGACACATACTCTCAAAAAAATATAGTGATAAGTAGAATATCGCAAATTTTCATTTTGTAGGAGCCGGAGGCGACGGAGAAATGAAAATTTGCAGACGGCTTAC
>CALXIQ010000037.1 GCA_944388405.1 uncultured Ruminococcus sp. | reverse complement strand
CAGCGTATCCTCCGTCCACAAAAATTGACGCCAGAAGCAATCCCTCCGCCATTGTGGAGCAGGCTCCGTAAATGCCCAGAAAGGGAATTTCAAAATCCCTTGTGCCATAAGTCGTTCCCACGCACTGATTAAGCAGATCGCCGCCGAACATAACGTCAATATCTTCGTTTGTAAGCCGTGCTTTCTGAACAGCGTGTATCACCGCCTGCTTCTGAAGCTGGCTTTCGCCCTTTTCAAAAGTATCGGCGGACATATACGGATCCTCATTTATTTTATCAAAATAATCACTTAACGGTCCCTCGTTTTCCATTTTTCCGCCTATGGCAGCGGACGAAATAACGCTTGGGGTGTTTTTCAGAAATTTAGTGGCTCTGCTCAAATTAATCCCTCCTTTAATGTCTTTGGGATTATTGTGCGCAGATAAAAAATTTTTATTCGCAAATTTGATTTTATGGCGTTTATGTGCTACAATTATAGCAGATTATTTTCAAAGGCGGTATGATTATGGCTTCACAGGTTAAGATAAATTATCAGGGTCAGCTTAACGATATAATTGCACAGCTTGAAAAAAATGGAGAAACTCCCACCCTGCTGCTTCACAGCTGCTGCGCTCCTTGCTCCTCCTATACTCTTGAATATCTTTCAAAGTATTTTAAAATCACCGTTTATTATTACAATCCCAATATTGCCCCCTTGGAGGAATATCAAAAGCGTGTTGAGGAGCAAAAGCGGTTTATCTCCCAGCTTCACACGAAAAATGAAATAAGCTTTATAGAAGGCGAATACCGTCCCGAGGATTTTTATAAGGCAGTAAAAGGTCTTGAAGGCGTGCCAGAGGGCGGAGAACGCTGCTTTAAATGCTACCGTCTGCGGCTTGAAAGCGCCGCTAAGCTTGCCGCCCAGAATGGGTTTGATTACTTTACCACCACCCTTTCCATCTCACCCTATAAAAATGCGACTAAGCTTAATGAAATCGCCGGCGAGCTGTCGGAAATATACAACGTAAAAAATCTTCCTTCCGACTTTAAAAAGAAAAACGGCTACAAGCGTTCCATCGAATTGTCGGCTCAATATAATCTTTACCGTCAGGATTACTGCGGCTGCGTTTTTTCAAAAGCAGAACGTGAAAAAGCCGTGGTGTGTGATAAATAAAAAAGGCTGTCGCACAAGCTGCGGCAGCCTTGAATTTTATTTTGAATTCTCTTCATTTGAAAGCTCAGATATAATCTGAATAAACGAATCAACGTCGCTAAAGTCCTTGTAAACCGAAGCAAAGCGCACATACGCCACATGGTCAAGCTTTTTAAGTTCCTGCAAAACCTTATCGCCAATCTCGCTGGTAGTGGTTTCGGTCTGCATGGCGTTGGCGTAGGTGTTTTCAATATCGTCCACAAGGGCGTTTATTTCCTCAACGCTTACGGGACGCTTTTTAACGGCGCTCTGAAGTCCTTTGAAAAGCTTCATTCTGTCGAAAGGCTCAAAGCTTCCGTCCTTTTTATATACCATAAGCAGCGGCTTTTCCACAACCTCATAGGTGGTAAATCTTCTGCCGCAGTTGGTGCATTCACGCCTGCGACGCTTTTTACCCTCACTGGGACGGGAATCTATTACCTTGGTATCTTCATAATTGCAAAACGGACATCTCATATAAACCTGCCCGGAGATTTCGTCACGGGCGAACACCCTCCTTTGGAGTTTGATTAGAATCATAGATAGCGACTAGAAACTAGATTTTCAGACGCTAGAAGCTAGAAAAGTGTGGAGTGTTCAAAATTTTCCTTACCCACTTTGTGCTGAAGGGAAAAAACTTTCCTCCCCGTTTTCTAGCCTCTAACTACTAACCTCTAGCTTTTATTATAGCATAACTTGTATATAATTGCAACACTTTTTTTGAAATTTTCATCGGTCGTGTACAATAAAATGTACTTATTTACATCAATTCCACGCCTGACGTCAACCGCCCGAGCCGACTTTACAAAAAATGCGGTTCACAAAAAAGCCATGAGCTTATGATAAAATATCTCTTGTATTTTTTTCGCAATGTGATATACTATATAGTATAAATGAAAGGAGGATTCGCAATGAAGTACGTATGCGACATCTGCGGTTACATCTATGACCCCGAAGCGGGAGAGCCTGACAGCGGCATCGCTCCCGGAACAGCTTGGGAGGACGTTCCCGACGATTTTGTCTGCCCGCTGTGCGGAGTTGGAAAGGATCAGTTTTCACCCGTTGAATAACCGCTGTGCCGTTTCGCCTTGTGCGGAGCGGCTTTGTCTTAGGTGAACGTTTGTGCTTGACTTTGAAGGGCGGCTGTGCTATAATGTTAATATTATGATATTTAATATCTGCCCTTTGTTAAGGAGGGGATTTTTTGCGTATTCTCGGAATAGACCCCGGCTACGCCATAGTAGGCTACGGAGTTGTGGATTATAACGGCGGAAGCTTTTCGGTGGTCAGCTTCGGAGCGATAACCACCGGCGCCGATATGCCCTTTCACAAGCGGCTAAAAACAATATACGACGATATGTGCGAAATTATAGACACCTACTCCCCTGATGAGATGGGAATAGAAAAGCTGTTTTTCAACTCCAACGAAAAAACCGCCATAGACGTGGCTCAGGCGAGGGGGGTTACAATCCTCCCGGCAATCCAGCGTGGAATACCGATTTATGAATATACCCCTTTGCAAGTCAAGTGCTCCATCGTGGGGTACGGAAGGGCAGAGAAAAAACAGGTTCAGGAAATGACCAGAACAATGCTTCATCTTAAAGCAGTCCCCAAGCCTGACGACACCGCCGATGCGGTAGCTATTGCCATTACCCACGGGCTGTCGGTAACAAGTAGAAAAATTATGGGCAGACTTGAGCAAGCCAAGGAAGGTTAAGCTTTATAACACCTATTATCTGAAAGCGAGGAAGTCCTCTATAGAGGGACGAGCAACATGATATATTCACTAAGCGGAAAACTTATACATACCGAAGCGGAGCTTGCCGTTGTGGAATGCGGCGGTGTGGGCTACGCCTGTAAGACCACTCTTTCCACCCTGCAAAAAATCGTTGGGGAGGAAAATGTCACCCTGCTTACCCACCTGAGCGTAAGAGAGGACGCAGTGGAGCTTTTCGGCTTTGCTGACAAGGAGGAGCTGAGAGCCTTTAAACTGCTTATCTCCGTTTCCGGCGTGGGGTCAAAGGCTGGGCTTTCCATTCTTTCTGCAATGAACCCTCAGCAGTTTGCCCTTGCGGTGGCAACCTCCGACGCAAAGTCGTTTACTCAGGTAAAAGGCATAGGAAAAAAGACTGCTGAGAGAATCTGCCTTGAGTTAAAAGACAAGGTGGCAGGTGAAACCATCTCAGTAAGAGGTCAGTCCCCTGTGTTAATTCCTCAGATAGGCGGAAATATAGGTGAGGCTGTTACCGCTTTGGAGGTTCTGGGATATTCGTCGGCAGAAGCGGCAGGGGCAGTTTCACAGCTTGACCCCGACCTGCCGGTTGAGGAGCTTATAAAAAAAGCGCTTATCGGGCTGGCGAGATTTTAAATTGCAAAGCTCTGTTTTATGTTTTTACCTGAAAGGACATTAAGATGATAGAAAAAAGCGATTTTGATATTGAAAACAGAATAGTCGCTCCCAAGCAGATAGAAGCCGATACCACCGACGATTTTGAAATAAGCCTGCGTCCCAAAACCTTAGCTGAATATATCGGGCAGGAAAAGGTAAAGGAAAATCTTTCGATTTATATTCAGGCGGCGAAAAACCGTGGGGACAGCCTTGACCATATTCTGCTTTATGGTCCGCCGGGGCTGGGTAAAACCACACTGTCCACTATTATCGCCCACGAGATGGGTGTAAATATACGCACCACCTCCGGCCCTGCCATTGAAAAGCCGGGGGACTTGGCGGCAATTCTCACCAACCTTGAAAAAGGCGACGTGCTGTTTATCGACGAAATTCACCGCCTTTCAAGACAGGTGGAGGAGGTTTTATACCCTGCCCTTGAGGATTACGCTCTGGATATTATTATGGGAAAAGGTCCTGCCGCCAGGTCTATAAGAATCGAGCTTAACAAGTTTACCCTGGTGGGGGCGACCACCCGTGCGGGACAACTTACCTCTCCCCTCCGTGACAGATTCGGAGTTATTGAACGGCTGGAGCTTTACAATACTGAGCAGCTGTGCGAGATTATAATGCGTTCGGCAGTAATTTTAGGCGTCCCCTGCGACAGGGATGGCGCTATGGAACTTGCCTCCCGTTCAAGAGGAACTCCCAGAATCGCCAACCGCTTTTTAAAGCGTGTCCGTGACTTTGCGGAGGTTATGGGCGACGGCAGAATCACCAAAGACATCGCCAGAATCGCCCTCGACCGCATGGAGGTTGACAGGCTTGGTCTTGACAACCTTGACAGACGAATGCTCAACATGATTATAAAGGGCTACGGCGGCGGTCCTGTGGGACTTGATACCTTGGCTTCCGCCATCGGTGAGGAGGCTGTAACCCTTGAGGACGTCTGCGAGCCTTATCTTATGCAGCTGGGCTTTATTTCAAGAACCCCCAGAGGACGCTGCGCCACTCAGCTTGCCTATGAGCATCTGGGCATTTTAAAGGACGGACAAACCACAATGCTTTGATTGAATCCAATCGCCGAAGCTGCAAAAACGCCGCAGCTTCGGTTGTTTTTTCGGTCAATGCAAAAATTTTCGCTTTTCCCCGCAGGCAGCAAAGCCTGCCGCAACACAAAGTGTGAAAAAAATTGTACTGCAAAGGTTACAAATCGTTTACTTTTATTGCGCCGGCATTACAACTGTCCGATTTATTTCACAGGTTTGATTGCCGTTTGGTTACAAGTCTAATAAAAATCAAAGAAAATTCTCGAAAACTGTGATTTTTGCTGCGCTTACTATTGATTTTTTTAAACGATTGTGGTAAACTATTAGAGGTGTTAATGTTTTTACCAAAGATTTATTAGATTTTTTCAGAGCCGTGCGTTGCCCGACAACGGCAGTTTTATCGGCTGTATCAGACTAAGCTTGTTTATGCTGTTTGGGACTGAGGCTCTGTATTATCTGACCATAAATATTCATGCCGCACAGATGAAATTTCGGTTTAATATACTTATTTGCAATATAAACGTCAATTTATTTGATTATGTCGTAGTATTTCCAATTTACAGCTTTAAATTTATCTTTTCTGTGCCGCAATACGAAAGCGCTTTGACTTAAAGCAGCTGTAAAATTAAGGAGTGTGTACAACTTTGGACAAGTTTGTAATAAACGGCGGTATTCCTTTGCACGGAGAAGTAACCATAAGCGGAGCAAAAAATGCAGCGGTAGCCCTTGTTGCCGCAACAATTCTGTGCGACGAGCCCTGCGTGCTGGAAAATGTACCCGAGATAAGCGATATAACCATCTGCCTTAAGATTTTAAAATCTATGGGGGCGGAAATCAGGCTTTTAAATAAAAACACGGTTTATTTTGATACCAAGGGGATAACCGTTCCCAGAGTGCCTTATGAGCTGGCTCGTACCATGAGAGCGTCTACCTATTTTCTCGGAACGCTGCTGGGACGCTTTCACGAAGCGTATGTTGCAATGCCCGGCGGGTGCGATTTAGGGGACAGACCAATCGACCAGCACCTTAAAGCCTTCAGATCCCTTGGGGCTGTGGACGATATAGAAAACGGCGAGGTTCACTGCACTGCCGAAAGACTTATCGGCTCCCAGATTTACTTTGACTTCAACACCGTAGGCGGCACAATAAACGCTATTATGGCGTCTGTTAAGGCGAAGGGTCTTACCATTATCGAAAACGCCGCTAAGGAGCCCCATATTGTTGACCTTGCCAATTTCCTCAACTCAATGGGAGCGGATATAAGAGGCGCAGGAACTGATGTTATTAAAGTTCGTGGGGTTGACTATCTCAAAGGCATAACCTACGGCATTATCCCCGACCAGATTGAAGCGGGCACATATATGGTTGCCGCAGCCGCAACAAAGGGCAACGTGCTTATAAAGAATATTATCCCCAAGCATCTTGAATCGATTACCGCAAAACTGCGTAAGGTGGGCGTTACCGTTATAGAAAACGACGAAAGCGTAAGGGTTTATATAGACGGACCGCTTATGAAAACCTCCCTTAAAACAATGCCTCATCCCGGCTTTCCTACCGATATGCAGCCACAATTTTCAACGCTTTTAACCCTTGCCGAGGGGACAAGCATTGTTACCGACGACATTTTTGACAACCGCTTCAGATACGTTTCCGAACTGAGAAGAATGGGAGCGGATATTTCGGTTGACGGAACGGTGGCGGTTATTCAAGGCACAGGAGAGCTTAAAGGTGCTCCCGTTGTGGCTACCGACCTGCGGGCAGGCGCAGCTATGATAATTGCAGGGCTTGCCGCAAAAGGCACTACCGAAATTGAAAATATACACTACATCGAGAGAGGATACGAGTGTATAGACAAAAAGCTGGAAAAGCTGGGTGCTGACATAAAGCGCGTTCACATACCCGAAATAAGCGCATCGCAGCTCAGCGGCTGATATAAATATTTCAGGATATTCGTAAGGAATCATAAGCTTTAAGTGTAAGCTGAATATATGCTTTGGCAATTAATTTTCAACCCGACGTTAAAACCTGGCTTCGCCTGTGTTTGCTTAATTTCAGCCAAGCTTTTGATTTGAATCGGATGTCCTGTTTTTAACTGCGTGCAGATTTGCGGTTGGGAGGTTTTCAGATGAACGGTATTAAAACTCTTTTTATATCTGATCTTGACGGAACACTGCTTGATGATAACGCTGTGCTAAGCAATGAAAGCCGACGACTGCTTAACCTGGCCGCAGAAAACTGCACTGCTTTTACCGTTGCTACCGCAAGAACGCTGGCGTCCTGCGGAGTAATACTGAAAGGGCTTACCCTTAACTTCCCCGTTATTTTAATGAACGGAGTGCTGATATACGATTTCAAGCTGAAAAAATACATCCACAAAGCGTCCCTTGAAGGAGATGCTGTAAAAAGCATTATAAAGCTGCTCCGTCAATTTGATATAGACGCATTTATGTACACCGTAGAGGATCTTGCTATGCGCACTTATTACGAGCGAATTTCAAGCGAGGCTATGCGGGACTTTTACAACGAACGCAGAGAAAAGTATTACAAGTCCTTTTCTCAGACCGACGATTTTTTGTCCCTTGACGACAAGGACATTATTTACTTTACCATTATAGATTCCTACCAACGGCTGCTGCCGATTTTTCGCATGGTTTCAAAAATAAGCGGAACGGAGGTCACATTCTACAACGACCGTTATTCCGACAAGCTGTGGTATATTGAAATATTCTCCGACAAGGCGTCAAAAAAGAAAGCGACCCAGTTTCTCAGAGAGCTTATAAGACCCGAAAGAATAGTCTGCTTCGGAGATAACCTCAACGACCTGCCTATGTTTGAGGAAGCCGATTATTCCGTTGCGGTTAAAAACGCCGTTGCGGCGGTAAAGGAAAAGGCTGACGAGGTCATCGGCGACAACAGGGAAGATTCGGTAGCAAGATACATTTATGAAAAATCAATGTGAAACGGAGTAACAACACATGGCAAGGTTTTATCCGCTGTTTTCCTCAAGCAAGGGAAACTCCTCCTACATAGGAAATGAAAATTCGGGAATACTTATCGACGCAGGCGTTTCCTGCAAGCGGCTTGTGGGGGCGCTGGAGAACAACGGCATTTCTCCAAAGGCGGTTCAGGCGATTTTTATCACCCATACCCATTCAGACCACATTGCGGGACTTAAAGTGCTTACCAAGAAATATAACATTCCCGTCTATGCGCAGACGATAAATCTTGAAATACTGGCGTCCTCCGACAAGGTTGCCGCCGACGCTGCCATGTATTCGGTAGACGGCAGGGATATTGAAGTGGGCGGCTTTTGCGTCAGCAGCTTTGAAACTCCCCACGACACCCCCGCAAGCTGCGGATACCGCATTGTATGCCCTGACGGAAAGGTCATCGTTACCTGCACCGACCTGGGTGAGATAACCCCGGAGGTTGACAAAAACTTAGCAGGGGCGGATATGGTGCTTTTAGAATCAAACTACGATGAAAAAATGCTGAAAAACGGCTCATATCCCTATCTCTTAAAGCAGCGGATTGCCTCCTCCTACGGGCATCTTTCAAATTCCGACTGCTCAAGACAGCTGAAAAAACTTATCGAAGGCGGAACATGCCGCTTTGTGCTGGGACATCTCAGCCAGGAAAACAACACCGCTTTTATAGCGGAAAGCTCGGCGGTGGGTTTTCTTAACGAATTCAGACGAAACAGCGACTATCTCCTTGACATCGCCTCCCCCGACGGCGGCGGAATGGCGGTGGCGTTTTGATTAAGATAAATGTTATAACGGTAGGCAAGCTTAAAGAAAAATACTGGCGTGACGCAGCGGAGGAATACTCAAAGCGGTTAAGACCCTTCTGTCAGCTGGAGATTGCAGAGCTTGCCGAAGCAAGGCTGCCCGACTCTCCGTCTCAAAAGGAAATTGCCGCAGCCCTTCTGACCGAAGCAAAGACTATGGAGGGTTACCTCTGCAAAAAGGGCGCATACAACATTGCAATGTGCGTGGAGGGCAGACAACTTTCCAGCGAAAAGCTTGCCGAAAAAATCACAGGGTGCGCAACCGATGGCTTTTCAATCATCAATTTCATCATCGGCTCCTCCTTTGGAATAAGCGAGGACATAAAAAATAAGGCACATCTCAGACTTTCCATGTCAGAGCTGACCTTCCCTCATCAACTTGCAAGAATAATGCTGCTGGAGCAGATATACCGCAGCTTTCAGATTGCAAACCACACCAAATATCACAAATAAAGCGCAGTCACAGCATTTAAACGGTGGCTGCGTTTTTCAGCTTACCTATTAAAACAACAAAACGAACAGTCACAAGCCGCCCCGATTTGGAGCAACCCTGACCGCCCGCTGTTTTCACTGCAAAGCTGCCTGTATTCAGTTATTAATTACTGAGTAACGCCGTGCTTTACCCTATCCTCAACCTCGCTGCGCTTTGCGTTGTTGAAGCGATCGATTGTTCCAACCAGATATCCTGTAATTCTGCGGATTCTCTGGAAGGGAACGTCTGCAAAATGATACTGAATATCAACATAATCGCCGTCAACATTCAGATCAATCCCCTCGATAGTCTTTTCGGGATAAAGCTCATGAGCTCTTGTTATATACGCATTTATCTCAGCCTGAGAAAGCTCGCCGTTTGTTACCTTTACATCAACCATTTTTCCTGACCTCTTTCACTTATAATATCAACCGTCGGACTACGATTTAAAATCCGCCGTATTTTGTAGCACTTATTGTACTGTACTTAGTATTATACCACTATATCTTGTACTTGTCAATAGTCTGTTTGTCATTTTTTCAGATATTTTTTTGTGAATATTATATATTTGATTAAAATCATAAACAAAAAAATGCCGGATCGGCAGCCGACAAAATGTAAACTCATACTTAATAATTATCGTAAAATTACGCAAATGGAGCTGTGCGTCTTGAAATTATAAAAAGAAGTGATATAATATAAATATATTAAAGCGCATATTGTGCCAACGGTTTAAAGTAGCGGAAAGGATGATATTATGACAGAGCTTCAAAGTATTATCGACCAAAGCCGCAGGATAGTTTTTTTCGGAGGCGCAGGAGTTTCCACAGAAAGCGGCATACCCGACTTCCGTTCGGCGGACGGGCTTTACAATCAGAAGTACGACGTTCCCCCGGAAACTATGCTGAGCAGAACCTTTTTTGACAGGCACACCGAAAAGTTCTTTGAGTTTTACCGTGATAAAATGCTGTGCCTTGACGCAAAGCCCAACGCTGCTCATTACAAACTTGCCGAGCTTGAACAAAGCGGCAGGCTTACCGCTGTGGTGACCCAGAACATTGACGGATTGCATCAGGCTGCCGGCAGCAAAAATGTGCTGGAACTGCACGGTTCTGTCCACAGAAATTACTGTATGAAGTGCCACAAGCCTTATACCGCAGAGTATATTCTTAAGTCCACAGGGATTCCACGCTGTTCCTGCGGGGGAATAATCAAGCCGGACGTAGTGCTTTACGAGGAGCAGCTTAACAGCGACACGGTAAATAAAGCTGTCACCGCAATTTCACGGTGCGACACCCTGATAATCGCAGGGACTTCCCTTACCGTTTATCCTGCCGCCGGAATGGTACAATATTTCAGAGGCAAAAAGCTTATACTGATAAACCGTGATTCAACCCCCATGGACTCTCGCGCCGACCTTGTTATTCACAGCCCCGTAGGAGAGGTACTTAAGGATATTAAGGTATAAACTCCCTCGCCGCTGTTGACAAATCGCCGACTATGAAGTACAATAAAAATCGGAATAAGAGAAAAACAGTTTAAACCACGACAAGAAAGGAGCAGCTCTTGACGAGCGGATAATTATGTCAAAAATTTGCAAATCATGTGGAAGCTATTACGACGGAGATTATTGCACAAAGTGCGGCTACGGAAAAAAGATAAAGTCCAAGGCTCTTGAGAAATACAAGAAAACCACCAAGCCGGTAAGATTCATGACCGAACAGGAGAAAAAGGAGTTTTACGACCGTCAGCGGCAAAAATATAAACAGGCTCAGGCAAAACGCATAGACCCCCACGCCAGACGAAACACCCTTATTATCATAGCGGTTGTGGCGGTTATAGTGATTGGAGCAGTGCTGATTCAGAATGGGCTGCTGTTCAGCCGTGAAAAAACCGATGTTATAAATCAGTATTTTACCTCCATAAGCCAGCGGGACTTTGATAACTTTGTAAAATGCTTTCCCTCAGAAATGAAGGACGAGTATGAGGACGAGCGGGCAATGCTGGGATATGAAAAGGAAGAATATATGCAGGTGTTCCTTGAAGAGTTTACCGAGGAGTACGGCGAAGGATTTACAATAAGCGTTACCTGCGGCAACGAAACTCCCATCGACGGAGAATACAGCCTTGCGGCATACGAAAACAAATACGGCTCAACCCCGTCAATAAGCGAAGCCTATTCGGTAGTTGCCGATGTTACCTTCTCAGGCTCAAAGAAAACCGACAATTTCAGATACAACTGCTTTGTGGGCAAGGTGTGGGGCAGTTGGAAACTTTTTAACCTTGAATACTCCCCCGGAATAATCGACCCTTCCATGGAAATTGAAAACCCTGAGCAGTATGAGGACAGTGCTGTATCATCGGAAGCCGAGTAAATCTCATCGGCTGTGCATTAACCCGATAAAATCAACGGACGCATTTTTGTATTATGCGTCCGTTTTTTTGTTGCATGTTGAGCGCAAAAGCAGCCCTGAAACTATATAAGATTTTTCATTATCTGAGTAACAATCCCCATGGGAGCTGCCGAGCCGTCAACGGTGACGAGGGAATTTTTCAGGTAAATAGGTCTGCGGTATTCAAATCTTTCAAGCAGCTGCTCTCTGGTGGAATTGTAGGCTATGGGACGGTTTTTGTCCCCTTTTATTCTGCCGTAGCAAACTTTGAAAGGGGTGTCGATAAATACCGTGACGCCGTTTTCGGCTGCAATTGCGGCGTTTTCGTCGGAAAGCAATGCGCCGCCGCCGGTTGCCACCACTCCTCCCGCTGCGCCCAGCTCCTGCAGGGCTTTGGTTTCCGCCCCGCGGAAATATTCTTCACCGTGCTTTTCAAAAATTGCGGGAATGCTCATTCCCTCTTTTCTTTCTATGTAGGTATCAAGGTCGGTAAACGCCGAACCCAGCCGCTTTGCCAGCAGTCTGCCTACAGTTGACTTTCCGCAGCCCATAAAGCCGCATAAATACACTGTTTTTCTGTTCACAGGCTTCACTTCCGTTACAATTTAAAATTCTTTTCAACAGCGGCTTCCATTTCCTCGATTATCGCCTGAACCTCGCTGTCGGAATAGCTGTCGCCGTCCCATATCTCATGGGCGGAAACCGCCTGCCATACCAGCATTGCCATTCCTCCCACCGCCTTTTTGCCAAGCGCCTTAGCCTTGCGTACCAGAGTGGTTTCACGGGGATTGTAAATAAGGTCAAACACTGCATCGGAGGCGTTTATCACACTGTCGGAAACGGGACAGCCCTCAACCTTCGGGTACATTCCCACAGGGCAGGCGTTTACAAGCAGGTCGTACCCCTTTGTAACGTCGATTTTATCTACAGTCACGATTGTTACCTTGGCGTCAGGCTTCATTGCTCGTATTTCCTTTTCAGCCTGCGTGGCAAGAGGTAGGTCGCTTTGCAGCACGGCAATGTTAAGGTCAGCCCCTGCCAATGCAGACTCAATTGCAATCATTCTTCCCACGCCGCCGCAGCCGATAAGCAGCACTCTACCTGAAAGCTTTGCTCCCATAGCTCTTACGGTGTGAAGGAATCCGTCGCAGTCGGTGTTGTAGCCGGTGAGAACCCCATCCTTGTTGTCAACGCAGTTGACCGAATTGTATCTCTTTGCCGACTCGTCCAGCTTGTCAAGATATTTTATTATCTCCACCTTGTGAGGAATTGTAATGTTGTAGCCGTTCAGGGAATTGAGATACTTCGACTTCTCAACAAGACCCTCCGCTGTGGTTTCAACTATTTCATACTGATACTCCCGCCCTCTCAGCTCAAAAAGCCTGGCGTGAATAGGCGGCGACATGGTGTGCTTTAAAGACTCTCCTAAAATAGCGTATTTTCTTTGCATTTTACAGTCATTTTCCCAAGGGAAAATGCACCCTCCTTCCGACATTTTATGATTTTTCAAATCCCCTGCCCTTAGACACGGGAGATAAAATCTGCAACTTGGCGGCAAGCCCTCTTTCAAGACAGGCTTTGCGCGCCTTTTTTATTATATAGTTATTTTAAACTTATGTCAAGGTAAGTTACCGCCCCTTCTCCCCCTTTGACGCTTTTTATGCTAAAAAACAAACAAATTTTCGCATGAACATTTGTACGATTTACCAAACAAAAGTTCTTGACAAAACATTTGTTTGGTGGTATACTAAAGGCAGAACAAACATTCTGCGCAGGATATAAGCCGCCGTCACAAGTCTGAAAGGAGGAACGCTCTCGGTGGGGAGCGTGATAAAAATGAACAGAAACATTCTTCACGTTGATATAAACAACTGTTACGCTTCAATAGAGTGTCTTTATCACCCCGAGCTTAAGGGCAGGCCTGTGGCTGTTGCAGGGGCTGTGGAGGAGCGTCACGGAATAATCCTTGCTAAAAACGAGGAGGCTAAGAAATACGGTGTAAAAACCGGAGAAGTAATCTGGCAGGCAAAGCAGAAATGCCCCCAGCTTATCGCCCTTAAACCTCACTACGACAGGTATCTTGCCTTTTCAAAAAAAGCACGACTTATCTATGAACGCTATACCGACCGCATACAGCCTTTCGGAATAGACGAATGCTGGCTTGACGTAACCTGCACACGGCGCAACATCAAAGAGGTTGCCGAAGAAATTCGGCAAACGGTAAAAAAGGAGCTGGGGCTGACCGTTTCGGTGGGGGCAAGCTTTAATAAAATATTTGCAAAGCTTGGCTCTGACATGAAAAAACCCGACGCCGTTACCGTAATAACCCGCAAGGATTTCCGTGAAAAGGTGTGGGGACTCCCTGCCGCAAACCTGCTTTATGTGGGACGTTCCACCGATAAAAAGCTGAAAAGCCACGGAATTTTCACAATAGGCGAACTTGCCAACACTCCCGTTTCCACCCTTGAAGCGTTTCTTGGGAAAAACGGCGCACGCCTTTACCGCTATGCAAACGGGCTGGGGGAGGATTTTATACCCCTGTTTGGCGACGACAGCCCCATAAAATCCATTTCAAACGGCACAACCGCCGCCCGTGACCTTATCGACGACAACGACGTCAAATCGCTGCTCTCCGCATTGTCGGAAAGCGTTGCCGCCCGTCTTAGGAAAAACGGCTTTAAAGCCTGCGAGGCGGCGATTTCCGTCCGTGATTCCAAGCTCAGAACCTATTCCCGTCAATGCCCTCTGCCCTTTCCCACCGACGACGGAAAGCTGCTGTCCGCCGCCGCATTTTCCCTCTTTCGGAAATCCTATGACTGGAACAGTGGAATAAACGTCCGCTCCCTTTCTGTTTGTGCAGGAAAACTGTGCGTGGGATTTCAGCCTATACAGCTTGATATGTTCACCGACATAAACGTCATTGAAAAGCACGAGCGGCTCAACAAGGCGATAGATAAAATACGGGCAAGATACGGCTATTCCAGCATCAACCGGGCGATTATTTTCAGCGGCGGCTTTGACGGCTTCGACCCCAAGCTGCAAAACGAGCTTCTCCCCTCCTCCGGCTTCTGAAAAACACACTATAATCTATTATGCAAAAAGGCAATGCCGCTGAGTGTTTGCGGCATTGCCTTAAATAATATAGTCACAAGCAAGGGATTTCTGATATTCTACAAGGTCCTCAAGAGTTATGGAATCCACCACTCCGTTTATCGCCTCGTACAGCTTTTCCCACACCATAAGAGTTGCGCACTGATTTTTACGCTGGCAGGTGTTTACGTTGTCGTCAAGACAAGCCACCGGCGCCAAGCTTCCCTCGGTGAGACGCAGAATCATGCCCACCGTGTAACTTTTTACGGGATGGGCGAGCTTGTATCCTCCCCCTGCGCCCCGAACGCTTTTGACATATCCCGCCCGTGACAGGACGGAAATAATCTGTTCAAGATATTTATCTGAAATCGACTGACGGGCGGCTATCTCCTTTATTGGGATACAGCGTCCATCGTCGTGCATTGCAAGGTCAAGCATAAGCCTTAAAGCGTATCTTCCCTTTGTGGAAATTTTCAAGCCAACCACCCTTTCTCATCGGCAATCAAAAACATTCTCAGGAATTTGCTCTGATAAAGCTTGTAACAAAATCAAACAGCACCATAACGAAATAAACGATAATGAACACATTTGAAAACACCGCTCCGTAACGCTGGGCAGAAGTCAACGCATAGGTTCGGTCGTTGTTAAATTTAAGCCGCCAGCCGCTTGTAAACAGCACATAAACGCCAATGAAAATCACCAGTATTTCAAATGCCATGTAAAATTCATAAGCGTAAGCCCAGCCGTAAACGTCGGCAAAATCCATAAAGCTGGCAAATATATTGTTGACGATGTGAATAATAATCGTAGGCACAATTGAATTGCACTGTATCGCAACCGCTCCGAATATCAGCGCGCTGGCAAAGGCAGACGCCGCCTGAGGAATATTTCCGTGCATAAGCCCAAATATAAGCGCAGAGAAAAACACTGCCATGAACTTTCCGAAGGGCTTTAACAACGTAAGAATTATTCCTCTGTAGATTATCTCCTCCGCAATAGGTCCTAAAATTATAACGTACGCTATTTGCAATACTACAGCCAAAGTACTGGGCTGTCTTATTGACAAATCGCTTTCCGGCACCGTTATACCCATCTGTCCCATGTAATAGGTAAAATAGGCGATTACAATGCTCACCGCAACGTTCAGCGTAAGACAAAGGGGGAACCATTTTGCAGCCTGAGCCCCATGTCCCTTTTTCGGCTTCATCATCTCCGAAAAATCTATTTTCATAACAAAGCGAGCAATAATTAGAATCACTACAAGGCTTGAAAAAATAATAAACAAATTTCCCGCCATGGAAAATACAGAAGAGCTTATAAGCTCACGCTGTCCGGCAAGATAGACCTTTGCGGTTGTAACGTTAAGGGTAACGCTGCCGTTTTTATATGCGTATACCAGAAGATAGTATACGTTTAAGAACAATGAATTAAGCAGATTATAAGCAATCAGAAGTATTCCCAGCTTGGAACAGTTTGCAAACATCGCCTTTTTTTCACGTCTGCGGGCTTCCATAAGCTGATTGTAATAATAATCCCCCTGAAAATTTCCCCCGCCGAAATTGCCGTAAAACATCAAAGCCCTCCCGACTGTTATCTCATAGATTCCACCGCTGCAAAAATCTTTTGCGCAATATAAGGTTTATTCATTGTGTAAAGATGTATTCCATCAACGTCGCTTGAAATAAGGTCTACAATCTGGTCTATGGCGTAGGCGATACAAGCGTCCTCCAGCGCCTTGGGATTGTTTTCAAAGCGGTTTAAAAGCTTGGCAAGCTTCTTTGGAATCGACGCTCCGCACATTGACACCATTCTCATTATGCCGCTTTTTGAGGTAACGGGCATTATTCCCGCCTCGATAGGCACATTAATGCCGGCTATTCTGCACTTTTCACGGAACTGATAAAAGTCCTCGTTGTTGAAAAACAGCTGGGAAACCAGATGCTCCGCTCCGCAGTCCACCTTGTGCTTAAGGTGAAGAATATCCGAAACAATGCTGTCCGAATCGGGGTGACCCTCGGGATAACAGGCGGCTGAAATGCTGAAATCTCCTCTTGCCTTGATGTAGGACACCAGCTCGTCGGCATGCTTGAAATCATTCTTTGGTGGGACGTTTGGGTTTATATCCCCTCTCAGCGCAAGAATATTCTCAACTCCCGCCTTTTTCAAATTGTCAAGAATATAGTCTATATCCTCCCTGGTGTTGTTTACGCAGGTAAGATGAGCTATAGGCAGTATGTTGTATTTGTTCTTGATTATAGAGCAGATCTCACAGGTGGAATTATCGGCGATATTTCCCCCTGCCCCATATGTAACGCTGATAAAAGCGGGTCTTAAATCCTTTAATCCGTCAAGAGTTTCGTATATGGTTTCAATGCCCACATTCTTCTTTGGGGGAAAGACCTCCAGCGAAAACCGTGGTCTGTGCTCCTCGAAAAGCTTTGCTATTTTCATGTTTTCTGTCCTTTCATTAAACCCTCTCTCTCGTGGGAGCGAGGTGATACCATCAGCTTTAAACTATACATTTAAAGTCTGTAAATTTAAATCGGAGCAAAGCGTTGATAATAACATCTCTTTCAGAGCTGTTGCTTAATCACGCTGCGACGATTGCAACCGTCGCCGGGGAACTTTTTGCTCCCCGGTTTTTCAGTGGGGGTCTTAATCCCCGCTGAAAAACTGAATGGACCCCACCGACTTAGTCGGTGGGGGACATCGGCGACTTGGTTATATTATAACACATTTTAAAGCTGAAATGCAAATCATTCGCCCCGACTATTGTGTACAAATTGTAAATAAAAATTATCTATTGTGTTGCAACTATTGCATTTTATCAAAAGTGATGTATAATAAAATTATAGTTAGCACTCAACTGTCACGAGTGCTAAAAGCACAAAAGAAAGGTCTGATTATAATGGAAACAAAACAATTCAAAGCGGAATCCAAACGTCTGCTTGATATGATGATTAACTCTATCTACACCCACAAGGAAATCTTTCTGAGAGAGCTTATTTCCAACGCCAGCGACGCTATCGACAAGCTGTATTTCAAATCTCTCACCGACACAAGCATCGGAATGAACAAGGACGATTTTGCAATTCAGCTTAAAGTAGACAAGGAAAACCGCACCTTTACAATCTCCGACAACGGCATAGGTATGACCGACGAGGAGCTGGAAAACAATCTTGGCACAATCGCCAACAGCGGCTCCTTTAACTTTAAAAAGGATAACGACCTGGGCGACGACGTTGACATAATCGGTCAGTTCGGAGTAGGCTTTTACTCAACCTTTATGGTAGCTAAAGAAGTCACAGTATACACCAAACCCTACGGCTCGGACAAGGCATGGAAGTGGCAGTCAAACGGCGTTGACGGCTACACTATAGAGGAGTGTGAAAAGGATAGCTTCGGCACTGAGATTGTCCTCAAGCTAAAGGACAACACCGACGATGAAAATTACGACAAGTATCTTGACCAATATGAGATTCGCTCCCTTGTCAAGAAGTATTCCGATTACATCCGCTTCCCCATTAAGATGGACGTTGAGCACACCCATTATCCCGAGGATAAAAACGCTCAGCCCGAAAAGGAAATTGTAAACGAAACCCTTAACAGTATGACTCCTATCTGGAAGAAAAACAAAAATGAGCTTACAGACGAGGACTACAACAATTTCTACACCGAAAAGTTTATGGATTATATGCCTCCCCTTGCTCACATCCACAGCAAGAACGAGGGTATTGCCACTTATGACGCTTTGCTGTATATTCCCTCAAGAGCGCCCTTTGACTACTACTCAAAGGACTACGAAAAAGGGTTGCAGCTTTATTCCAGCGGCGTGCTTATTATGGACAAGTGCGCAGACCTGCTGCCCGATTATTTCAGCTTTGTAAAGGGTCTGGTGGATTCAGAGGATTTGTCCCTTAACATTTCAAGAGAGCTTTTGCAGCATGACAGGCAGCTTAAAATAATCGCCAAAAACGTGGAGAAATCCATTAAGAACGAGCTTTTAAAGATGCTTAAAAACGACCGTGAAAAGTATCTGAAATTCTATGAGAATTTCGGTCTGCAGCTGAAATTCGGAATCTATCAGTCCTACGGCGCAAGCAAGGATACCCTGCAAGACCTTCTGATGTGGCCCTCATCCTTTGACGGAAAGAACGTAACCCTTGAGGAGTATGTTTCACGAATGAAGGAGGGTCAGGAGGAAATTTATTATGCCTGCGGTGAAACTGTAGCAAGAATCGAAATGCTTCCTCAGCTGGAAAGAGTAAAGGACAAGGGCTTCGAAGTACTTTACTTTACTCAGGACGTGGACGAATTTGCTATCAGGGTCATGATGGAATACAAGGGTAAGAAGTTCAAGTCCATCTCCGACGGCGACCTTGACCTTGAAACGGAAGAGGAAAAGGAAGAAACCAAAAAGACTTCCGAGGAAAATCAGGATATGTTCAAATTCATGACCGAAGCGCTTGAAGGCAAGGTAAAGGACGTCCGTCTTTCCACCAAGCTGAAAAGTCATCCTGTTTGTCTGTCCGCCGAGGGCAACATCACCATTGAAATGGAGAAGGTGCTCAATGCAATGCCGCAAAACGAGGGCAAGGAAGTCAAGGCTGAAAAATGCCTGGAGCTTAACGCTTCCCACCCGGTATTTGCTAAACTCAAGGAGCTTTATGCCACCGACAAGGACAAGCTTAAAGATTACACCAAGCTGCTTTACTCTCAGGCTCGCCTTATCGAAGGCCTCAGCGTAGAGGACCCGGTTGAATTTGCAAATCTTATGTGCAAACTCATGGTTTAATTACAGAAGGCTAGAGAGCTGGTAGAAGCTAGAAATAGAGAGGCTAGAGGCTAGAAATTGTTTGCACCCACTTTGTGTTAACAGAAAGTGAGTACTTTCCTTACAATTTTCTAGTCTCTAGCCTCTTATACTCTAGCATCTACCAGCTTATTTCGCTGATTTACTTGTGATTCTAAGTCTGTTCATAGCACGATTAAGCGCCGCCTGAGTGTGATAATACTGCTTTATGCTCAGCTTCTGACGAAGCTGTTCTTCGGCACGTTCCTTTGCGGCTTCGGCACGCTTTCGGTCGATGTCCTCGGGTCGCTCCACTGCGTCGGCAAGTATCTTTACAAACGTAGGCATTATCTCAAGAAAGCCGTCGCTTACTGCGGCGTTCTGCCACTCGCCATCGATTTTAAACCTGAGCTCTCCCGATGAAAGACAGCTTATCATCGGCTCATGTCCCGGAAGGATTCCGTAAAGACCGTCGATTCCCGGGAAAACCAGTTCCTCGCACTCGCCGCTGAAAAAATACTTGTCGCTGGCGATTATATCAAGATGAAACGTCTTAGCCATTCATCATTCCTCCCCAAGCTGCTTCGCCTTTTCGATTACGTCCTCTATCGTTCCTGCCATAAGGAACGCCGCTTCGGGATAGTTGTCCATTTCTCCGTCGATTATCATTTTAAAGCCTCTCAGCGTTTCCTTGAGAGGAACATACTTGCCTTTCAAACCTGTGAAATTCTCGGCAACATGGAAAGGCTGAGAAAGAAACTTCTGTATTCTTCTGGCTCTCGCTACCGCCAGCTGGTCCTCTTCGTCAAGCTCTTCCATACCAAGGATTGCGATAATATCCTGCAATTCCTTGTATTTCTGCAAAAGCTCCTGAACCTTTCTGGCAATCTCGTAATGTTCCTCGCCCACAACGCCCGGCTCAAGTATTCTTGAGGTGGATTCAAGGGGGTCAACGGCAGGATAAATGCCCTGCTCTACGATTTTTCTTGAAAGCACCGTAGTTGCATCCAGATGAGCGAAGGTGATTGCAGGAGCGGGGTCGGTAAGGTCGTCGGCAGGAACATAAACCGCCTGAACGGAGGTTATGGATCCGTTCTTTGTGGAGGTTATTCTCTCCTGCAACTCGCCCACTTCGTTTGCCAGGGTAGGCTGATAACCTACCGCCGAGGGCATTCTTCCCAGCAGCGCCGAAACCTCAGAGCCTGCCTGAACGTATCTGAAAATGTTGTCGATAAACAGCAGCACGTTCTGATGCTCCTTGTCACGGAAATATTCCGCCATTGTAAGACCCGTCTGAGCTACCCTCATTCTGGATCCGGGGGGCTCGTTCATCTGACCGAACACCAGGGCGGTTTTCTCGATAACTCCCGATTCGGTCATCTCATGCCACAGATCGTTTCCCTCTCTTGAACGCTCGCCTACTCCCGTGAAGATTGAGTAGCCGCCGTGCTCGGTGGCAACGTTTCTGATAAGCTCCTGAATAAGCACCGTTTTTCCTACGCCTGCACCGCCGAAAAGACCAATCTTTCCGCCCTTTGCGTAAGGCGCCAGTAAATCTATTACCTTTATTCCCGTTTCAAGTATTTCAACTACCGGACTCTGATCCTCAAATTTCGGGGGAGCACGGTGTATCTCCCATCTTTCCTCAGCTTCGATCGGCTCTCCCTCGTCTATCGTCTGACCCAGCACGTTGAACATTCTTCCCAGAGTGCACTTTCCCACCGGGACCTTAATGCAAGAGCCTGTGGCGGTAACCTCCATATCTTTTACAAGTCCCTCGCTTGACGCAAGCATAATGCAGCGCACCGTGCTGTTGCCAAGCTGCTGAGCAACCTCCATATAAAGCGTTTTGCCGTCAAGCTCAACGGTAAGCGCATCTTTTATCATCGGCAGCCTGCCCTCGGGAAACTCAACATCTACGACAGGTCCCAGTATCTGAACGATTTTGCCCTTTTCCATATATTCGCCTATGCCCGAAACTTCGGACATATCCTCCTTTCGGATTAGTTTTTCTTGTTCTGCTGACTTTTAGCGCCGCTGACAATCTCGGTTATCTCCTGAGTGATAGCCGCCTGTCTTGCACGGTTGTAAAGCAGATTAAGCTCCTTTATCATATCCTTTGCGCTTGAAGTAGCGGAGTCCATTGCGGTCATACGTGCGTTCTGCTCGCTTGAAAACGCCTCGATAAGAACGCCGTAAAGCAGTCCTTTCAAATAATTCGGCACAAGATGATCCATTACCTTTTCGGGAGACGGAGAAAAAACGGCGTCATGATGTGGAGTCCTGCCTGCCGCAGTCTTAAACCGCTCACGCTCCATAGGCAGCAGCCTTATTACCTCAGGCTCCATCTTAGCCGCAGTTATCATCTTGGTGAAAATGACATATATCTCATCAAGAGCTTCATTAAGATACAAATCCGTGAGAGACTCAGCTATACTTCTGGCACGGTAAAGGGTGGGATTCTGTGCCGTGTACAAAAACTCACCGTCTATCATAACCTTACGCCTTGAAAAATACTGCCTGCCCACCTGACCGATTATGAAGAGGCTGGTGTTTTTATGCTTTGACATTTCCTGCTCCGCAAGCTTGAGCACATTGTGATTATAAGAGCCGCACAGACCTTTATCTCCCGTCACTACAATATAGCCGTAGGTTTTCTTATCCTCAGGTTTGTTGCTTCTGCTGTCAAAATAAACGTGCTCAAATTCCGGAGTATGCTTTAAAATATGATGTATGGTAGATTGAAGCTGATCAAAATACGGTACGGTAGCTTCAAGGCTCTTTTTCGCTTTTTTCAACTTTGAGGACGATATAAGATACATAGCGTTTGTTATCTTCATTATATCGTTGATACTGCCCATACGATCTTTGATTTCTCTTACGTTAGCCATAGCATTTACCTGCCTTTAAATTCTTTTGTGCAGGACACAATCTTTTCCTCCAGCTCGTCTGACAAAACCTTGGCGTTATCTATCTCCTCTGTTATTTCGGGATGCTCCGTTTCAAAATAGCTGATAATATCGACACGGAATTTCTTTATATCCTTGATAGCAACATCAAGCATTAGCTTATGCTTTGCAATGCACAGCAGTATTACCTGCTCATGCAGCGGCAACGGTCTGTAAAGCGGCTGTTTAAGCAACTCCACCAGTCGGTTTCCGTGTTCAAGCAGCTCCTTTGTGGTCTTATCAAGCTCCGAGCTGAACTGCGTAAACACTTCCATTTCCCTGAACTGGGCAAGGTCTATACGCAGCGAGCCGGCAACCTTTTTCATCGCCTTTGTCTGCGCCGCACCGCCCACACGGGAAACGGAAAGTCCTACGTTTACCGCAGGTCTTACGCCCGAGAAAAATAGCTGGGATTCAAGGAAAATCTGTCCGTCGGTGATTGAAATAACGTTGGTGGGTATGTACGCCGAAACGTCTCCCGCCTGGGTTTCTATGATAGGCAGAGCGGTAATTGAACCTCCGCCGTGCTCGTCGTCAAGCCTTGAAGAACGTTCCAGCAGTCTTGAGTGAAGATAGAAAACGTCGCCGGGGTAAGCCTCACGTCCGGGGGAACGCTGCAACAGCAGGCTCATTGCACGGTATGCCACAGCGTGCTTTGAAAGGTCGTCGTAAACGATAAGCACATCCTTGCCCTGCTCCATAAAATACTCAGCCATAGCCGTTCCGGCGTAGGGAGCGATATACTGCAAGGGTGCAAGGTCCGACGCCATTGCCGCAACAACAATGGTGTAATCCATAGCGCCGTATTTTTTCAGATCTCCCACCAGCTTTGCCACGGTGGAAGCCTTCTGACCTATGGCGACATAGATGCAGATCATATCCTGACCCTTCTGATTGATTATGGTGTCTACGGCTATAGCCGTCTTTCCCGTCTGACGGTCGCCGATAATAAGTTCACGCTGTCCTCTGCCTATGGGGAACATTGAATCTATTGCAAGAATTCCCGTCTGAAGGGGAACGGACACCGATTTTCTGTTTACAACTCCGGGAGCTTCCCTTTCTATCGGGTAAAAGTCTGATTCCTCAATAGGACCCATGCCGTCGATAGGAGCGCCCAGGGCGTCCACTACTCTGCCGATAAGCTTTTCTCCCACCGGCACGCCGGCTCTTTTTCCGGTTCTCACAACCTTTGAACCTTCGGTAAGGCCGTGGTCTGAACCGAGAAGCACCACGCCTGCCGTCTTTCTTTCAATGTTCTGTACGATTCCCTTAACGCCCGTTTCAAACTCAACAAGCTCGCCGTACATAACATGATTAAGACCGTATACATTTACGATTCCGTCGTTTATTGTTATAACGGTACCCGTCTGGGATACCTGCATTTTAGCTTCAAAATCTGAAATTTCGCTTTTCAGAACGGATATTATATCACTGCGGCTTACGCTCAAAATCACACACCTCCAAAATTATAACCCTGTCGCAGATGTCCCGGCTGCCGCTTGTCGGCAGGTATGCCTCCTTAAGCGGCGCGGTCCATTCAGACTTTCAGTGGGTGTTTTAATCCCCCACTGAAACCCTGAGGAGCAAAGCTCCTCAGCGACGCTTACAATCGTCGCAACGTGATTAAGCCACAGCTCTGAAAGAGATGTTATTATCAACGTTTTGCTCCGATTTAAAAAACCACTCAGCGGCAAACAAGCTTTTTTCTCAACGCCTTAACAACTCCCGCTGCGCTTTTGTCATATTCCGTATCCCCCACCACAAGCCTGTATCCGACTATAAGGGATTTATCCTCGATTATTTCAAGCGCCGCATCGTTTGCCCCATATTTTTTGCAAAGCATCTTTCTGAACTTTTCAGCCGTTTCTTCGTCGGGTCTGTCGGCGCACAAAAGGGTGGCTTCAACTATTCCCTTATACTTAAGCTTAAGCTTTCTGTAAGCTTTGAATATATCCGAAAGCTGTGAAATATGTCCAAATTCGCACATTACCTTTATAAAAGCGGTCATGCTTTGGGGGAAAAGCTTATCCGTCACGGAATTTTTTTCACCAAGCCCCACTGCGGGACAGCAAAGCGCCTCCCTCAGCTCCGATGAGCCGTTCCATATCGCTTCCGCTTCATAAACGTCGGCATCAGGAATGTTCAGCGAAAACAAAGTCTTTGCGCAATTTTCCGTGCTCTGAAAAATCATTCCTGCTCACCTGCCTCGGAAATAAAGCTTTCCGCCAGCTGACGGTTGTCAACGCCGTCTGCGTTTTTGCTTATAACCTTTGCTGCGGCAAGCAAAGCAAGGTCCGCTATCTCATATTTTGCGCCGTCAAGAACCTTTGCTCTCTCGTTTTCAATGGATTTTTCGGCGTCTGCCATAAGCTTTGCCGATTCGGCTCTGGCGTTTGCCATAAGAACATCGTATTCTTTTCCCGCCCTTGCTCTTGCGGCGTCTGTGATTTTCGCAGCTTCCTGACGGGCGTTTTTAAGCGTTTCCTCATAATCGGCTTTAAGCTTCATAGCCTCGGCTTTTTCAGCCTCCGCCTCAGCCATCTGGTCGTGAATAAGCTTTTCACGCTTATCCATCATCTCGCACACCGGCTTGAAAAGAAACTTTTTCAGCAGCAGATAAAGCAGCAGAAGATTTATAATTGTAAATACCAGATTCCAGTCTAAACTAAGCATATTGAATATGCTCCTTTCAAGCTATAACTATTTAAAGAACAAAGAGGATAAGAATTGCAACAATCAAGCCGTAAATTGCAGTCGCCTCGGCAAGAGCGCAGCCCAGCAGCAGCGAGCTTCTTATATCCTTTTTGGCTTCCGGCTGTCTTGCAATCGCTTCGGTCGCCTTGCCCGTTGCGATACCGATTCCTATACCTGCTCCGATTCCTGTGATTACGGCAACCGCCGCACCAATAGCTACCAATGTCATAATAATACCTCCGATTTTTTCAATATCCTTTTACTCTTACAAAACAAAGAGGATAAGAATTGCAACAATTAAGCCGTAAATAGCAGTTGCCTCAGCAAGAGCGCAGCCCAGCAGCAACGAGCTTCTTATATCCTTTTTAGCTTCCGGCTGTCTTGCAATCGCTTCGGTCGCCTTACCTGTTGCGATACCGATTCCTATGCCTGCTCCGATTCCCGTAATTACGGCAATCGCCGCACCAATAGCTACCAATGTCATAATAATACCTCCATACAATTAATCTTCATCTTCAATAGCCTCGTCTATATAAAGCGAGGTTAGGAACACAAATACATACGCCTGAATAAATCCGTCGAAAATATCGAAATACAGCGAAAAAACCATCGGAACGCCTACGGGTATTACCGCCTTCAGCATCTCCATAATTATAACCGCCGCCAGCACGTTTCCGAAAAGTCGCATACACAACGAAAGGGGACGAATTGCAATTTCCATAACGTTAAGGGGGGCGATAATTGCTACAGGCTTCGCAAAGCTTTTAAGCCAGCCCTTTACACCCTTTGCCCGTATTCCCGCAATCTCCACCAGCACAATACTCATAAGCGCCAGCGCGGCAGTTACGTTCAAATCCTTGGTGGGAGGGATAAATCCGAAAAGCCCTATGATGTTTGAAAAACCTATGTAGATTATCATCGTGGCAAGGAAAGGGAAATACTGCATTCCCCTTTCTCCTATCTGGTCTCTGAAAAAGTTCCTTAAAAACCCCACACAGGTTTCTATAATAAGCTGTCTTTTTCCGGGGACAAGCTTTAGGTTTCGGGTAAAAATAATTGAAATCACCACAAGCGCCGCTATTATAATCCACGTTACAACACAGCTTTGCGAAACGGGTATTCCTCCGAATATCGGTATTGTAAACACCGTTTCATTTGCCATTGCTTCGTTAATTGCGTGCACAATCTTATCAAGCAATGCTCTCACCTCCAAAAAAATAAAACCAAAGCGTTTTCGACTTCCGAATGACAAATGAAGTCGAGATTTAAATCGCCTTTGATTTTATACCGGTAATATGCAACAATTAAATTATAGCTTGTTTAAGCTCTTGATTTTTATCATCATATATATTATAATACTTTCATAAACATTTGTAAAATACATATTTTCTATGTGTATCATACGTTTGTGTTATGATTATCAAACATGGGCCTACAAGGAGGTTTTATTATGCCGTCGATAAATTTCGAGCATTACAAGGTGTTTTATTACGTTGCAAAAATGAAGAACATAACCTCGGCTGCGTCGGCGCTTTATCTTTCACAGCCCAGCGTAAGCCGATGCATTTCAAATCTTGAGGAAGATTTAAACTGCACCCTTTTTACCCGCAGCAAAAAGGGCGTTGAGCTGACGTCGGAAGGAGAGCTGCTTTTCAAGCACATCCAAATCGCCTGCAAGCATATTTTTTCGGCGGAGGAGGAAATCTCGCTTTTCAACAAAACCAAAAGCGGCATAATCCGTCTCGGCGTTTCGGAAGTTGCAATGCAAAGGCATATCATAAAACAGCTTATCAAATTCCACAATCTTCACCCAAAGGTGAAAATAAAAATCGACAACATGACCACCCCCGAAGCAATCGAGGCTTTGAAGTCAAACATTATAGATATTGCCGTGGTAAGTTCCCCTTTTACCGACAAGCAGCAGCTTAGCATAACAGCGCTTGACAAACTTCAGGATGTTCTGGTGGCAGGAAACGGATTTTCTAATCTGCGGGACAAAACCATCTCAATGCACGACATTGCGAATTACCCCCTTATATCCCTTCAGGAAAGCACCACCACAAGACATTACCTTGACTACATATTCAGAATGCACAACATTCTCCTGCGGCCGGATATTGAGCTTGCTTCAATAAGCCTTGTGCTGCCGCTGGTGAGAAACAATTTCGGAATCGGCTTTATTCCCGGGGACATTGCCGCCGACGACATAAAACGTGGAGACGTGTTTGAAGTGCGGCTTAAAGAGCCGCTTCCTCAGCGAAGCATCTGCGCCGTTACCTGTACCAAATATCCAGCCACCGCCATAATGAAGGCGTTCCTTGAATGTGTCTGCGAAAAATCCGAAGAAGGGGAAGGTTAAATTTAAAAAATCACTGTTGAAAAAAGCCGCTGTTTATAGTATAATAAGCTTTAATGGGAGGAATGTTTATGAGATTTGTGGAGTTTAAAAACGTCTATAAGCGTTACACAATGGGCGAGGTCACTATAAACGCTTCCGACGGCGTAACCTTTGAGATTAACAAGGGCGAGTTTGTGGTTATCGTAGGCGCAAGCGGCGCAGGAAAAACCACCATACTTAATATGCTGGGTGGAATGGACACCTGCGACGAGGGCGAGATTATTGTTAACGGTCAGGATATTGCCAAATTCAACCGACGTCAACTTACCTCCTACCGGCGTTACGATATAGGCTTTGTTTTTCAGTTTTATAACCTGGTGACTAATCTTACAGCCCTTGAAAATGTAGAGCTTGCCACTCAAATCTGCCCCGACGCTCTTTCTCCCGAGGAGGTTCTTAAAAACGTGGGGCTTGAGGACAGAATGAATAACTTCCCCTCTCAGCTTTCGGGCGGCGAGCAGCAGCGTGTTTCAATTGCCAGAGCTCTGGCTAAACAGCCAAAGCTGCTCCTTTGCGACGAACCTACGGGAGCCCTTGATTACAACACCGGAAAAACCATACTTAAACTGCTTCAGGACACCTGCCGCAAAAACGGAATGACGGTAATTGTAATTACCCACAACTCGGCGATTGCTCCCATGGCGGACCGAGTTATCCACGTTAAAAACAGCAAGGTTGACAAGGTTGTGCTTAACGAAACCCCTGCCGATGTTTCAACCATCGAGTGGTAAAAATGAATGTTCATACAGCAACAAGCTGCCGCACCGGATTAAGTGCGACAGCTTGTTTTATTTTTTGCTTCTTGCTTCTCTGACCGCTCCGCAGATGGCAAAGACTACCGCCAGCAGCAGGCAGCCGCCGCATATCAGCGTCATAATATTTGCGTTAAAGTAATCGGGATTGCTCCATGCTCCAAAGTTTACAGGCTCTATTCTGAAAGGCTTTCCGTCCAAGATAGAGAACATCAACGGTCTTTGGATAATGGCAAAAACTCCGCCCAGTGCAAGGCATATGGATGCTTTGAACATTCCGTTTACTTTCAGGTATCTTATTACAATCAGATACGCCCAGGGCAGAATAATTTCAATCAGCATAAGCCGCAGTCCCGACGAGGTTATGTCAAATGCCGAAACTACCAGCAGAACCGCCAGAATGGTGTCCGCCCCCAGACAGATAAGCCCTTTGTTGTTTCTTATTTTGTCGCCAAACAACTCGTCATTAAGAGCAAATGGCAGGAACACTACCGCCAGTCCCAGAGTTACCCCTAAAAACGCTGTGAGAAACCAGCTTCCGCCATTATACAGCCTGCAAGCCGCCAGCAGCAGAATTAAGGATACATAAAATCCACCCAGCGCCCACAAGCCCTTGTGATTTTTTACCAGCACAGGGAGATTTATAAGTGAAAACGCCGTCATCTCTGCGGTAAGCACAATAAAAAACCAGGTGAGCGCCCCGCTGACTGCAATGTTTGCAATAAAGCAAGGGATTAACGCTGCCATATACACCGCTATCCATATCCATGTATAGCCACGCTTGGTTTTCTTAAGGCTTTCCGCCTGTCTTACAATTTCACGCTGACGGTTGTCGTCGCTTGCCGTAAGCAGCTCGTGCTCGGAAATTTCCAACGCTTCGCAGATTCCTTGTATCATTGATATGTCGGGATAGGATACCCCCGTTTCCCTTAGTTAAAGATATTGTTGGGTATCTCAAGATGTGTCATTCGATTTTGCCGATAAAGCGGTAGAAGATTTCCACTTCCTGTTCCCGGCTTCCGTCCTCACTTTTGACCGCTTCAT
>CALXIQ010000036.1 GCA_944388405.1 uncultured Ruminococcus sp. | reverse complement strand
TAGTCAATGATAAGGACAACATTGATGTATATCTGAACTTGCTTCCTATGAAATGGAGCTATACGGTTGCAAAAGCGTCAAAAAAAGCGTTAGCCCCTGAACGGAACATTTCAGGGGCTTCTGTACCAACATCAGTTAATATTGCCTGCACTTCTCTGCAAGGAGCAGCGTAACGCTGGCTGAGATATCTCAGCGACGCTCCGACTTCGCCATCGGGACCGCCAAGTTGGCTTATTATCACCTTGGCAAGTGCCGGATTTGGTCTCTTAATGTTAACGGGGTATTCAAGTTTTTTCTCATACTGCCACATTAACTTTCACCCCTTTCCCACGGAAACGGAGTAGCTACCCATTCCCATCTCTTAGAATTATTCGACGCATTTGCTGTCAGCGGTCCGAACTTTTCCTCGTATTCCTTGACGGCTTTGTCATATTCCGCCTTGTGCTTCTCAAAATACTCAAGACCATTGCGGCAGGTAGGATGACTGTCCAGATATAAGTTGGCTTCAACCAAAGCGAAGGTACACGCTTGCACCTTTCTCATCAAACGCTGTTTTTCAGACATTGCCACGCCTTACCGCCTCCTCTCCTATAAACGGTTTATCAAGGGATGGGAAAACTGTTCCTCTCGACAGTCCTGCATCGGCATCATATGGCTTTTCCCAGCTTTGAAATGGAACATATGCCATTGCCACAGGCGTATCAGGCGGAAAAGCTCCTTGGGGCATGGGACAGTTTTTGCCCATGCAGGGCTTCATGTCCTCCGCATCAAGGATTTTTCCCAGCAATCCGCTTTCCATAAAATCCATTATTCAATCACTCCTGTTACTTGTTCTGTATCACAATGCGTAACACTTCATTATATGTCCGCAAGCGTTTGCGGGTTACGCCGTAAAGAACTGAATAAAAATATTGCTTCGGGTCAGAATAAAGATATATTTTTTAGGAGGTTTGTTTAATGAAAGTTTCTATCGAGCAAAGCGGCTGTATAAGCTGCGGCTTCTGCGTGGGATCGTGTCCAGATATTTTCACTTTCGGAGACGATGAAAAGGCTGTGGTCGTAAAACAGCCCGACGCTTCTCTTGAGGAAGAAGCGAGAAACTGCGCCGACGGATGTCCCGTATCGGTCATCAGTATTGAGGAGTAACCTAAAGGCTGTGCCTTACAAAGCAACAAACGGACGGAGCAGGTCAGCCTGCTGCCGTCCGAATTTGTTATAGAGCCGCTGCCTGAAATAAGCATTTACAGAAATTCCGTAACGTCCTCAACAAGCTTCTGCTCCGACCTTATAAGGTCCTTTGTTATGTCGGTTACTTCCCTGTCCGCCCCGGTATACTGATTGAGATACCTGTTAAGGCTTTTGATTCCCATGTTGCAGCCGTCCGTAAGCAAGTCGGCAATGGTGCTGTCGGAATTTTCAACCGCAAGCTTGAAATTGGTCTTTAACCATGACATACTCTTTGCTACGGGATGAGGGTCTTTTGAGGCTTCGCCGTATTGATTGAGCAGCTTATGAGTTCTGTCGCCAAGACGCTTGTGAGTTTCTCTGCATTCGGACATAACTTTTTTCAGCTTTTCGTTTTTCACCGACGGAAGCAATTCATTCAGCGAATCTACTCCCATTTTAATTCCTGCGTTACATTCCGTCAGTAGCTTTGTGGTATCATTGCTGAGCATTTGATAACATCTCCTTTCAATCTAATTATGCCCTTTTTAAATGAAGATACTCGCAAAAAAAGACTGTACCGCAAAAGCGATACAGTCTTAAAATTAATGTTTACTAAGCTTACTTAGTCTTTTTCTTAGCAACGATTGCTGCTGCAAGGCAAGCAACTGCTGCAGCTGAAATTCCGCCTGCGATTGCACCTGTGTTAGGTACATTGTCGCCAGAAGGTGTGTCGCCTGCAGGCTGGTCGCCGGAAGGTGTGTCGCCGGAAGGCTGATCACCGGAAGGCTGATCGCCGGAAGGTGTTGAATCATCAGCAGGTGTAGAATCGTCAGCAGGTGTGCTGTCATCTGCAGGTGTGCTGTCGTCTGCAGGTGTTGAATCGTCTGGTGTTGAATCGTCTGGTGTTGAATCATCAGGGTCATCAGCTCCGGCAGGTCCAGAAAGTGTCAATTCGTCAAGTGTTACACTTAAGCCGGTTATAGCCATACCATACTGCTGAAGAGCAGTTACGTCAGCTTCTGTTAGTGTGAATGAATAGCTTGTCATTCCAGTAACATTAACTGTGCCGTACTGCGGATCTGCGTCTGCAGCCGGTCCTTCAAGTACAGGCCATCCGTCTGCGGCTGATGCAAATTTAAGCACGCTATCGCTGCCGCTAGCTGTAAATGTAATAGTTACAACGTCGCCGGCCTGAGTCTGTGCAAACTGAGATGCATCGATCATTGAGTTTAAATTCCAATCTGTGAGAGCAAGACCGCCAAGGTCGATTGTGTTGTATACGCCAACATTGTCGTTGTCGCCGCTACCTGGCTGGTCAGCATCCGGATCATAGTCAGGGTCAACAGGAACAACCTCTCCTACATAAGAAGTGTAAACAACCAGATCTACCTGGTCGTCAATAACGTTGCCTGCACCGTAGATAACAAGCTCTGTGTACCAATCAGGATTGATTGAACGGTCAGTTACTTCAGCGCCGTTGAGCAGGTCGCCAAGGTTTAATGTAACTGTTTTTTCCTGCTGGTAAGACTTGTTTGTTACACGCTTGATTCCGCCGTAGCTTTCAGGAATCTGAACAAGCTCGCCTGTTACAGGGTTAACTGCTGCAATCTGATATGCAACCGGCTTTGGCTCGTCTCTGCTGACTGTACCGTTGAAACCGCCAACATATGTGATTGTGATTGTAGCTGTGTCTGTACCGGTTCCTCTTGGATAGCCGGCAATTGAGAACTTAAAGCCTTCTTCTGCTGATTTACCAATTGGTGTATCAGTGTAGATGTCGGTCTTAGGATCGCTGCTTGGCTCTCCAGGCTCTGAAGGATCCTCAGGGAGGAGATAAGGAGTTACAACTTCTACATGTACTGTGTTGTCAACTACAACCTGTCTGTCAGGGTCAGCCCAGATTACCAGCTGAGTAAAGTTTTCAGCTGTAACACTATCAATCTTGGTAAGCGCCTTAGCGATAAGGTCGCTGAGGTTGTACGACTTAGTAACTACCACACCATTCTGTGTCATACCGGTTGTAGGATTTTCAAGATTAACAATATCGCCTGTAATCGGGTTTACGATAGAAATTCTGAAAGCGTTCTGAGGATCGCCCTGAACTTCGTTCATACCTGTGTAGGTTATATTGATAACAGCTGTGTCGCCGCCAACTTCTCTTGGCATACGGTCGATGTTGATTCTTGTACCGGCAGCTGCTGCAGACTGAAGTACAACATCATATGTTTCTACAATTTCTTCAGGAATCTCGGGAGGATTTTCAGATGAAAGTGTAAGCTTTGTAACTGTAATTCCGCAGCCCTGAAGAACTGTACCGTTTGCCTGAAGTGTAGCTACTGCCTCTTCTGTAAGAGTAATAGTTACGCTTGTAGTATCTGCGTCGATTTCAATAACTTCACTAGTAACGTCATCAACTACGCCCGGAATCATGTTCCAGTCGTTGCCAAGGTCAGCTACTTTAAGCTGTGTTGACTCTGCGCCTGCGTTGATAGTGTACTCAACTGTTAAATCATCGCCTGCAACAGTGTAAGCAAACTCTGAAGCATCAACTGCTGCATTGTTGTTATCCCAGTTGCCTAAGTCAATGTTATCAAAAGTAACTTCTTTGTAAACTGTCTTTACAGGCTCCTCAGGCTCGTCAGCTTCGGAAGACTCATCGGCTGTTGATGAATCCTCTTCTGTTGTTGATGAAGTATCTTCGGTTACTTCTGAAGAAGAATCCTCAGGTGTCTCGGATGAAGTATCATCTGTTGTCTCTGATGAAGATTCCTCAGGTGTCTCGGATGATGAATCCTCTGTTACTTCGGATGAAGAATCAGCTACCGATGATTCATCATCAGCTGTGATAATCTCAACTTTAAGCTTATTCTCTTTGATGTTGTCTACATTGTAAATCATCAATGCATCGATATCTGCTGCAGTTACACCAGCTTCTGTTGCCTTTGCATTCAGCATTTTGTACAGATCGTGCTCTTCAGAATACTCTTTTCCATACTGTGTTTTCTTAGCGTCTACCTGTCCACCGTTATTCTGTCCGATTTTTTGAACGAATCAGCTGTGTCAGGTTTAGCAGTTTCCTCATATCCAGGAAGAACAATTGCCACATTAAATGCAAGCACTGTTGAATCCTGTGAATCAGGAACGAATGTGTATTTGACAGTTACATCGCCTTCTGCCAAACTCGCATCAGTATAGTCAGAAATATCGATTATTTCATACCCGTTTTCATCTACGATTTCATTAAACACTTCCGTAGTATCCGCCGAGCCGACAATACTGCTGCCGATTACTGTGCCGACCAGCATGCAACCTGCTACTGCGCCAGCCAGTATGCGTTTTAATTTCATGGTTTATATACCTCCTATATAATATTTCAGAAATACATTGTCTATCTAACATATTTCCTTTTAATATATTATCACTTCCTTTTCACAAAGTCAATAAAGTTTACGAAATTTTTTCGCTAAATACTCAACAAAATTCGTCAACATTTATTGTGCAAAAAGTACTGAGAACGTTATCATTTTTGGATAAATGTTATAAAAACTCCACATCAGCCGTCTGCATATCAGTTTTAAATTTTCAACGCTATTCACATAACGTCCAATATACAAAAAAAGACTGCACCGCCACAAAACGGTGCAGTCCCAAGTATTAACTCCCCCGGGTTATTTTAATTTTTGGCATTGCTAAACTTACTTAGTCTTTTTCTTAGCAACGATTGCTGCTGCAAGGCAAGCAACTGCTGCGGCTGAAATTCCACCTGCGATTGCACCTGTGTTAGGTACATTGTCGCCTGAAGGCTGATCACCAGATGGCTGATCTCCTGAAGGCTGGTCGCCGGAAAGTGTTGAATCATCAGCTGGTGTGCTGTCATCAGCAGGTGTTGAATCATCAGCAGGTGTGTTGTCATCTGCAGGTGTTGAATCGTCAGCTGGTGTGCTGTCATCAGCAGGTGTTGAATCGTCTGCTGGTGTGCTGTCGTCTGCTGGTGTTGATTCATCTGGTGTAGACTCATCTGGTGTAGACTCGTCAGGTGTTGATGAATCGTCTGGTGTTTCTGCTCTTTCAGGACCGGCAAGGGTCATGTCATTAAGCACTACACCAACACCTGTGATTATAAAGTCATACTGCTGAAGTGATGCTAAGTCAGCTTCTGTAAGTGTAAATGTGTAGCTTGTTGCTCCTGAAACATCAATTGTGCCATACTGCGGCTCTGCATCTGCTGCAGGTCCTTCAAGAATCGGCCATCCATCTGCTGCATATGCAAGCTTAAGAACATGCTGTCTTCCGCTTCCATTGGTAAGATTAATTGTTACCTGGTCTCCTACCTGAGCGTTTGCAAATTCACTCATAGAAACCTGACCATAAGCTGCCCAGCTTGTTCCAAGATCAAGATCTCCAAGATCGATTGTGGAATATACAATGGCATCTCCGCTTGGCTGGTCTCCACCCGGAGTATCTGTACCAGGCTCATCTGTACCAGGTTCCTCGCCAGGATTTACTACTGAACCACCGGCAGGAATTACCTGAAGATCAACGGTGTCATTAAGAATGTTGCCTGCACCAAAGATAACCATTTCAGTGTATCTATTGATATCAATGTTAGGAGCTTTCTTAAGTGCGCCTGCCATCAGCTCGCTAAGGTTATAATCCTTAGTCATTGTCTGTCCATAAGACTTGCTGGAAACCTCCTGGATACCGCCGGAGTTCTGTCCGATAAGAACCAGCTCATCTGTGTTTGGATTAACTGCTGCAAACTGATATGCAGGTACACGGCCCTCACCGTTGTAGTTAGCCGTATATACTACATGAATGGTAGCAGTGTTGTCTACTTCTCTCTGATATCCAGCGATTGAGAACCTAAAGCCCTCTTCCTGTGACTTGCCTATGTTGGCGTCATTATAAACAGTAGCCTCAGTTGCTTCAGGAATATCCTCAGGTGGAACTTCTTCTGGAATATCAGGTGGTGTTGTAGATGCAAGTGTCATCTTGGAAACTGTAATGCAGCTACCCTGAACAACTGTACCATCAGCCTTAAGTGCAGCTACTGCCTCTTCTGTAAGAGTAATTGTTGCACTTGTTGTACCTTCGTTTATCGCAATAATGTTGTTCTCATTTAACATACTTGGATCTACGCCTGGCAACATAGCCCAGCCGTTTGTAAGGTCGCAAAGCTTAAGAGTTGGTAGTGCTGATTCAGTTACCTGGTTAGTATTGATTGTGTATTCAACAGTCAACTCATCGCCGGCCTTAACATACTCAAACTGATAAGCTAAAAGCTCAACACTTGCTGTCCAATCTGTACCAAGATCGGTATTGCCAAGGTCAAATTCCTGATAAACAACCATCTCAGACTCATCAGGTGTTGATGAAGAATCATCCGGAGTCTCAGATGAAGTATCCTCCGTTGCTTCTGATGAAGAGTCCTCAGGAGTCTCCGATGACGTATCTTCAGGTGTCTCAGATGATGAATCCTCTGTTGCTTCTGATGAAGAATCATCGGATGAAGTGGAGCTGGATGGTACAGTAACTTGAATAGTCAACGAATCGTTCTCTATGTTGCCTGCACCATAAATAAGCAAAGATGTTACTGAATCTGAGCTGAAATCGGAAAGACCGTATCTATTCTGCGCTGCTCTCTCTGCTCCGGCAAGTAAAGTTGCCAGATCAACCGAGTTTTGAACTAACTGTCCATCCTGACCTGCAGTGGCGTTAACACTACCGCTGCTGTTTGTTCCGATTGTGATAATCTCGCCTGCCTCAGTTGGGTGAGCAACGCCAATCTGATATGCAAGACCAGAGTTGCCGTTACCAGTATAAGTCAGAGTCAGGGTAGCTGTGTTGCCTTCTTCTCTCGGCCAATCACCTAATTTAAGTTCATAGGCATCTGCCGCAGAAGCGCCAATGTCTACAGCTTCATTGAACACTGTATCATCAGCCGAACCGACAATACTGTTACCGATTACCGTGCCGACAAGCAGACAACCTGCTACCACGCCGGCAAGTATGCGTTTCAACTTCATAGTTTCATATACCTCCAATATAATGTAAATTCAGAAACATACATACCCCATATATATTTCCTAATAAAATGCTATCACCTATTTTCCAGAATGTCAAGGTATTTTACGAAATTTTTGAGTTAAATTTTCCACAAAATTATCCGATAAATGTTGTGCAATTATTACTGATAACGTTACCAAAACCCCGTATTTTCTATAAAAACTCAATAAATTTAATCAAAACATAAGTTTAAATTCTATGGATTTTTTGCGAAAACGTTTACACTTTTTATGTCTCATTTCGGCAGCAAAAATGGAAAAAATAGAAGTCGGATAAATGCCAATAATAGCAATTTTACGGCATTTATCCGACTTACGTCTTTGGAAAATTAATTTAATGATGTCAGTTTACGCCCTGCACTTCCGCCAGCAGCTGATTCTTAACACTCCACAGCTTGTGAGAGAGGTCAACATAATAGGTGTGAGGATTTTCAAAACGCTTTATCTCGTCCCACAAGGTGTCAACCTGATCCTTGCAATACTGACATATCTCAGCGTATGACGGCTTTTGATACACAAGTTTGCCGTCCTTGAATATCTGCTTGTGAAGCTCCACTGCATTGAAGTTGGAAATCTTCTTTTTCTTCCATGTGTAGGTAGGGTCGAATATTACAAGGTCCCGGCTGTCGTCCACAGTTTCATCGTAAACGCAAAGCTGGTCGGCAATGGCCTTGCCGCTGTCCTTGTCGTAAAGCCTGTACAGCTTTTTAAAATGGGGAGTGGTTATCTTAGAAACGTTCTCCGAAACCTTTATTTTAGGCACAATGCGTCCGTTTTCCTCCACGGCGGCAAGCTTGTACACTCCGCCGAAAACCGGGTGGGATTTTGAAGTTATAAGCCGTTCGCCCACGCCGAACAGGTCAACCTTAGCCCCCTGGAATATCATATCTCTTATAAGAAACTCGTCAAGAGAGTTTGACGCCACAATCTTGCAGTCGGGATAGCCTGCGTCGTCAAGCATCTTTCTTGCCTTTTTGGACAGATAGGTTATATCCCCCGAATCTATGCGTATTCCCTTTGGTCTGAAGCCCTTGAGTTTAAGTACGTTGTCAAAGGCTTTTATGGCGTTTGGTATGCCGCTTTTAAGCACGTTGTAAGTATCCACCAGCAGCGTTACCGAATCGGGATAACACTCGCAGTAGGTTTTGAATGCAGTGTATTCGTCGTCAAACATCTGTATCCAGGAATGAGCCATTGTTCCCGTAGCAGGAAAGCCGTAAAGCTCATCGGTTATGGTGCAGGCGGTAGCGGCGCAGCCACCAATTCCCGCAGCCCTTGCCCCCAGAATTGCGGCGTCGGCTCCGTGGGCGCGGCGTGAACCAAACTCTGACACTGCCCTGCCGTCGGCGGCCCGCACTATACGGTTCGCCTTAGTGGCAATAAGCGACTGATGATTGATTATAAGCAAAAGATAGGTTTCAACAAGCTGAGCCTCAATCGCCGGCGCTCTTACCGTTATAATCGGCTCGTTTGGAAATACGACCGTTCCCTCCGGCACGGCATAAATATCCCCCGTAAAATGAAAATCCTCAAGATATTTTAAAAACCTCTCATCGAAAATATTCTTGCTTCTGAGAAACTCTATATCCTCCTGGGAGAAGTGGAGATTTTCAATGTAATCTATCACCTGCTCAAGACCGCAGGCAATAGCAAATCCGCCATTATCGGGAATCTGCCTGAAAAACAAATCGAAGTAGGTTATCTTATCCTTCATGCCGCTGACAAAATAACCGTTGCCCATTGTAAGCTCATAAAAATCGCAGAGCATTGTGTAATTAAGCTTTTCCATAAAATCAGTCCTTTCTATTGCGGTTTGCCACCCTTATCTGCATACCCTCCAGCGCATCGAAGCACTTTTCCTGAAGCTCCTTGTCAGAGCTGTCGGTACACAAAGCGTCAACCGTTACCTCCGCCTCGGGCAGCGCCGCTTTTACCATTATGGCATTGGAGGCAACACAGATGTTTGAAACCAGTCCCACCAGCTCCACGCTGTCGTAGTTTTTCTGTTTCAGATATTCCGCCAGCTCCAATGAGGGAAAGGTATTCTTCTCAAAAACCATATCGCAGGGTAGTTTCTGCTTAGCGGTTTTGCCGTAAAGCTTATGTCCCTCTGTACCCTTTATGCAGTGGGGCACAGGGAGGTTTTTACCCTCCAAAGTTTGCAGATAGTCATCATAATGGGTGTCAAGGGTAAACGCCACATATTCGCCTTCTCGCCTGTAGGCTACAATCTTCTCGGCTATAAGGGAATCAAGCTTTTCAGCCCCTTCAAAGCCCAGCGAGCCGTCCACAAAATCCTTCTGATAATCCACCACAAGCAAAAGCTTCATAATTTTAACCCCCTTGAGTGCAGTTTGTTATGCGCCCCATATTTCCTTAAACCTTGTCTGCATTTTGCCGACAGCAAAGCCTGCGGTTAGCAGTTTGGTTTAAATGTTACTCATATTTATTTTATTATAACATTTAAGTCCTTGAATTTAAAGGGAGCAGGATAATTGAAACAGTATTTTTACTATTTATAAAAATAATATTCATAAAAAAGGACAGCCTGAGCTGTCCCTAAAGAATATGTGTTTGCAAGGTTATCTGAGCACGTCGTCAACCACATCTTCAGCGGTGCTGAGACCGTCGTCGATAACGTCTGCTACATCGTCTCCAAGGTCGTTGCTGTCGTCATTTCTGCTGTCGTCCCGGTCGTCATCGGTAGCTTTTGTCGTGGTCACAGTGTTTCTTGACGTTTCGGCGGCTGATGAGCTCATATCGTTTCTTGTGCCCGAATCATCCATATCGTTTCTATTGGAGCATGAAGCAAAAATAAGTGTGCACGCTGCGATACTCATTACCGCTGCAACAAATTTTTTCATAATAAAAATCCTTTCCGTTTTTTATTGCCAAACAAATTGACTAACAATATTATTACTCTACTTTGCCGTTTTATGCATTATTTTTTCTCATTAAAAGCGTTCGCCTTTCAAACTGTAGTTTTGCGGGGTTTTCTTCATCTGTCAAGGCCCATGCCCGTACAAATTTAACATCTGACAAGGTATTTGACTTGCAAGCTTTAATGTGGTATAATTTATACGGAACAATCTGCCGTTGCGGCAAAAAGGGACAAAATTGTGCAGGTGATAAAAAATGTGGATTGCATTTTCATTCGGCTCGGCGTTGTTTGCGGGAATTACTGCCGTTATTGCGAAAATCGGAATTAAAAACGTCAATTCCACCGTTGCCACAGCTCTGCGTACTATCATTATCCTGATTTTCTCCTGGCTGCTGGTGTTCATTACAGGTGTTTTTCAGGAAATCGGTGATATTTCGGGCAGGACTCTGCTGTTTCTGATTCTCTCGGGACTTGCCACGGGAGCAAGCTGGCTGTGCTACTTCAAAGCTTTGCAGCTGGGAGATGTCAACAAGGTAACCCCTATTGACAAATCAAGCACCATTCTTTCAATGCTTCTGGCGTTTATAATTCTCGGCGAACCGCTGGGCGTTTTAACTGTGGTATGTATGCTGCTTATAGGCGTGGGAACATATCTGATGATAACCAAAAAGCAGTCGGAGGGCAGCGCCACCGGCAAAAGCTGGTTTGTATACGCTTCCATGTCGGCGATATTTGCAAGCCTTACCTCAATTCTGGGCAAGATAGGCATAAGCGACGTTGATTCCAATCTGGGTACCGCCATAAGAACGGCGGTAGTTCCGATTATGGCTTGGGTAATGGTTTTTGTCACCGGCAAGCAAAGAGAGCTTAAAGGCATAACCAAAAGCAGTCTGGCATTTATCTGCCTTTCAGGACTTACCACGGGACTTTCCTGGCTTTGCTATTACAAGGCTTTGCAGGACGGTCCGGCAAGCGTTGTGGTTCCCATCGACAAGCTGAGCATTCTTGTTACAATTGCTTTTTCATATTTTATTTTAAAAGAAAAGCTTACAAAAAAATCTCTGGCGGGACTTGTGATGATAACAGCTGGAACGCTGCTTTTAGTAATATGATGACTGATTACACACCTTCGGGTGTGTATTTTTTTGCTCACGGCTGTACAGATACCATTGTATGCGTTTTGCATACTATATTATATGACTGCATTTAATTTTTACAAATGTATCACACAAACCAGACCGCGTTTTCTCATTGATGGATTATAATATCTGTGTAGGTTAATCGTTTAAAAATCAGGACAGCCTTTAAGAATAGACTGCCGCCTTTCGGGGAAAATATTCAAGGTAATACAGTGCAGTTGCCTACATGGCAGAAAAGAGGGGCAAAATGAACTTACCAACACATTATATTATAGCAAAGCTTGCGGCTGAAAATGCCGGACTTACATTGGTGAAGAGAACGGCGTTCTGCATAGGCGCTATGCTTCCCGACCTTTCTCCCAATCAGTTTATCCACCGCCATTTTTATCGTAAGTCTGGGGAATATATTATGAAAAAGCTTCAGCGGCTGTCGGGGAAAAGCTCGGTTTTTTCCCTGCTGGCAATGGGCAAAGCCGCTCACTATGTCAGCGATTTCTGCTGTTCGGTTCATTTTGGCGGCAGCATAGGAAACGCAAGACAGCATCTTCTCTACGAGCAGCAGCTCCACCGTTATGCAGCTGAAAAATACCCGACGCTTAAAGCCGAATGCTCCTCTTTTACCGGCTCACATTCGGTACAGGACGCTTTATCGGAGTATTTTGACGATGAAAAGTTTGATTTTCACACCGATCTGATATACGCCGTTAAAGCCTGCTATGCTATATGCCGCCTCGCAAAAAGCAGCAAAAATATTTTTGTATACGGAATCTCGGAGGATCTGGCAATCGACAGCCCCCACATTTAGCTGAGTTGCCATTTTAATTAGAATTAAACCCAGCGGAGGACTGCCGTTTTATGCGGAGGTTCTCCGTTTTTTTAGTCTGACAGTCATACCTATAAAGCATATAAGATTATTTGATATAAGTATTTGACATGCCGTAAATTTAATTGTATAATGCTAATATAATAAAACAATCGGGAGGTATAACAAATGAAAAAACAAACTGCAGGAAGAGATAATCTCGGCGAATTTGCTCCTAAATTTGCACAGCTCAACGATGACGTTCTGTTCGGCGAGGTGTGGTCAAGAGAGGATAAGCTTTCCCTCAGAGATCGTTCGCTGGTTACAATCTGCGTATTTATGGGTAAGGGACTGTTTGACAGCTCCTTTAAGGCTCACATTACAAACGCTAAGAACAACGGCATAACAAAAGAAGAAATGGCTGAAATACTGACTCATGCGGCATTTTATGCAGGCTGGCCAAATGCATGGGCTGCGTTTAATATTGCAAAAGAGGTTTATGCCGACGCCGATGCTACAGAAACTCACGGCGGAATGTTCGGAATGGGTGATCCCAATGTAAACTTTGCTCAGTACTTTATTGGAAATTCATATCTTAAACCCCTTACCAAGCCGGGCGAATCAAATGTATTCTTAGCTAATGTTACCTTTGAGCCGGGCTGCAGAAACAACTGGCATATCCACCATTCCACCAGCGGCGGCGGACAGATTCTCATCTGCGTCGAGGGTGAAGGCTGGTACTGCGAGGAGGGCAAGGAGCCTCAGAGCCTTGAAGAGGGCGACGTGGTGGTAATTCCTCCAAACGTTAAGCACTGGCACGGAGCTAAAAAGGACTGCTGGTTCAGCCACATTGCAGTGGAAGTTCCCGGCGAGAACTGCTCAAACGAGTGGCTTGAAGCGGTTTCCGACGAGGAATACAGCAAGCTTCCGTAACAGCTCGATTAATCCGCAGCGCACCTTTAAAGTAAAGGAGATTTTTTATGGAAATTCGCATACTTAGGTATTTCTTAACTGTTGCAAGAGAAGAAAGCATTACCAGAGCCGCAGAGGTGCTGCATCTTACCCAGCCTACTCTCAGCCGCCAGCTTGCCCAGATGGAGGACGAGCTTGGGGTAAAGCTTTTTGAAAGAGGTACAAGAAAAATCTCCCTTACAAACGAAGGTATTCTGCTGCGCCGCCGGGCGGAGGAAATTGTAACTCTCGTGGATAAAACCGAATCGGAGCTTACCGAACGTGAGGACATGATTGACGGCACCATCACTATTGGCTGCGGCGAGAGCCTTGCGGTTCAGACGCTGCCTGAGCTTATCAAGTCATTCCACGAAAAATATCCCCTTGTAACCTATGACATTTACACTGCCACCGCCGATCTGGTAAAGGAGCAAATGGATAAAGGTCTGGTTGACATCGGCCTGCTGCTGGAGCCTGTCAACGTAGAGAACTATGAATACATCCGTCTGGACGTAAAGGACCACAATGTTGCTCTTATGCGTCCCGACGACTCCTTGGCGGAAAAGGAGTTTATTACTCCCAAGGATTTAGCCGACAAGCCTGTTATTCTGCCCAGCAGACACAGCGTTAAAAATGAAATTGCCAGCTGGTTCGGCGATTATTACAAAAACTTAAACGTACTGTTCACAAGCAATCTTTCCACCAACGGAGCGATTATGGTTTCAAAAGGTCTCGCCTATGCGCTTGCGGTGGAGGGCTCGGTTTACCTGTGGGACAGAAGCAAAATTCTAACCAAGCCGCTGTATCCCGATATTACGGTGGGAAGCATGATTGCCTGGAAGCGCAGTCAGCCTTTTAGTCCAGCGGTAACAAGGTTTATCGAGCATATCAGAAAACATCTGTCACACTAACTTCATCAATGCCGTGCAAGCATAATTTCTTATGAAAACTAAGTATTGGACATTAAGCTGAATATACGTTATAATTTAAGTGTAATCAGAAAATGATTGCACTTATTTTTTAGCCGGCTGTCTATTTTTATTTAAGGAGTTATGGATATGAAGGAAAAATTCAACGAACAGGAGCTGAAAAATATGATAAATACCCTTGACGAAACCGAAGGCTCGGCGGAGGAAAAAATCCGCAGACTTCGTGGTATGCGCTGCGGACTTCTTGATGAAATCCACCAAAAGCAGCAGCTTCTGGACAAGGTGGATTACATCATATGCAGGCTCAGAAAAGGAGCGTCGTAAGACGCAGTACACCAAAACGGTTTGAGAACAAAAGAAAAAAGACACTGAAAGGATTTGATATTATGAAAAGGCTATTAGCGGCAGTTATGGCATTAACTATAGTCGGATTAACCGCCTGCGGCGATTCAGCGGGTGGTGACGCTGCGGACAGCAGAGAAAGACGCCCTGACATTTCAAGCTCCACGGCAGAGGTAAACGAAACCCAGTCTGAAACCGCTTCCGATGAGCAGTCGCAGGAATCAAGTCAGGATAGCGAAACAGAGGCTTCCCAAAGTTCCTCAGAAACCTCGGAGGAAACTGAATCATCAGAGGAAACCACCGGCTCGGGAATACTGATAGCCTATTTCTCCCTGGGTGAAAACAACGGCATAAGCGGCGATGTTGACGCCGATGCAGGGGCAAGCGTTACCACCCTTAACGGCAGCGTTACCGGCAACACCGGCATTATTGCCGACTATATCCGTCAGGCGACGGGAGGAGATATGTTCTCCATCCTCACCGAATACTACTACCCCGAAAGCTACGACGAAACGCTGACAGTCGCCCGTGACGAATTAAGCAACGGCGAGCGTCCCGCTCTTGCCAGCCACATTGAAAATCTCGACCAATACGACACGATTTTTATCGGCTTTCCAAACTGGTGGGCTGATATGCCCGCTCCCATGGACACGTTCTTTGAAGAATATGATTTTTCCGGCAAGAGAATTATCCCCTTTGTAACTTCGGGCGGCAGCGGTTTTTCTGATACCCTTGACGAGATAGCTGCATACGAGCCTGATGCCACCCTGCTGGAGGGGCTGTCAATCCGCGACTATTCTGTGGAGGAAGCCCAAGGCGAGGTCAACGACTGGATAGCAGGTCTGGGATTATGAAAACAGCATAACACTTTGAACTGACATACCCCATCAAGCCTCGTAAGCGGACATTTCCGTTTGCGAGGTTTTGTGTTTGCCGCCGTGATGTAAAACGCTTTCAAGGCAAGGGGAAAAAAGTCGGCTCCATAGGATTTTTAACACAGTAAAAAGTCGAATTGGAAAGAATTACAGCTTATTTGCAGAAATTAAAGCCCTCGAATCTTTATGCCATCTTAATACGAAAGTTAACTGCTTTATACACTCTTAATAAGATGAACTGTAATATAGTGATTGAAACTAAAAAGACAAAGGAGCAACAGTATGTCTGAGCTTTTAAATAAAAAGTGGCGTCTGACCTCGTTTCAAACGATTATATTAGGCTTTGCCGGAGTGATACTGCTGGGAGCGTTACTTCTCATGCTGCCTATATCATCAAAAAGCGGCGTTGTGACACCTTTTAACGAAACACTGTTCACAGCCACTTCCTCCGCCTGCGTTACAGGACTTATCGTACAGGATACGGGTACTTACTGGTCATCCTTCGGTCAGGCTGTGATAATTATACTTATCCAGATAGGCGGTCTGGGAGTTGTAACCGTAGCGGCGGCATTTGCTTTGCTTTCAGGTAAAAAGATTTCCTTTATGCAGCGAAGCACCATGCAGGAGGCTATTTCAGCCCCCAAGGTAGGCGGAATTGTGCGTATGACCGGCTTTATATTAAAGGCTACCTTTATTATCGAGCTGATTGGCGCTCTCGTTATGATGCCGGTATTTTGCAAAGACTATGGCGTCAGAGGCATCTGGATGGCGGTGTTCCATTCGATTTCCGCATTCTGCAACGCCGGCTTTGATATAATGGGAACTCCCGATTCCCTTTATCCTTCCCTTACGTCCTATGTGGCAAACCCGGTGATAAATATTGCCATAATGCTTCTGATAATAGTGGGCGGTTTAGGATTTCTCACCTGGGACGACATTCGCACAAACAAATATCATCTGAAAAGCTACCGTATGCAAAGCAAGGTGATTCTTGTAACTACCCTGCTGCTGATAGTGCTGCCTGCACTGTTCTTTTTCTTTGAATTTTCAGATATGCCTATAGGCGAAAGAATACTCAGCGCATTTTTCCAGTCGGTAACCCCAAGAACCGCAGGCTTTAACACCGTAAACCTTGCAGCAATGAGCGGAGCCGCTCAAGCGATAATGATTATCCTTATGCTTATAGGAGGTTCGCCCGGCTCTACCGCCGGCGGTATGAAAACCACCACCTTTGCGGTGATGATTGCCAATGCCTTTGCCATTTTCCGCCGTGAAAAGGACGCTCAACTGTTCGGGCGCAGAATAGACTGCGGCATAATCAAGCATGCTGCAACAGTTATGGTAATGTATATAACCCTCTTCTTCGGCGGCGCAATGGTTATCAGCGTAGTGGAAAATCTTCCTATGAGCGTATGCCTTTATGAAACGGCTTCGGCGGTAGGCACGGTTGGTCTTACCCTGGGGATTACCCCCGAACTTGGTATTGTATCTCAGATTATTCTGATTTCGCTTATGTTCCTTGGCAGAGTGGGAACACTGACATTAATTTATGCGGTGCTTTCCAGCTCAAAGAACACAAATACTTCAAAGCTTCCCCAGGAAAAAATAACTGTGGGCTAAGTAAAAAGCATAATTTAAATCAAAAGCGTATTACCGTAAAAGCCAAATCTACGGTAATGCGCTTGTTTTTTGCCTTACACTTTTTACTTCGATACACAAATTCGATTTGACGATGATAACCGGTAGACTATTTTTAAAATTTGTGATATAATGTGTAGGATGACGACCCGCAAGGGGGTAATGTAAGTTATATTTACCGAGCGAGGCGTTGTTTTGTTGAAAAAAGGCGGTGGACAGATGAAAAATGAAAAAACTCAGGGATTGGAAGCTTCGGGCGAGCATATTCTCGTCTGTCTGTCTGCTTCGCCCTCAAACGCAAAGATTATACGCACCGCTTCAAAAATGGCAAAGGCTTTCGGCGGCGAGCTTACGGCTTTATATGTCCATACTCCCGCATCATGCAGAATGACCGATGCCGACAAAAAACGGCTGCAAAATCACATTTCTCTCGCCGAGCAGCTGGGAGCCGACATCGCCAACGTTTATGGCGAGGACGTTTCCTTTCAGATTTCAGAATTTGCCCGGCTTTCAGGGGTTACCAAAATCGTAATAGGCAGAAGCAGCACAAAACGCCGCCATTTCTGGAGCAAGCCTGCACTTACCGAAAAGCTGGCGGAAATCGCACCAAATCTTGATATTTATATCATTCCCGACCGGGCGTCTGATAACCGATACCGTGCCAAGAAAAAAGTGTTTGACAATCAGCTGCTGCCACGTCCCAAGGATTTTTTTTTCACATTTATTATTCTTGCCGCCGCAACCGTAACAGGCTGGGTGTTTCTCAGACTGGGATTTACCGAATCAAATGTTATTACCGTGTATATTCTCGGGGCGTTGGTGACCTCGATTTTTACAAGAGGATATGTATGCTGCGTTTTAAGCTCGGTACTGAGCGTAATTCTCTTTAACTTTTTTCTCACCACTCCAAGGCTTACCTTTCACGCTTACGATTCGGGATACCCTGTGACCTTTGTGATTATGCTTGCAGCGTCGGTTATAACCGGTACTCTTGCCGCAAAACTTAAATACCATGCCCGGCTTTCCGCACGTTCGGCGTTTAGGACAAAGGTTATGTTCGATACAAATCAGCTGCTTCAAAAAGCTCGGGACGATAACGATATTATAAATATCACAGCAGGCCAGCTTGTAAAGCTGCTTGAGCGTGATGTTATCGCCTACCCGGAGGTGGACGGCAAGCTTTCAGAAGGCTGCCTTTTTGCAGCTTCTCAGCAAACGGACAGACAAAGCTTTTTCACCGAAAAGGAAAAGAGCGCCGTGGAGTGGGTTTTTGACAATAAAAGGCGTGCAGGCGCCACAACCGACACGCTGAAAAACGCCCAATGCCTCTACCTTGCCATTCGCATAAAAGACAAGGTTTACGGCGTTGTGGGTATAAGAATAGGCAACAAGCCCCTTGATTACTTTGAAAACAGCGTGCTGCTTTCACTGCTGGGGGAATGTGCTCTTGCAATCGAAAACAGCCGCAATTCAAAGGAAAAGGAAGCGGCGGCGGTGATGGCTAAAAACGAACAGCTGAGAGCCAATCTGCTCCGAGCCATTTCTCACGACCTGCGCACGCCGCTGACCTCGATTTCAGGCAATGCCGGCAATCTTATGTCCAATTACGACAAGCTGGACGACCAAACGAAGATGCAGATTTTCACAGACATCTACAACGACTCCCATTGGCTGATAAGTCTGGTGGAAAATCTGCTGTCTATCACCAAAATCGAAGAGGGTAGAATGAACTTCAACATGTCTCTTGAGCTTATTGACGAGGTTATCGACGAAGCGGTTCGCCACATCTGTCGCAAGGACAGCGGTCATAAAATTTCCGTTGAATACAAGGACGAGCTGATGCTTGCACGCATGGACGCAAGGCTGATTATTCAGGTTATCATAAATATAGCGGACAATGCAATAAAATATACGCCGACAGGTTCGGAGATAAAAATAACGGCTGAGAAAAAAAGAGACGCCATATCAGTCAGCATTGCCGATAACGGCGGCGGCATTCCCGACAGTATCAAACCCAGGGTGTTTGAAATGTTTTTTACCGGGGAAAACAAAATTGCCGACAGCCGCCGAAGCCTTGGTCTCGGGCTTTATCTTTGCAAATCAATTATCGAAGCTCACGGCGGTGAAATTACCCTGACGGATAATTCACCCCACGGCTGTGTTTTTACTTTTACTTTACCGTCAGAAGAGGTGAATATAAATGAATAAGGCTTTGATTCTTGTGGTAGAGGACGACGCTCCCGTGCGAAACCTTATCACCACCACCCTTAAAACTCACGAATACAAGCACATAGTTGCGCCCAACGGTGAAACCGCCGTTATGGAGGCTTCATCACACAATCCAGATATAATTCTGCTGGACCTTGGACTGCCCGACATCGACGGCATAGAGGTTATAAAGCGGATACGAAGCTGGTCAAATGTGCCTATAATTGTGATTAGCGCAAGAAGCGAGGACGCTGATAAAATCGAGGCTCTGGACAGCGGTGCGGACGATTATCTCACCAAGCCCTTTTCGGTGGAAGAACTGCTGGCAAGGCTGCGTGTTACCCAGCGGCGGCTTGCTATGATCAATGCAGACGGAGCTGCTAACGGTTCGGTGTTTACAAACGGCAAGCTTAAAATTGATTTTGCCGCCGGCTGCGCTTATCTTGACGGCAATGAGCTGCATCTTACCCCTATAGAATACAAGCTGCTGTGCCTTATGGCAAAAAACGTCGGTAAGGTGCTGACTCACACATATATTACCCAGAAAGTATGGGGAAGCAGCTGGGAAAACGATGTGGCGTCGCTGCGTGTATTTATGGCGACCCTCAGAAAAAAGCTGGAATCCGCCCCCGATTCCCCTCAGTATATTCAGACCCACATCGGCGTGGGATACCGAATGATGAGGGTGGAGTAGAATTTACTCCTCCCCACTTGACCGACCGTGTTGATATAATCACGGTCGGTTTTTGTTTGCCCCATTGTAAGGGTTTTAGGTCAAAGCTAATATTCACAGAATATACAAACAATAACCGATGAATATACTTTAATTCCGATGTAAACGATGTTAAAATATGAACATCAAATCAGAGTTGAAAAAACCTGATTTCTGACAGAAACCAAAGACTGAAAACATAAAATCCAATCAAAAAGGAGTGCATTTTTATGAGTGTAAACAAGCTGCCCGAGTGGCTGAAAAACGCAGTGTTCTATGAAATCTATCCCCAGTCCTTCAAGGATTCAAACGGCGACGGAATAGGAGATTTAAAGGGAATAACACAGAAGCTTGACTATATCAAGTCAATGGGCTTCAACGCAATCTGGATAAACCCCTGCTTTGACTCGCCCTTTACCGACGCCGGGTACGATGTAAGAGACTATAAAAAAATTGCTCCCCGATATGGCACTAACGAAGATATGAAACTGCTTATAGACGAAATCCACAAGCGTGATATGCATCTTCTGCTTGACCTTGTGCCGGGACACACCTCGGTGGAGCACAAGTGGTTTAAGGAGTCTATGAAAGCTGAGAAAAATCAGTTTACACACAGATACATTTGGACAAATTCCATCTGGGAAAGCACCGAGGGAATACCCTGCATAAGGGGAATATCCGACCGTGACGGAAGCGCCGGAGTAAACTTTTTCTCCACTCAGCCTGCCCTTAATTACGGCTATGCAAACCGTACAAGGGATTATATGCAGTCGCCGGACGACGACGCTCCCATGGCGACAAGAGCGGCTATAAAGGACGTTATGTCATTCTGGCTCGATATGGGCTGCGACGGCTTCAGAGTGGATATGGCGGGGTCGCTTGTAAAAAACGACCCGGACGGCAGTGAAAACATCAGACTGTGGCAGGATTTCAGGCAGTTCCTTGATGAAAAATATCCTCACTGCGCCATGGTTTCAGAATGGGGCGAGCCGGAAAAGTCTATAGCCGGGGGATTCCATATGGATTTCCTGCTTCACTTCGGACCGATGTGCTACACTTCCCTTTTCAGAAGCGAAAAGCCTTTCTTCTCAAAATCAGGCGGAGATATTTCAATTTTCCGTCAGGAATATCAGAAATTTTACGATTCGGCTGACGGCAAGGGGCTAATCTGCATCCCCTCCTCAAATCACGATATGGACAGACTTGCAAGAGGCAGAGATACCGACGATTTAAAGGTTTGCTTTACCTTCCTCCTTTCAATGTGCGGCGCTCCTTTTGTGTATTACGGCGACGAAATAGGCATGAGATATGTTGAGGGGCTGACCTCAGTGGAGGGCGGCTTTGGCAGAACAGGCTCACGCACTCCTATGCAGTGGGATAAAACCCTTAACGCCGGCTTTTCTTCCGGCAGTGAAACCCTTATACCAATGGACAAATCCTCAGACCGTCCCGATGTTTTGTCACAGCAATCTGACCCCGATTCGCTGCTTAATACAGTAAAAGAACTTATTGCCGTAAGACAGTCCCACGAGGCTTTGCAGAATTTCGGCGGCTTTGAATTTGTATACGCCGAAAATGACAGCTATCCCCTTATTTACCGCAGATTTACCGACAACGAGGAGATATTCGCCGTAATCAATCCTCTCGGCAGACAGTCGGAATGTGAAGTTCCCTGCAATATTAATGGGGAAGTGCTTTTCAAAATCGGCGGAGAAATAAAGCTTGATGGCATAAAAATTACCGTTCCTGCCTGCTCTGCGTTTCTGATAAAAACAAAATAACCGTCGCTTTCCGCAAAGAGAATTAAGCCTCTTAAAGCTTGACTTTGATTTGTCTATATGTTATCATAAACTTAACGATAACAGCACGAAAATTCGGTAGTGCGAAAATGTATAACAGCTTTAAGAGGTTTACTTTATGAAAAAATTAGCGTTGCTTACAGCTTTGATTTTAGCGGCGGCAGGTTGTTCAAGCTGCGGCGGTGAAGAAATTCCGTCAAATGAGGCGGCGGTTTCTTCCGTGTTGGAAACGGTTACAACCACAACCTCCGACGATTCGTCACAGGCAGACGTTTCGGAAAGCGTGGCGGAATCTTCCGATGTTTCCTGGGATTCATCTTCACAGGCAGAAACGGTAACAACAGTTGAGCCGGAGGAGATTGCACAAGAGCTGCTCAGCGGTCACAGCGCTTCCCTTTCAGGCTTTTCGACTGTTACGTCCAATGAACAGCTGGAGGATTGCCTTGAAAGAATCGACGAGATATGCGGCAGGTTCGGTTCTGCGCTGGCATTTTCTTATGAAAACATCGAAACCGGGGCACAGATAAATTACAACTCCCAGAAGGAATTTATGACCTGCAGCACAATAAAGGCTCCCTATGTAAAAAGCATACTTGCAAGCGGTATCGACCTGGACGAAATAATTGTCAAGGACAAAAACTGGATGGGAGATATAGTGGGGGAGGATTACATCGCTTCTATGGATATGGGCACTGAATTTACCGCAAGGGAGCTTATTGAAGCGGCAATTCAGCGTTCAGACAACACCGCTTATTATCTGCTGGAGCAGTATTATGGCTGGGAAGCGTTCAACTCGCTGCAGCGTGAAATCGGAGCGGATTATTATGTAGGCTCTGACTGGATATTTACATATGCCACCACCGCCGATATGCTTAAATCATACAGGGATATTTACGAATTTGGCGAAGAAAGCGAGCTTGGGCTGTGGCTTACCGAGCTTATGACCGACACCGACCTTAACGAGCAGATAGGCAAAAATCTCTCGGAAAAGTACAAGGTTTCACAGAAATACGGCTCGGAATTTAACGAGTTTGTATACAACGACTGCGCTATTGTTTATGCAGAATCCCCCTTTGTGCTTTGCATATTCACCGAGCAGGCGCCTGAAACCGAAGAAAGCAATCAGGTCTTTTTAGACCTTGCTGATATATTTGACGAAATAAATTCATTAATCTATCATGATTAGGAGGACGAAAAATGAGCGAATTAAAAGCATATTCCGTTCATATGGGAAAAGCCAAGTGCGCCGTTGACCTGGGTGACGGTTCCGAAAGAGGAGAATATGTAAACCAGGATTACATTCTCCACAAGCTTGGCAGACCTCACAGAAGCATTTCTCTGATGTACTGCTATTACCCCCTTGACAAGGAATGGCCAGGAAGAATTTCGGAGGTTATGAAGGATGCGGAAGTTTCTTTCCAGTGGGACTATCCGTATGATGATTACTTTACCTACAAGGGCGGTCTTAACGGCACCACCGACGACGAACCTTTTACATATATGAGGGATGTTCGCCGCCACGGTCAGGACGTTACCCTTACGCTGACAGTAGACCCCAACGTTTCCGATGAGCACCTTATTGCTATTGCCAAGGACCTCAGACCCTTTGGCAGACTACTGCTGAGAATAAATCACGAGGCCACCGGCAACTGGTTCTCCTTCACCAAGAGAACAGGTGAAGCAGGCTATCAGGGTGTTGCTGACTTTTATTGCAGATTCAACAAGATAATAAAGGAGTATGCACCCAACGTTTCAACCATTCTGTGCATAGGCGGCATCGAAGACCCCAATGCAACCGAAATTATTATGGAAAAGGAATTTTCACAGGCTGTAAAAGAAACTGACATTTGGTCGGTTGACAAGTACATGGCTCTCCATTGGGGCTGGCCTTTTGATGTAGCTCTCAAAGATTCCGAAAACAAGTCCTTCAAGAGGGATACGGTAGAAAACACCTACAAGCTTACAAAGATGTCCTACAACAGATTCAAGGCAATCAACGGCGGCGTTGCAAAGCCTATGGTAATGAGCGAATTTAATGCCGACGGCGATGTTACAGGTCCTTACGACCAGGCGGAAATGGTAAAGGGCTTCTGCGATATGCTTAAAAACGACCCCGAGGAATGGTTCAGCGCATTTACATTCTATCAGTTCCGTGACAGGGGACGCTTAGGTCTTGAGATTGAAGATCCCAACTATTCCGACTGCGGAATAGAACAGCCTGTTATGCAGACTTACAAGGAAATTATTCACGACGACTTTTTCAAGCCTGCAATGACCAAGGGCGAGGAGCTGAGCTTCCCTGTTAAGCTGAGATGGGGTGGCGCTGAGGACGCAGAGGGAATTGAGTTACCCCTCCATTTTGAAAAGAATCCTCACTTCTGCGAGGTAACCTTTGACGATGATTCAAACATTATGATGGAGATTAACGGCAAGTGGTTCTACAAGTCACCCAAGGCGAGAACCATTGACCTTATGAGCGCATTCTTTGAAAAGCCTCTGGACGGTCCTTGCGATCTGACCCTGAGAATGTTTGCTCCTCCTGCCAGCGGTGAAAACGACATTTCAACCGAGGACGGACTTTACAATTCCTACTCGGTAATTGAAAAGCTGCCGAAAATCAGAATTGAATTTGAGCCGGTAGAAGCTTAATTTTCACAAGTTAAATAACATCACAAGACAGGAAGCCGGGATTTCTTCGTGCTTCCTGTCTTGGCATAATGAAAGGAAATGTAATAATGCTTTTTGTAAACTACCCTAAATGCACAACCTGCATAAAGGCAAGAAAATATCTTGAGTCCAAAAATCTGGACTTTCAAGACAGGCACATCAAAGAAGACAAGCCTTCATATGAGGAGCTCAAGGAATGGTATGAAAAAAGCGGACTTCCCCTCAAGCGGTTTTTCAACACCTCCGGCACCCTTTACAAGACAATGGGGCTTAAAGACAAGCTGCCCCAAATGAGCGAGGAGGAGCAGCTCAGGCTGCTTTCCACCGACGGAATGCTGGTAAAGCGTCCGATACTTGTAACGGAGGACAAGGTTCTGGTAGGCTTCAAGCAGGCGGAATGGGACGAGATTTAAAACTTTTTCAAAACAAAATCGGGGCGGTCGCTCAGTATAAAGCAGCGACCGCCCCGGTTTATTTATTGGCGTTAATCGTTTTGTGCGTATTTTTGTCATAAATTCACCTGTCCCAGCCTTTGGGGGACAAACCGTACTATTTTTCATTTAAGCCTCATACAATTAACTGAGATTTAAAAGCAGCGAAGGGTATGGCTTTGCTGTATTTCAACAAGGTCTGTATACCGCAGTAAAAGGGCCTGATAAGAATATAAAATCTGCGGAGAAAGAGGTTTAAAATGAATAAATATCTACCCGAAGGAAAGCTTTTTGACACGGCGGGCAACAGAAATCACCTGAAAAGCCAGCAATCAATGGCGGAGGCGTGGGCTCACGGCGTAATCCTTGAAGCTCAGGCGGTTATCTGCGACAGCGACCACAATCTTATTGTGGAGCTGCCCTGCGGACGAGGGATTATTCCCAGAACCGAGGGTGCTATAGGCATCGCCGAGGGAACTACAAGGGATATTGCGCTGCTTTCAAAGGTCAACAAGCCTGTTTGCTTTAAGATACTCGGCGTATCAAAAAATTCCGTCGGAGAAAATATATACACCCTCTCACGCAGGCTGGCTCAGGAGGAATGTATGGAGCGGTATATTTCCACTCTTCAAAGCGGTGACGTTATCCCGGCTAAGGTGACACACCTTGAACCCTTCGGCTGCTTTGTGGACGTGGGCTGTGGAATACCATCCCTCATTCCCATAGACGCAATTTCCGTTTCAAGAATAGCTCACCCCAACGACAGATTCTATAACGGTCAGGATATTTTTGTTGTGATAAAGTCAATAGAAAACGGACGGATATGTCTTTCTCACAAAGAACTGCTGGGGACCTGGGAGGAAAATGCAGCCAGATTTCAGGCAGGTGAAACGGTAGGCGGAATAGTGCGCTCGGTGGAAAGCTACGGCATATTTATCGAGCTTGCTCCCAACCTTGCAGGGCTGGCGGAGCCTCGGGACAACGTTCAGGTAGGCCAGGCGGCAAGCGTATACATAAAAGCGCTTATTCCCGAAAAAATGAAGGTAAAGCTTATAATCGTAGACGTTTTTGAAAACACCAACTTCCCTTCAAAGCTAAAGTATTTTATCAACAGCGGACATATCTCCCGGTGGGAATATTCCACTCCCCTTGCCGACAAAAAGATAGTAACTCAATTCTGACAATACAATTTAAAACGACCGACGCCGTTTCTTATAAAAAGACCCAGCGTCGGTCAAAATTTTATTTTCCGCCTTTTATTTTATTTCTGTACTGCAAGGCAAGCTGTTCATTTTTATTGTCGCCGAATTTGTAATACACCCTGTCCTTCAAGGCGTCGGGCAGATACTGCTGCTCCACGTAGTGATTGGGGAAATCGTGAGGATACAGATAATGCTGACCCTTTACCACTGCGTCCTCACCGTCAAAATGCTTATTCTGGAGATGTCTCGGGAAATCAAGCGCTCCGCCTTGTCTTACGTCCTTAAGGGCGGCGTCCATTGCAAGATAGGAGCTGTTTGATTTGGGAGCGGTTGCAAGCAGCACCACCGCTTCGGCAAGAGGTATTCTCGCCTCCGGGAGCCCAAGCTGCATTGCGCTGTCCACGCACGCCTTGGTAATCGCCGCAGCCTGTGGATAGGCAAGCCCCACATCCTCGCTGGCGATGACCAGCAGGCGGCGTGAAAGAGAAATAATATCCCCGGCTTCGATAAGCCGTGCAGCGTAATGAAGGGCAGCGTTTTCATCAGACCCTCTTATGGACTTCTGCAAAGCCGAAAGAATATCATAATGCTGATCGCCGTCACGGTCGTATTTCATATTGCTGCGCTGGGTAAGGAGTTTTACCGTATCCATGCTTACCGTAAGTGAGCTGCCGTCGTTATCCGCAGAAAGAATACACAGCTCAACGGTGTTTATGGACTTTCTCACATCTCCCCCGCAGCCTCTGGCGATGTGCTCGCACACTCCGCTTTCAAGCCGCAGCTTCAGTCCCAGCTCATCGGCGCATATCTGAAACGCCCGCTTTATTGCCGGCATTATCTCCTCGGGAGTAAGAGGCTTGAACTCAAACACGGTGGAGCGGCTTATTATTGCGTTATACACATAAAAATAGGGATTTTCAGTGGTTGAGGAAATAAGGGTAATGCTTCCGTCCTCTATATATTCAAGCAGCGACTGCTGCTGTTTTTTGTTGAGATACTGTATCTCGTCCAGATAAAGCAGTATTCCGCCTATTCCGCTTAGGGTGCCTGTTTCAGCTACAATCTGTTTTATATCGGCAATGGACGCGGAAGTGCCGTTAAGCTTGTGCATTGTCATGTTGGCGTTTTCGGCAATAATCCTTGCTACGGTAGTCTTTCCTATTCCGGACGGACCGTAAAAAATCATATTGGGTATCCTGCCGCTTTCGATTATCCGTCGCAACGGCTTGTCTTTTCCCAGCAGGTGCGGCTGTCCCACCACGTCGTCAAGGGTTTTGGGACGTATTCTTTCAGCCAATGGAACCGACATTTGCGCATCTCCTTTAGTCAAAAATGTTCTGTATATCCGGCAGCCGTCTTTCATACGCCTTGCTGTTTATTTTTTTCAGAAAGAATGTTTTCGCCACCAGCACTGCAGGCTGACACTTGGTGTTTTCCACCCCTATGCGTATTCTGTAGATAACAAACTGAGTGGGAGAAATTTTCATCACCACATGGTTTGAGCACTCGAAAGTTCCCCTTACTACCGAATCTGAGGACACGAAATTCCACAGCTCATTATACACCGCATCGGTTATCTCCTCATCGAGAAAGGTCTGCAAAACATCGTTCATGCCAAAGCCCCCTAAAATATTTATTGCATTTATTATATCACAATATTCGAGCTTTTTCAACGGCTTTTTGCATATATACGCAAAAAAGCCGCCCTTAAGGACGGCTAAATTATGATGGAGGTATTATTTACTCTCAATATGATTTTCCCGTTATGATTTCTTATTTAATGCAACAAACAATTTTTTCAGGAAATCAACGCTTTTAAATAATTGCCTTAAAGTTAAATAACCAACTGACACCGTTAGCATAACTAACGCCGTCACTCCCAAAGATATTATAAATCTGTTCATAAACAATCCTCTCCTCAGCGAATACGGCTGAGCCTGTTAATTCTGCTTACTATTCTGTCAGCATTTATTCCGCCTTTCTTCAAACACGAATTATAGCGTTGAATTAAAGCAATAAATCTGCCATAATCCGAAAATGAGTTTTCAATTAAAGTAAGCAGATCGTCAGACACATCAAAGCCGTAACTTATCATATACTCAACTGCCTTGGCGTCAACAACAAAGCTGTCCTTTATGTGACTTTTGTTCTGTAAATTCAGGTACAAAACGGGACATCCGCAATTTGTAAGGTCTGACTGAACATAATCGTCAAACTGAATCGCAACAATCAAATCAAGACGATAAGACAGTAAAGGCTTAATCGGAGTATTATCCAGTATCGCTCAGTCAAAATATTTTGTACCGTTGATTAATACCGGCTCCATAACAACGGGAACAGATATTGACGCCTTTAAAAATTTCTCTTTATCAACTGCCGACAAGTCGTTAAGCAATATGTATTGAGGCTGAACAGAGGAAGCCGGCAGACATACAATATACAAAGGATTCTCCAGCTTGTCATCCTCGCTGAATATTTTGTCCACAAACTCATATATCCTATGTCGTTTAAGCAATTGACGATACATACCCGTTACGCTTTTAATATCAACCGATTTCCAAAGCGTTTCCGCTTCGATCAGCTTCCCTGACGAAAGAGCGTATCCGTTAAGAGCACCAATCGATGCGGCTGATATGGCTGCTACGGAAAATCTCCGATGTCTGCTTAAGGCAGACATAAATCCCACCTCATATGCGCCTTTTGCAATACCTCCGGAAAATACTACGCCTAATTTTATCGCAGCGTTATTTTCCAACGTTATCAGGCTCCTTGACAGCCCAGATCAAGGCAACTACCCAGCCGATAAAGGACCAGCCTAAAAACAGATTCATGCATAAAATAGCTCCTTTATTTATTCTTCCCCTCACAAACGCAATAATCGTCGGAATAAAATAAATTGCTATTCCCGCTAAAATTAAAAATACCAACAATAAAGCTTCCATAATACAAACTCCTCCTTAGCGGATAATCCGCTAAAATATAATAAAATAAAAAGAAATGGTTAAGCTGAATGTAATCAGTCTTATATTCATTTCTTAATTATATTATAGCGGATTTTACGCTATAAGTCAATACTAAAAGTCGCTATAAACTATAATAATATTAACAAAGTTTTGTGTTGTTTTTTGTGTAAATATACCAAAAGGAGTATTAATATGTATGCCAGAATAAGAAATCTCCGCGAGGATGCCGATATGACTCAAACCGAAATCGCTAAAATTTTGAACTGCAGTCAGCGTGTTTACAGCAACTATGAACGAGGCGATTTGGACATCCCCACCGAGATACTGATAAAGCTTGCGGACTTTCACAATGTATCGGTAGACTATATTCTCAATCGTACCGATAAAAAAGCCACCAACAGATAAAGTCTGCCGCTGTCGGTTATCTTCAAAAAAATAAAGCCTCTGACCTGATTTTCGGTCAGAGGCTTTACGATTTAACTTAATTAGCCAAGCTCAGCAAAATACTTGATAGTTCTTACCATCTGTGATGTGTAAGAATTCTCGTTGTCGTACCAAGAAACAACCTGAACCTGATAGAGGTCGTCAGCAATCTTAGCAACCATTGTCTGAGTAGCGTCGAACAGCGAACCATATCTCATACCGATAACGTCGGAAGAAACGATAGGATCAGTGTTGTAACCGAAGGACTCGGAAGCAGCAGCCTTCATAGCAGCGTTGATGCCCTCAACTGTAACGTCAGAACCCTTAACTACAGCGGTAAGGATTGTTGTAGAACCTGTAGGAACAGGAACTCTCTGAGCAGAACCGATAAGCTTTCCGTTCAGCTCGGGGATAACAAGACCGATAGCCTTAGCAGCACCTGTAGAGTTAGGAACAATGTTAGCTGCACCTGCTCTTGCTCTTCTCAGGTCGCCCTTTCTGTGAGGACCGTCAAGAATCATCTGGTCGCCTGTGTAAGCGTGAATTGTTGACATGATACCGCTCTGGATAGGAGCATAATCGTTAAGAGCCTTAGCCATAGGAGCAAGACAGTTTGTTGTACAAGAAGCTGCTGAAATGATTGTATCGTCAGCTGTAAGAGTCTTCTCGTTTACGGAATATACAATAGTAGGCAGATCGTTGCCTGCAGGAGCAGAGATAACAACCTTCTTAGCGCCTGCGTCAATGTGAGCCTGTGACTTAGCCTTTGAGCAATAGAAACCTGTGCACTCGAGAACAACGTCTACGCCGATTTCTCCCCAAGGAAGCTCAGCTGCGTTTGCCATAGCATAGATCTTAAGAGTCTTGCCGTCAACTGTAATTGTGCCTGCCTCATCGTCAGCCTCTACAGTGTGAAGATTCTCACCGATCTTACCGCAGTAACCGCCCTGCGCTGTATCATACTTAAGAAGATCAGCCAGCATTGAAGGCTTTGTAAGGTCGTTGATAGCAACTACCTCATAACCCTCTGCGCCGAACATCTGTCTGAATGCAAGACGTCCAATACGTCCAAAACCATTAATTGCGACTTTAACTGCCATAATTAATTTACCTCCTAAAAAAATTCTACATTTATTATACTACATTCAGCTTATTTTTGCAAGTACTTTTATAAAAAATATAACGGAATTTTTCATACATTTTCTTTTATATCCTTTTTGAAGCAGGAAAGAAAAATTATCGCCCTCTTCGGACGTGATTTCATTGCTTTTGTTTAAACATAATTCGACAAAATATCTTATTCTCACAGAAATTGCGACTTTTTCATTTGAAAATTTACACGCAAGCTATATTTGTGTAATTATTACCCCTTTATGATTCTTGACTATTATTTCTGGATATTGTATAATATATGAAACCAGGTTTTATTTAAACCCGCTAGGCGAGAGTTTGATTAAAATCAAAAGGGGGTAGAGATTTCTATGAGTTTTCTTGAATGTTTAAAGCAGCTGTATTCCGATTCCGACTGCTATATCGCCGCAGTTGATAACGAATTCAGAATGTTGTGGAAAAACCACGAACAGATTCCCGACAACTTACTGCTTTCCGATTTTACGATAGGGGATAAAAAGCCTGAGCTTCCGATTGAAAAAGAAATAATTTGCTTTCACTGCTCGGGAAGCTCTTCCAGAATAACTCCGCTGTATGAGGAAGGTGTTGTTAAGCTTTACAAAATAGAATTTTTTAAACCTGACGAAATTCACAGACTTTTCTGCCGCTCTCAGCTTTTAAACTATAAGAATAATTTCCTGGGAAATATAAGACTTGAGCTTGCCGAAATTCTGAATATAATGGAAAAGGATAAGGAGAATTTCCCTGATGATTGCAACATTTCCGCCATTGACAGCCAAACCAGGTATCATGTGCTTCGCACCATCGCCTCCACAGTTAATATGAACGAAATATCAAAATATTATTCAGGCGGCATGTCTACCGAGTATCTTTCCTTGTCACAGCGGCTTGAAGAAACCGCAGAGTGGGTTCGCCCCATGCTGGAAATCAACAGCTGCGCTTTCAGGGTAACAATTGCAGAACAGATATACATTGATATTAATTATTCACGGTTTGAAGCCGCTGTTTTGAATCTTATAATTAACGCATATATGTATAACGACTCGGCAAACAAGGAAATAACCCTTGAACTTACCGCCGATGGTGATAGAGTCTGCGTTTCGGTATCCGACAACGGAACCTCCGCCGATGTTGGCGAAATTGAAAAACACCTTGATTTCAATAATGGATTTAAAAAATTTTCGCCTCACGAATCGCTGGGGCTTGCCGTTGTAAAAGCCATGACCGACGCCTTCGACGGTACGGTGGAGCTTGAAAATTCACCTACGGGCGGACTTAAAGTCAAGCTTTTCCTACCGAGGTACCCCAAATCTGTGCCGAAGGTTTTCAGGCTCAGACGACTTCCGACCATTATATCGCAGTACGACCCCCAGTACTGTATTATCTCAAAAGGTATTGACCCGATAAAATAAAAAACTCCGTATGCAGACGCAAAAGCTGCATACGGAGTTTTGTTTTTCGATTATTCAAAGCTTAAATCATAGAAGCTTCCCAGCACTCTGGAGCCTCGATTCCCAGCAGCTTTGCAACTGTAGGAGCTACATTGGCAAGACCATATTTCGTGCTGTCGGCGTCAATAATATCATGACGTGTTTCCTTGTTCCAGATAATAAAGGGAACTCTGTTGAGCGAATGAGCGGTTCTGACAGCAATTTCGCCCTTTTTGTTCTTTTCAAGCATCTCATCGGCGTTGCCGTGGTCGGCTGTCACCAGAAGGGTGCAATTGTACTCCTCACACACCTTGATAAGCCTTGCAAGGCCTAAATCTACCGACTCAACGCCGATGATCGTGGCGTCCATATTTCCCGTATGTCCTACCATATCGCCGTTAGGATAGTTGCATCTGATAAAGTCGTATTTCTGCGACTTGATAGCAGCTATCATATCGTCGGTAACCTCAGCCGACTTCATCCAGGGACGCTGGTCGAAGGAAACCTTGTCTGAGGGTATCTCCTTCCAGGTTTCAAGCTCCTCGGAAAATTTCTCCGACTTGTTTCCATTCCAGAAATAGGTTACATGACCGTATTTCTGAGTTTCGGAAACCGCATAACTGCTCAGTCCGTTCTTAACCAGCACTTCCGAAAGAGTGTTGGTTATCTCAGGAGGATTTACAAGATAATTCTTGGGCAGGTTAAGGTCGCCGTCATACTGCAACATTCCGGCATACATAACCTTGGGGTTGTAACCGCCCTTATCGAATTTATCGAAATCAGGCTCGTCAAACGCCATTGAAAGCTCAATAGCTCTGTCGCCGCGGAAGTTAAACAGAATTACGCTGTCGTTATCGCATATCTTTCCTACCGGAACGCCGTTTTCACCGATAACAAACGGAGGAAGATCCTGGTCGATAGCTCCGGTTTCCTCACGGAGGGTGGTATACGCCTCAGCCGCTGTGGGGAACATTCTGCCCTCGCCCTTAACGTGGGTATCCCAGCCCAGCTTGACCATATTCCAGTCAGCCTGATATCTGTCCATTGTTATCTTCATTCTTCCGCCGCCGGAAGCTATCTTTCCGTCAAAGCTTTCGTCGTTAAGAGAAGCCAGGCAGTTCTCCAGATCCTCGATATAAGTCATACCTGAGGTTGCGGGAACATCTCTGCCGTCCAGCAAAATGTGACATCTTACCTTTGAAACGCCCTCTTCCTTGGCTCTTTTAATCATCATTTTCAGATGCGAAATGTTGGAGTGCACATTACCGTCTGAGAGCAGGCCGATAAAATGCATTGTCGATTTATTTTCAATAACATTGGACACCAGTGACTTCCATGTATCCGAGCTGAACATCTTTCCGCTTTCAATTGATTCGTTTACCAGCTTTGCTCCCTGAGAATAAATCTGTCCGCAGCCCAAAGCATTGTGACCAACCTCAGAGTTACCCATATCATCGTCTGAAGGCAAGCCAACAGCATCGCCGTGAGCTTTAAGAGAGGTATGAGGATAATCCTTTAAAAGCATATCCAAAGTAGGTGTGTTAGCCTGTGAAACAGCGTCCCCAAGTCCTGTTTTGGAAAATCCTACGCCGTCCATAACAACAAGCACTACAGGTTTTTTAGTTGACATAAGTTTATCAATCCTTTCAAAAAAATACGCTTGACATTAGCCCTCTACAGCTGCCTGAACTATTGTGTTAAAGTCCTCAGCCTTAAGGGAAGCTCCGCCGATAAGTCCGCCGTCAACGTTCTCCTTGGCAAGCAGCTCTGCGCAGTTCTTTGCGTTCATCGAACCGCCGTACTGGATTGTAACAGCCTGTGCGGTTTCCTCGTCGTAAAGCTTAGCAAGCGTGCTGCGGATAAATGCGCAAACCTCCTCAGCCTGGTCAGCGGTAGCGGTCTTTCCTGTGCCGATAGCCCATACAGGCTCGTAAGCGATAACTGTCTTTTTAACGTCCTCAGCGGAAACGTCGAACAAATCAAGCTTAATCTGACGAGCGATAACCTCCTCGGTGATGTTGCACTCACGCTCCCAAAGCAGCTCGCCTACGCAAACGATAGGCTTAAGACCTGCGGCCAGGGCAGCCTTTGTTCTCTTGTTTACAGTTTCGTCGGTTTCGCCGAAATACTGTCTTCTTTCGCTGTGTCCGATAACAACGTACTCAACGCCAAGCTCAACCAGCATATCCGCCGAAATCTCACCTGTGAATGCACCGCTCTTTTCAAAGTGAACGTTCTCTGCGCCAACCTTTACGTTTGAGCCTGCGGTAGTATTAACGGCAGTTTCAAGGTTCGTAAAAGGAACGCAGGCAATAACCTCAACCTTTCCCTCTGCATTGGCAACCAGCGGCTTGATAGCTTCAAGCAGCTCCTTGGCCTCGGGTCTGGTTTTGTTCATCTTCCAGTTACCGGCAATGATAGCCTTTCTAACGTCTTTTTTCATGATAAAAACTCCTTTTTGTTAAGTTATAAAATCATCTGTCCAGAAAACGCCTTGTTTTTCAAAACCCTTTCACGGACAAAGCAAGGTGAAACATTTTCACACTTTAAAAAACGGGGCGACAAAACACCGCCCCGAATTTATTTGCGATCAACTCAGGGCTGAGTCAGTCCTGAAAGCCGATTTAATATCCGCAGACCACTGCCCACGGACGCCAATCGGCTCTTGATATTATTTATCTGCAATAACGTCGATGCCGGGAAGAACCTTACCCTCAAGATACTCAAGAGAAGCTCCGCCGCCGGTGGAAATGTGGCTCATCTTATCGGCAAAGCCAAGCTGAATAACTGCAGCTGCGGAATCTCCTCCGCCGATGATTGTGGTAGCGTCTGTTTCAGCAAGGCTCTTTGCAACGGCAATTGTGCCCTTAGCAAGCACAGGGTTTTCAAACACACCCATAGGACCGTTCCATACTACAGTCTTTGCGCTCTTTACAGCCTCGGCATACATCTCGGCTGTCTTTGTGCCTATATCAAGACCCATCTTGTCAGCGGGAATTTCCTCTACAACTTCAACTGAAATCTCAGCGTCGATAGGATCGGGGAAAGCGTCCGCAACGGTGGTGTCAACCGGCAGAAGCAGCTTCTTGCCTGCCTTTGCAGCCTTTTCAATCATTTCCTTGCAGTAATCAATCTTAGTGTCGTCAACCAGCGAAGTACCAACTTCCTTACCCTGAGCCTTCAGGAAGGTATAAGCCATACCGCCGCCAATAATAAGAGTATCGCACTTTTCGATAAGGTTATTGATAACGTTAAGCTTATCGGCAACCTTTGCGCCGCCCAGAATTGCAACGAAAGGTCTAACGGGATCCTCTACTGCGTTTCCAAGGAAGTTGATTTCCTTCTGCATAAGATATCCAACCGCAGTTTCCTTAACAAACTTTGTAACGCCTGCTGTGGAAGCGTGAGCTCTGTGAGCCGAACCGAAAGCGTCCATAACAAATACCTGGTCGTCAACGAGATCTGCAAGCTCCTTAGCGAAGCCCTCGCCGTTCTTTGTTTCCTCAGCGCCGCGGAATCTGGTGTTTTCAAGCACAACTATTTCGCCTTCGTTCATTTCGGCAACAGCTTTCTTTGCATTATCGCCTACAACTGTATCGTCCTTAGCGAAAGTAACCTTTGTTTCAGGCATAAGCTCTGCCAGTCTTTTCGCAGCTGGAGCCAGCGAGAACTTATCCTCTGGACCGTTCTTGGGCTTGCCCAGATGTGAGCAAAGCACTACCTTTCCGCCGTCGGAAACCAGCTTTTTAATAGTAGGAAGAGCGGCAGTGATTCTGTTGTCGTTGGTGATAACGCCGTCCTTAAGAGGAACGTTGAAATCAACTCTGACAAGAACCTTCTTGCCCTTAACATTAATGTCGTCAACCGTAACCTTGTTTAAACCTGCCATATTACCTGACATCCTCTCATTATAATTTCCCGGGTATGACCCGACATTTGACATAAATTTTACCGTTGTTATTATTTTAACAACCTAAATAATATTATATAATATACTACGTAAAAAATCAAGGGGAAAAAGCGAAATTTTTAAATTCACCGCAGCAAAATGATAATTATGACCTCTTTCACGCAAAAAAGCAGACGCAAATGCGTCTGCTCCAGCCTGTCACCCTTTTTTCAGAAAGAGTACTGCATTAATTTTAATATTCGGCTCAGGTTGTCTTTTTAATAATCAGAAATGCTCCGCCCATTACAACAACTACACCTGCAACTATTCCGCCGATTGCCAATGGGCTCAGATCGTTATCTGTAGAGGAAGTTGAAGCTGAGGATTCATTTGAACTTTCTGAACCGCTTTCGTCTCTGTTAACTGTCTTTAATACGGCAGCAGCGTCCGGTGCGATTTCTTTATAAGCAGCGGCAAGTTCGCTGTCGCTCATCTGACATGTGTATCTGTCGTAGACGTTGTATTCACCGGTAGCATCCCATAGAATGGGGCAGATACCTTTTGCGTATGCTTCAGATGTAACTGTAATAAGGAAGTTGTTTACCTGTTCGGTGGTTTTGTTTCCGGCAGCTACACCGTATTCTCCCATTATAACCGGGACGCCGTTGTCTATAAAGGTTTCTTTCAGGTTGTTAAGATGGTCTTCCAGCTCTGCCAGGTCGTCCTCGTCGCCCCATTCGGTCTTAGCCTGTCCCCAGTCTGCGTCTGCTTCAAGGATGCAGAAAGTAGAGGGGGTATAGTAGTGAATTGATACTGCACAGCGGTTTGCAGGGTCGTCCGGCATTTCATACATCTCGTCGCAGGTAAGCTCTACATCCGTGGCATAGCCTGCTATAAGAAGATGTCGGGAGGCGTTGTTTCCACCGCTTGCTCTCACTATATCCACAAAAGTCTGATTTATCTCGTTAAGCAGCCCGTAAGCCTCAGCCTTGCCGGAATCTGAACCGCTGTATCTGTTCCATACGCTGTCCCAGCCGCCCTCTTCGTTGAGAGATTCAAACATAAGCTGTTCATCATAGTCCTTAAAGGCTTCACTGAGCTGAGTCCAGATGCGCTCATACTTGTACATACATTCCTCTGTGTCCGTGGGGAAGTTTTCCCACCAGCCGCCGTCCCAGTGAATGTTCATTATAACGTACATATCGGCATCGCAAGCCCAGTCTATAACTTCCTTGACCCTGTCTATGTAGACGGAATCTATAGTGTAATCATCCCCCATAAGGTTTGACCACGCCACCGGCACTCTCAGCACGCCGAATCCTGCCTCTGCATAACCGTTAATCATTTCCTGAGTTATAATCGGACTTCCCCAAGCCGTTTCATAATCGGAAACGGTTGTGCCGTTAATCCAGTCGCCGCAGGATTCAAAAGTGTTTCCAAGATTGATGCCTACGCCCATATCCTTAACCAATTCCATAGTAGTCATATCCGATAACGTCTTTACTTCGGAGTCGGCGAAAACGGGGTATGTTCCAACTGCTGTGGAGAGAGCTAAGCCTGCACAAAGTACAGAGCAGGCAATTTTTTTGATTTTTTTAATTATCATTATTTCTGTCATCCTCCCAGATGAGAACGTTTTCATTCTCATAAGAATCTTATACAAATATTATAGCAGATTTTTACCCAAAGTCAATTTGCCGAAAGTTTTTTAGGAAAACAAAACAGTTTTCGCTATTTATTTTTGGATATATTAACGAAAAAGAGCCGTACAGCTTTGTACGGCTCAGCCTTTTCATCTGCTTTTGTCATATAATTTTACTCAAGCCCGCCCGTCAGTGCGGAAATGTCTACGCCAAGGTCTGCAAGCACCGTCATAGCTTCCTCATCGCTGAGGGCAAGAATATCCTCATATGTATAACCTGCTTCGGTAAGCATTTCTTCCGTTACTCCAAGCGCCGCAAGATTAAGCCTCAGCTGCTGCTCCTCGGTAAGCTGGGTGTCCTCGGTCATTTCCGTAAGTCCCGCAAGATCAGGCAGCACAATATCCTCGCAAGTCCATTCCAGCGAGTTGATTGTTACGGTCGTTTCCCCTGTTAGCTCGTCACTGGTGACAGCCTTTACAAGCCGGTCATTGTCATCAAAGTAATAGGCAATTGTCATCACAAAGGTATAATCCTCTTCTGAATCCTCCGTCTGGCTGTCCTGTGGGGTATCTGCCGAATCGTCAATTTCAAGTTCGTAATCGTCGGTATAGGTAGCGTTATAAACCTCAACAGTCATTCCGTCCTCTTCCCTGGTTTCAACATATTCACAGGAATCGTCTAAAGCTAAGGTATTAACTCCCATATCTTCAAGATCCATAATACCCATTTCAACCATATCATAATAAATCCCCGCATCGGGTATTATCATATAGCCTGTTCCGTCTACAATATAGACCTCTGCATTTAATCCCATTGAATTCGCTTGACTATAATAATTTCCGTCTTTTGCCCAAACTACACAAGGCATTTCTCCTACCATGGGGGCGTTAATGGTCATGTCAATTGTAAATTCGCCGCGATTTATATTTGCGGTATAAACCTCTGCAAGGCGTACCTCCCGTGCGGCAGAATCTGACGCCTCCGATGAGGTGTTATTTTCCTCGCTGTCGGAATCATCATTTCCGCAGGAAGCAAAAACCCCACAGGTCATTATCAACGAAATTAGTATTGCTGAAATTTTCTTCATAATTTTTCTCCTTAATTACTGTTTTCATTAATTAACGTACGAAATAATATCATATATTAATTTTAACACATTTACAACAAACAGTCAATGCTGTTTATAACAATATTATCAAAGTTTTCCCGTACCCTTTTGTGGTTAATGCATAAGCAGCTTAAAGCCATGCTCCGTCGCAGCGGACAACCTGACCGTTTATATAGCTTGACTTTTCAGATATAAGAAACTCCACTGCATTTGCAATGTCCTCCGGCGTGCCCATTCGTCCGGCAGGAATCTGCATAACAATTTCGTCAATGTCGCTTTGAGATAGAGCGGCGTTCATTTTTGTGTCAATCATTCCTGCGCTTATGCAGTTTACGTTTATGCCGCTGGAAGCTACCTCCTTGGCAAGGGCTTTTGTAAACCCGATAAGCCCTGCCTTTGCAGCGGAATATACAACCTCGCAGGAAGCTCCAACCTCTCCCCACACCGATGAAATGCTTATTATCTTTCCTCTTTTCCGTCTTACCATTTCCGGTAGCGCCGCTTTTGCCGCCAGCATTGCCGCCGTAAGATTTACATTCACAAGCTTTATAAGCTCATCATCGCTCAGGTCGGTAAGCAGGCTTATTCTTGCCTCCCCTGCGCAGTTTATCAGCACCTCCGGTGGGGCCAGCATACCGGAGACTTTCTGTACACTTTTTTGTACAGAAAATAGATCCTCCGCATTAAACGCAACCGCTGCGGTAACCGCACCTTGCTCTCTCAAATCGTTGCAGAGAGCCTCTGCTTTTTCCTTTGAGCTGCAATATCCTACAGCCACGGCATATCCTTTTGCTGCAAGCATACGGCATATTTGTGAGCCTATATCTCCTGAACCTCCCGTTACAAAAGCCGTTTTCATAACAAACCTCATTTCAGTAAAAATCTGATTTCATTATATCATAAAAAGAGCCGCCAAGCAATTTCTTCAAGTGGGTCAACTCTTCCTTTCAAGGTTATTATATCACAGACAAATTGCCATTGCAATAAAAAATTAATTTTATACGGTTGAAATGAGTACATTTATATGCTATAATATTGAAAACATCATGAAAGGAGCGGCTTCCAGTGGAAGCAAAGCGAAATGGATAATGAAATAAATAAAGTAAGACTTGTTTTATTCGGCTTTGTAAAGGTTTTGCAGTGCGAGCTTTTCGGCTTGGTGGTTTTTCTGTTCTTCTGGGCGGTGTCGGTAGCGTTAGGGCTGCTTGGCAACGTTATTTTCGGGCTGGTGGGAATACTCACCCTTGTGTGCATTATGGCGGATTATGGACTTAAACAGGGTGAAAAGGCTCACAGCAAGGTAACTCTCAGAGGGGCAAAGCCCTGCCGTAACTTTGGGCTTATAATCGGTCTGTTTGCAATGATTCCAAGCTATATAACAATAGTTGTGCTGGCGCTTTCAAAGGGTGGAATAATCGGCAATTTCCTGCCTGCCTTCAAGCTGCTTAACGCCTGCTTCTTTCCCGTTATCGACCTTGTGGCACATACCGCCGACATAAATCAGATGGACTCAAGAGCTTTTATTTTATTTGTGGTTTTGCCACTGTTTTATCCCTTTTCAACCTGGCTGTCCTTCAAATGGGGCTACGACCAGGTTGATTTGAAAACAAAGGTTATGTACAAAAACAAATAGACTGCAACTTAATTTTTTATATTCCCAATCAAAGGGCTGCCCGCTGAAATTCAACAGCGTGCAGCCCTTTTTTCATTGATTTTATTTTTTTATTATCCATCCTTTTTCTCCAGCAGGCAAACCGCCGTCGCAGAAATACCAAGACCCTCTCCCGTAAATCCCAGACGCTCCTCGGTGGTAGCCTTGACCGACACCTGCGAGATGTCCACACCGCAGGTAGCAGCAATATTTCCTCGCATCTTTTCTATATATGGCGCAAGCTTAGGGGCTTGAGCAACTATAGTGGAATCTATATTTGATATGCCATATCCCTCCGCCCTGATTTTTTCACATACCCGACCCAGCAGTTTTAAGCTGTCAGCTCCTTTATACTCGGGGTCGCTGTCAGGGAAAAGCTTGCCTATATCCCCCAGAGCCGCCGCTCCCAGCAGAGAATCCATTATAGCATGAACTACCACATCAGCATCGGAATGACCAAGCAGACCTTTTTCGTAGGGAATATCCACTCCCCCCAGAATAAGCCTTCTGCCCTGCTCCAGCCTGTGGACGTCGTAACCGTGTCCTATTCTAAGCATAAACTCACAGCCTTTCAATATTAATCAAGAGCAATATAGTTTCCCAAAAACTTAAAATACGACAGCTCCGACTCTAACTCGTTAAGAAGCTTTGCAACGTCGGGGGAATTTACCGACCCTTCAAAATCAAGATAGAATACCGCGTCAAAATCGGTATTGGCTATGGGGCGGCTCTCTATCATCAGCAGATTAAGTCCCGCTACCGAAAACTTTGTCAGCAGCCGGTACAAAGCCGACGAGATGTGAGGCAGCGCAAGGGAAACTGAAACCACGTTGGCATTTTGAGCCACAAGGGTTCTTTTTGAAACCAGAATAAATCTGGTGTAATTTTCATGGGCATTGGCTATATCATGTCTTATTATCTCAAGTCCCATTTCCTCGGCGCACTGCTCTGAGCATATTGCTCCGTAGGGCTCATCTGAGGATTTTATAAAGGCTGCGGCAAGGGCGGTATTTGAATATGCGCTTGTTTTGAATCCCATGCTGCGTATAAAATCTGAGCACTGAGAAAGCCCCTGTTCGTGAGAATATACCGTTTTAACGTCTTTTATGTCGGTGCCCTTTTTTACCGCAAGACAGTGGTTTATCTTAACCTTTGCCGATGCGCATATCTTAAGGTCGTATTTTTTCAAAAGCTCATAGGTCTGTCCTACCGAACCGGCAGTGGAATTTGCAATGGGCAGCACTCCGAACTCTACACTGCCATTCTCCACCGCCTTGAACACCTCTTCAAATCCCTCATAGAAAATCGGGGAATACTCCTTAAAAAACCTGTCGCAGGATATATGGGAGTATGAGCCGTTTGTTCCCGGCACTGCAACCTTATGGAATCCCGAAAGGTCAAGTTTATCACACTCTATTTTGTTTTTATCGGCAAAAAACTTCTGATACTGCTTGCACTTTGAGATGTCCATTATTGAGGTAAACAAAACCTCGGCGGAGCTTTTAAGCTCATCGGGCATATCGTTTCTCACCCGTTCAAGTATTTCCTTTTCTCTGCCGCTCTGAAACACGGGAAGATTGTTTTGTATCTTATATTCGGCAACGTCAAAGCAAAGCTGCATGCGCTTTACAAAAAGCTCCTCTATCTGTTTGTCAACAGCGTTGATTTCTTGTCTTAATTCTGAAAGCTCCATTAATTACTACCCTCGTTCATTACTTTTTTTAAAATATCTATAACTTTGTCAAGACTTTCGCAGCAGTCATACAAAAGCGGCTTTATATCTTCAGACGGCTGAGTAAGGTCGGGAATCATTATTGTATCAAGTCCTGCAACGGCAGCGGAGATAACGCCGTTGGGCGAATCCTCCAGCGCAATGCACTCATCAGGTTCAAGTCCGAGACCTCGACAGGCAAATTCGTAAATATCCGGCGCAGGCTTTCCTCTCTCCACCATATTGCCGCACATAAACTCGTCGAATTTATCAAACACACCCGCATTTTCAAGATACATTTTAGTGCGCTCAAAATCGGTGGCGGTACACACTGCGGCTTTCAGCGGAGTGGTTTTCAGAAAATCCAGCAGCTCATCAAGACCTTTTTTCTTTATAACACCATTTTGCTTTATGTATGCGTTCATAAGCTGGATGCGCTTTGCCCTTACCGTCTGATAATCAAAATCCTTTCCCATACACCGCTTCAGATATTTTTTTGAATACCTTGAGGACAGCGAACGCATTCCCAGCGCTGTTTCAGGTGGCATTGTATAACCGTAAAACGCAGCCGCTTCGCACCAGAACCTTTGCAGCAGCCTTTCGGTATCAAGCATAAGTCCGTCCATATCGAAAATTACCGCTTTTAGCATTATAAAAATCCTCCGTTCCTGACATTACCCTATTATTATACTGCAAAAGCACTTTAATTGCAAGACATAAAAAACGCAGCTTCCCTACCGTTTGGCAAAGAAAGCTGCGCATATTATTTTACGGTTATAAATTTTACCTGAATCGCCGAAATTAAATTCTTGCAACTCCCGACTCTCTTGCAGCCTGAGCTACAGCCTTTGCAACGGCAGCCGCAACGTTTCTGTCAAGAGCGGAAGGAATAATGTAATCAGCCGAAAGCTTATCGTCGGTAACAAATGAAGCGATAGCCTTTGCAGCTGCAATCTTCATTTCGTCGTTGATGTCGCTTGCTCTTACATCAAGTGCACCTCTGAAAATTCCGGGGAAAGCAAGTACGTTGTTAATCTGGTTAGGGAAGTCGCTTCTTCCTGTGCCCACAACTGCAGCTCCTGCTTTCTTTGCCAGGTCGGGCATAATCTCTGGAGTAGGATTAGCCATCGGGAAGAGGATAGGATCGGGAGCCATGCTCTTTACCATTTCCTCAGTTACGCAGCCTGGTGCGGATACGCCGATAAATACGTCTGCGCCCTTGAGAACGTCGGCAAGTGTGCCCTTTCTCATTTCCTTATTTGTGATTTCAGCCATTTCCTGCTTCTCAGGGTTAAGACCCTCTCTGCCCTTGTAGATTGCTCCCGAACGGTCGCACAGAACAACGTCCTTAAGACCCATTGAGATAAGCAGCTTGATAATAGCAATACCTGCTGCGCCTGCGCCGCTGGTAACAACTCTAATCTCGTCAAGCTTCTTTCCTGTAAGCTTGAGAGCGTTAAGCATTGCGGCAAGAGTTACAACCGCAGTACCATGCTGGTCGTCGTGGAAAATAGGAATATCGCAGCACTCCTTAAGCTTTCTTTCAATTTCAAAGCATCTGGGAGCGGAAATATCCTCAAGATTGATTCCGCCGAAGCTTCCTGCAATAAGTCTGACTGTATTTACAATATCGTCAACTTCCTTTGAACGAATGCAAAGCGGAACTGCGTCAACGTCGCCGAACGCCTTAAACAGTGCGCATTTACCCTCCATTACAGGCATACCTGCCTCAGGTCCGATATCTCCCAGACCGAGAACTGCGGTTCCGTCAGTTACTACTGCTACAAGATTGGAACGTCTTGTAAGCTCATAGCTTTTGTTTACATCCTTCTGAATCTCAAGACAGGGCTGAGCTACTCCGGGAGTATAAGCCAGTGAAAGATCGTCTCTTGTCTCCAAAGGAGCGCGGCAGATAACCTCTATCTTTCCTTTCCATTCATAGTGAAGCCTAAGCGATTCCTTTGCATAATCCATTTAAATTCAAGTCCTTTCTAAAAGTTTAAGCCACATTCCGCAAAGCCCTCGAGCTTGACGCTGCGGTGATTTTTATGTTAGATTCCCAGCTGATCAATTACAGACCTTAAAGCTTCCGAACTCTTTATAAGCTTTTCCTGCTCCTCGGGAAGCAGTACGGGACAGAACGATCTCTTTATTCCGCCAGCGCCGATAACGTACGGCAGGCTGAGACATACGTCCTTGGTTCCGTATCTGCCATGTGTAAGGCATGAAACGGTAGCGATAGCTCCCGAATCGCGTATAATGCTTTCGCAAAGCTGCTTTACGGACATTGCAATAGCATAGTAGGTTGCACCCTTCAAGGAAATAACTCGTGCTCCCGCAGTGCGGACATCTTCCTCGATTTCCTCCCTTTTGATTTCAATGCCCTGATCGGACATTTTGCAGAAATCGTCGATAGGCATACCTGCAATTGAGATAAGCGACCAGGGAATAACCGCTGTATCGCCATGCTCTCCCAGAACATAACCGTGAACGTTCTGTGCGCTTACGTTTATATAAGACGCCAGACAGGTTCTGAGTCTTGACGAGTCAAGCATAGTGCCTGAGCCGATTATTCTGTGTGGGTCTATTCCCGATGCCTTTACTGCGGCATATGTAAGAATATCCACAGGATTGCTTACGATAATATAAACTGCGTCAGGCGCTGCCTTGGCAAGATCGGGCATTACGCTGTTGATTATACCTACGTTTGTCTTGGCAAGATCGATTCTTGTCTGTCCCGGTTTTCTGGCGATGCCCACAGTAACGATGACTATATCAGAACCTACGGCGTCCTCAGCCTTTCCGCTGCGTATATCCGTTTCGGGGCAAAATGCCTTGCCCTGTTCTATATCCATTGCCTCGCCCTCTGCCTTTTTCTCGTTAATATCAATAAGCAGCAGCTCCGAGCAAAGACCCTCAAGAGCAAGCGTATAAGCGATGGTGGCACCCACGCTGCCGGTACCGAGAACCGTTATTTTGGTTCCTCTTTTGGAAACAGCATTACTCAAACTAATTCCTCCTGATAACAAAATAATTAGAACCAACACAAAAAAGCCGATTCCGAGTTTTATCATACCACAAAACGACGAAATGTTCAAGTAGGAATTTTATTATTTTAGTATTAATAAAGTACGAACTTTGTGCAGTATTTTCGTTTATATCATATTATCATTTTTAGTCGATAAAAGCCGAAAATGCTTTCGATTTTACTCTTGGCTGACCGAGATTTTACATACTCCATTGCTTTCCCCGATAACCTGCGTCCAAACTGCTTATCAAGTACTTTTATTCCGCCGAAATCCCCAATTGCATTGGAAAATAATTATACAAAAAAGTATTTTTAAACGTTTTCGCTTAATATATAAGACATATCTCCGATAAATTTATATGACTATTCTTGCAATTTATTGTCATCAAAATTGTCGTCATCAAAAATTCACATCCCCTTACCGTACTGCGGCAAGGGGATATGAAACTGCTATTTTCTGAACACAAATTCCTTCAGGTCAAAGAGGTTTCTTTCCTTAAAGGCATCGGCAAACCAGCCGGTGTAGTCGTGCTCCACCTTAAAGAACACAGCGTGCCTTCCCGTAACGGATTTTACCCTCGCCTTATATTCGCCGTCGTTCATGCCAACATGGCAGACGCCGATTTCCTCGCCGTTTTCATAATCGTCTATAAGCACATGAACGGTGCTGTCACATCCCGCACCACTTACGTTAAGACATAGCTCCATTGTTTTGCTTGAAAAATCGTCGCCGAAATCAAAGTATTTGTAGCCTATTACCGAGCCGGTCTTTATATTGGTAACAGGACGTGAAAAGCTGCTCTTTTCGGTAATAAAGCAGCCGCCCTTTAAAACGCAGGCAAGCTCTGCGGGAGTAACCTTATAGGGATTTAACGAATCCTCAAACCCAAGGGAGGTCATCTCCACCGGCTTTATTATTCCGTCAGAGTCAATTTCAATTTTTTCTACGCAGGCTCTGCGTGACATTATAGTGCCGTTTGTCATTCTGTGATAGAAAATATACCACTGACCGTTTATACAGCAGATAGAGCCGTGATTGTTGCCGCCGGGGTAATCAACACCGTTGTCGATTATGTATCCCATTCGCTTGAAGGGACCGTAAGGGTTGTCGGCAATTGCATAAAAAAGCCTGCTTCCCTTTCTCGGCGAATAGATGAGATAATATTTATCTCCCACCTTTCGGGGGGAGCTTGCTTCAAAGAAATCGTCATCCTCCATTCCCGGGGGGATAACGTCAGCCTTGTATGAGCCTTTGACTATTTCATACATATTGTCGGGATTAAGCTCGTTCATATGGGATTTTTCGAATCCGTAATAGATATAAACTCTTCCGTCATCATCCACCAGCACTCCGGCGTCGTTGAAAATTCCCTCGTCCCCGGCGTCGGATTCATCATATTTATACCTCGAAAGCAGCGTGAAGGGACCCTCCGGCTTGTCGCTTACTCCCACGCAGCCCTTTGAACCTACAATATAGGCGTAAAGATAGTACTTGCCGTCCTTGCACACCACGTCGGGAGCGTAAAGCTCACGGTCAGTCCACTCTGAGGTATCGGACTCATGGTCGTAATCAGGTGCAGTGTGAAAACTGTCGCCGTGGCACTGCCAGTTGTTTAAATCGCTCACAGGCGCAGACCACACTTTCAGTTTATAGTCGCAGAATGCGTCGCAACCTGCTCTGTCGTGAGAGCCGTAAAGATAAACTCTGTCGCCGAAAACTCTCGGCTCGCCGTCGGGAATATACTCCCACAGCGGTAAAATAGGATTAGGCATAAAAAACCTCCTTAACATTCTTCGGCGGCAAGTCCTCAAGGCTTCCGCTATCCCCTTAGTTTTGCATACAAATCAAAACGCCGCCTTAATGCTCTTTCACAGTATAGCACAAGGCGGCGTATTATGCAATATTTTTTTATTAACATCGCAAAAAATAAAAACCTCCGCACATCATCTGAGATATGCGGAGGTGTAAAGCTTATGCAGGTTCTTCTGCGAAGTTTCCTGTGTAAAGCTGATAGTACTTGCCCTTCTTGGCAATAAGCTCGTCGTGAGTACCTCTCTCGATAATTCTTCCCTGCTCAAGAACCATGATACAGTCGGAATTTCTTACCGTTGAAAGGCGGTGAGCAATTACAAATGTAGTTCTGCCCGTCATAAGTGCGTCCATACCCGCCTGAACAAGCTGCTCGGTTCTGGTATCTATCGAAGAAGTCGCCTCGTCAAGAATCAGTACAGGAGGATCTCCTACCGCCGCTCTGGCGATAGCGATAAGCTGACGCTGACCCTGGCTGAGGTTGCCGCCGTCGCTGGTAAGCACGGTATTGTATCCATCGGGAAGCCGCTGAATAAATTCGTCGGCATTGGCAAGTCTTGCTGCCGCCATACACTCCTCATCCGTTGCATCAAGATTTCCGTAACGTATATTCTCCATAACCGTGCCGGTAAACAGATGGGTATCCTGAAGCACTATGCCCAGCGTCTTTCTCAGGGCAGGCTTTTTGATTTTTGTAATGTTAATTCCGTCGTAGCGGATTTTACCATCCTGAATATCGTAAAAACGGTTTATCAGGTTTGTGATGGTAGTCTTTCCCGCTCCGGTAGAACCTACGAAGGCAATCTTCTGACCGGGCTTTGCATAAAGCTTTATGTCGTGAAGAACTATCTTGTCGTCATTGTAGCCAAAGTCTACTCCGTCAAACACAACCTCGCCCATCATTCTGGTGTAGGTTACGGTGCCGTCCGCCTTATGAGGATGCTTCCATGCCCAAGTTCCAGTTCTTTCTTCACATTCCTCAAGCTCGCCTTCCATGTTGTATTTAGCATTTACAAACTCAACGTAGCCCTCATCCTTTTCAGGTTCTTCATCCATAAGACTGAAAAGCCTCTGAGCGCCTGCCGACGCCATAACAACGAAGGTCATCTGCTGGCTTATCTGAGTAATAGGCTGTGTGAAGTTTCTGTTAAGACCTACAAACGCTACAATTTTACCAACTGACACGCCAGGCACTCCCAATAGATACAGCAATGCTCCAAAAACTGAGCACAATACATAGCTTATGTTTCCGATGTTTGCGTTTATAGGCATTATAATGTTGGCAAACTTGTTCGCTTCGTTAGCACTTTTTCTAAGCTGCTCGTTAAGCTCTACAAAGTCTTCAACAGCTTTTTCCTCATGACAGAAAACTTTTACAACCTTCTGACCTTCCAGCATTTCTTCGATAAATCCGTCAACAATACCCAAATCTCTCTGCTGAGCTGTAAAGTGGGTTCCCGATCTCTGAGAAATCTTGTTTGTTACAATCAGCATAATTACTGCCATTACCACAGTAAGAATGGTCATTGGAATGTTCATTGTAATCATCGAAACAAATGCCAGCACCAAAGTAACCGATGAGTTTATCACCTGAGGAATACTCTGGCAGATAAACTGTCTGAGGGTATCAACATCGTTGGTGTAAACCGACATTATATCACCGTGAGGGTGAGTGTCAAAATACTTGATAGGAAGGGTTTCCATGTTGGAAAACAAATCGTCTCTCAAATATCTCAGGGTACCCTGTCCCACATTAACCATTATTCTGTTATATGCATAAGCTGCCACCAGACCTATTGCATAAATAATGCCCAATTGCAGCAGCGCGCCTGCCAAAGGACTGAAATCTGGTGAACCCTGTCCAATCAAAGGTGCAATATAATCATCCACCAATGCCTGCATAAATGTCATTCCGTAAATAGTGCTTACTGCCTGAATGAGAATGCATATAACTACTACGATAAACGAAAAAGTATAGTGCTTGAGAACGTATTTAAGCACACGTCCCAAAAGCTTCATCTGTCCTTTTTGCATAGGCTGTTTGCCCATTGCCCTTGCTTTTTTCATATCCATTATACGCTTCCTCCTTTCTTACTGCTGGTCGAAATCTCCGCCGCCCTTGACCTGGGACTCGTAGATTTCACGGTATATCTCATTTGTTTCAATCAGCTCGTTATGTGTTCCAAAGCCGTTTACCTTTCCGCCGTCAAGCACAAGGATTCTGTCTGCGTCCTGAACGCTGGAAATTCTCTGAGCAATAATAAACTTGGTGGTTCCGGGGATATGTTTTGCAAACGCCGCTCTTATCTTAGCATCGGTTGCGGTATCAACCGCACTTGTAGAGTCGTCAAGTATAAGAACCTTTGGCTTTTTCAGCAGTGCTCTGGCAATACAAAGTCTTTGCTTTTGACCGCCTGAAACGTTGGTTCCGCCCTGCTCTATGTAGGTGTTGTACTTATCGGGGAAGCTTTCGATAAAGTCGTCTGCACAAGCCGCTTTACAAGCCTCTATGCACTCAGCATCGGTAGCGTTTTCATTTCCCCAGCGCAGGTTTTCAAGTATTGTTCCCGAAAACAGCACGTTTTTCTGCAAAACCACAGAAACCTGATTTCTCAGATATTCCATATCGTATTCTCTTACGTCTCTGCCGCCTACGCAAACCGAGCCGGAATCAACGTCGTACAGTCTGCTGATAAGGCTTACAAGGCTGGATTTTCCGCAGCCGGTAGGCCCTATTATACCAATAGTTTCACCCGACTTGATGTGCAGATCAATATCTGAAAGCACCTTCTTGCCGTCACCGTGCTTATAGGAAAAGAAAACGTGATTAAAGTCAACCGAGCCGTCCTTCATATCTGTTTTTGGATCTTCACAGTTATGAAGCTCAGGCTGCTCTCTCAAGACTTCTGAAATACGCCTAATGCTGGCAGTGCTCATTGTAATCATAACAAAGATCATAGACAGCATCATAAGTGACATCATGGATGTGGTTACATATGTAAACATTGAAGAAAGCTCACCGGTTGTCATATCGCCTGCAACAATAAAATTTGCACCCAGCCAGCTTATAAGCATAATGCTGCCGTAAATAGCCAGCATCATAGCCGGGTTGTTAAATGCCAGTACGCTTTCAGCCTTTTTAAACAGCTTGTAAAGATTTCCCGAAGCCTTTGCAAACTTCTGCTTTTCAAAATCTTCTCTTACATAAGCCTTAACAACTCTTATAGCTGATACATTTTCCTGAACACTTGCGTTTAAGTCATCATATCTTTTGAACGCAACGTTGAAAATTTTCATTGCCTTTAACATAATAAGCAGCAAAACCACCGCAAGGAAAATGATAGCAATAAGAAAGATAAGGCTCATTTCCGCATTGACAAAAAAGCACATTGCCATGCTGCATATAAGCATAAGCGGGGCTCTGACGGCAATTCTTATAACCATCTGATATGCATTCTGAACGTTAGTTACGTCGGTGGTCATTCTTGTTACCAAACCGGCTGTGCTAAACTTATCAATGTTTGAAAATGAATATCTCTGAATTTTTCTGTATATTGCCTCTCTAAGGTTACAGGCAACGCCGGTTGACGCCTCGGCTGAATATTTTCCGGCAAGCACACCTGTTACAAGGCTGGTAAAAGCTGCTAATAGCATCAGTCCGCCGTACAAGTAAACATTGCCCATGATGCCTTTCTCAATTCCTTCATCAATTATCTTTGCCATTATAAATGGCAGAAGGACATCCATAATAACCTCCAGCGTCACGTAAAACGGCGCTAAAAGAGACGCCTTCTTATACTGTTTTATCTGGGCGATAATATCTCTCATTATTTGTTCCTCCTCCGGTTATTTTTGCTGTGCTCTCGATCATTTTTTTCTGAAGCTTATCCATAATTTCAAGCTCGCTTTCAGAAAAATCACAAAACACGCAATTTTCGATCCAAGCCATGCAGTTTTCTATATCCTCCCGCAAAGCTCGGGCTTTGGCAGTTGGCGCCAGATTTTTCTGTCTTTCGTCACAGTCGCAGCTTTCATAGGTCAGATACCCGTTAGCTCTCAGCTTTTTTATCAGGCCCGAAACCGTAGCCCTTGATATATTCATATCCTTATGTATTTCCGTTGAATACACGTTTTCGCCCTGATGCTCAAGGATATACATCAGAATATGGCTCTGCGCCGCAGTAATACCCTTATCCGCCAGCAGACTGTTGATTGTACTTTCAATCTTGAGATGAATGAATTTTGAACTCTTCAAAATTGATTTCTTTTTGTTATCACGCAAACTATTAACCTCCTTACTGCTTTGAAGCTAACATTTTACCCTTATAAATAATACACCATTTCCTCTTGAAAGTAAAATTCAAATATGTTATAATTAATAAGAGTTTTTTATAGTTGATAATCATGTAATTTTATTTGTTCACATTCAACAAAAGCGAAAGGATTGGTTTTAATGAATACTGTGCAGCTTGAATGTTTTCTTGCGGTTGTGGAGCATCTTAATTTTTCAAAGGCGGCGGAAGCGATAAACATAACCCAGCCGGCAGTGAGCCATCAGATAAATTCCCTGGAAAATGAACTGGGTGTAAAGCTTTTTGTGCGCACCAGCAAAAGCGTAAGCCTTACCCACGAGGGAGTGCAGTTTATTTCAGATGCGGAGGCTATAATGAAGATCGCCCTTACCACCAAGGAGCGTCTGTCCCAGGCAAAGGGCGAAAAGCCCATAAGAATAGGAATAGGCTGTCATAATCAGGCGGAGCTTGATATGCTTCCGCCCATACTGAAAAAGCTATCAAAAGCATATACCCGACTTCAGCCGTCCATACACGTTGTGCCCTTTAAATCCCTTGACTATATGCTTTCCGATGAAAGAATCCAGGTAATGCTGGGGTTTACCGAAAGAGCTGGTGTTGAAATTAACGGCGTTTACACAGAAATCTGCCGCTGCCCAATAACCTGCATATGCTCGGGCGATTATCACTTAGCGTCCCATACGTCGCTTACCGAAAAGGAGCTTTGGGGACGAGCCTTGCTTATAGAAAGACACACCTGCTCAAACGTGGTTTTTAAAAACCAAAGCCGTCTTGTCACAAACAACACCGGAGTAAGCCTTTATTACTGCGAAAGCTACGAAACCGCCGTGGCTCATGTCAAATCGGGGGCGGGATTTATGCTTTTTCCACAGCTGCCCAATATGCACGACCCCGAACTGTGTTTTATACCCATAACCGATATGGAGCCGGTTTCATTCGGCTTGTTTTACAAAACCACTCAGGGAAATCCCGCCCTTAAAAGCCTGATTTCCTCCGCCCGAGAGGTGTACTCTGATAGCTTGCAAACATAGCTTTATACGACTAACGGAGCGTGACGGGATTTACCCCGCCACGCTCCATCATTTATAAGCTTCTTAACAAAAAGCCGATTACGGCGATAAATTACAGATTTTCTTCAAGAAATGCCTTTACCTTATCGGCTGCCGCAGCTTCGTCGTCGCCTTCTACGGTTACGGTAATTGTATCGCCGCACTTGATGTTCATTCCCATAAGCATCATAAGCTTTGTGGCGTTTACCGACTTGCCGTCCTTTTCAATTGTAACTGTGCTTGAAAATTCCTTGGCAAGCTTTGCAAGCTGACCTGCGGGTCTTGCATGGATTCCCACTTCGTCCTTGATTGTGTAGTTAAATGTTTTCATAAATAATTACCTCCAAATATTTAATTACGCTTTTTTGCGTATTAGTTTTGATATACAACCGCCTCGTACGGTCTGAGTTCACCGCCGCTGTGGACGCTGCTGTCGGGATAATTTCCCATAAGCCTGCTCATTCCTGCAAGATGTGATGCAAAATCTCCCGAAACTGTGTCTGCGGTCAGATTGCAAAGCACAATCATCTCCCGACCCTCAAGGCTGCGGCGATAGCAGAAAATATCCTCTCTTTCAGAATACATAAACTCTATGCTTCCGTCGGCGATAACGGGGTTCTCCTTACGCAGTTTAACCAGCGATTTGAAATATGCAAATATAGAATCTTCGTCATTAATCTGGTTTTCTGCACAGATACCTTTTGAATCCTCTGACAGACCTATCCACGGCTCGTGGTGAGAAAATCCCGCATAATCGCCATCTGTCCACTGCATTGGAGTTCTGCCGTTATCCCTTGAACGCTCTGATATTACATGCAGCGCTTCTTTATCCGACAATCCGCTTTGGGTCAGGATTTTATAATAGTTAAGGCTTTCCACATCACGGTACTGTTGAATACTGTTAAAACCTGCATTTTTCATGCCGATTTCTTCGCCCTGATAAATATAGGGCGTTCCACGCATAAGGTACATAAGAGTTGCCAGCATTTTCGCCGACTGCTTCCAGTAAACCCCCGTATCACCGAAGCGTGATACCGTTCTTGGCTGGTCGTGATTGCACCAGAACAATGCGTTCCAGCCGCCGTTTTCCTCCATACCAAGCTGCCACGTTTCAAGGAGGTCCTTAAGCTTGCGGTAGTCCACCGGCTGGAGCTTCCATTTATCGCCGTCACGGTAATCCACCTTTAGATGATGGAAGCTGAATGACATGCTAAGCTCTTTTTCTTCGGGATTTGTATAGCGCACGCAGTTTTCCAGCGAGGTTGAGGACATTTCCCCTACCGTCACTACCTCGTCAAGGCCTGCGTCACGGTGAAGCTCTTTAAGATACTCATGGACCTTGGGACCATCTGTGTAAAAGCGTCTGCCATCGCCTATCGTATCATTTTCAAAATATTCAGGCTTTGATATCACATTGATTACATCAAACCTGAAGCCCTTTACGCCTTTTTGCTTCCAGAACCTCAGCACATCCTTCAGTTCGCTGCGCACCTTGGGATTCTCCCAGTTCAAGTCCGCCTGCGTTTTATCATAAAGATGCAGATACCATTTTTTCAGGTGAGGAACATATTCCCACGCATTGCCGCCGAACTTCGACTGCCAGTTTGTAGGCGGCTCGTCGGGACTGCCGTCACGGAAGATATAGTAATCCATATACTCCTTATCACCCTGCAGCGCCTTCTGAAACCACTCATGCTCAGTTGAGGTGTGATTAAACACCATATCAAGCATTACGCCTATTCCCAGGGAATTTGCTTTTTCCATCATAGCATCAAAATCCGCCATGGTGCCGTACATCGGCTCTATTTCCCGATAATTTGATATGTCATACCCGTTATCACGCTGTGGGGAGCGGAAAAACGGCGTAATCCAGATAAAATCTGCCCCCAGGTTGTGGATATAATCAAGCTTCCGGGTTATTCCCTGCAAATCTCCCACGCCGTCGCCGTTGCCGTCGTAAAATGACTTGGGGTATATCTGATAAACTGTGATATTTTTGAAATTCATAAATACCTCCGCTTATTTCCAACTAATCAGCTTGGTTTCTCCTGCAAGGCCGTCCATTCCGGAAGAGAACTCTATCTGCTGGGCAGAGCCTTCCTCGGTTACGCACACAACTGTGGTTGTGGGGTGACCTGCCGCCTTGATTTTTTCAGGTGAGAATTCAATAAGCTTGTCGCCCTTTTTCACCTTGTCCCCTACCGAAACAAACATTTTAAATCCGTCGCCGTTCATATCTACAGTATTTATTCCAACATGAATCAGTATCTCCAACTCGTTTGCCAGCTTAAGACCGCAGGCGTGATTGCTGCCCTCCATTACTACGCTTACCTCTGCGTCGCATGGGGCGACTACAACCGTTTCGGTGGGCTCAATTGCAATTCCGTCTCCCAGTACCTTCTGAGAGAAAACCTCATCGGGCACGTCGTCAATGGGAATAACCTTACCGGAAAGTGGAGCATAAACCGCATCTGCAACTGTCTCAGCTGAATTATCCGACTTCTGTGTGGAAATTTCAGCAGGCTGAGCAGCCTCCTCCTTGGACTCAAGGTCTTTTCCTGAAAGCTTTTTCTTTCCTACGATAAGGGTAAGCACAAAAGGTACTGCAATAGCTATCGCCATACAGAGCAGGAAGATACCCCAGAACTCGGTTTTTATCGAAAGTATTCCCGGGATTCCGCCTACGCCTATGCTGAACGCCTGAACGCCGAAGCCTACCGAAACTACCGCAGCCACTGCCGAGCCTATCATTCCGCAGACAAGGGGGAAGCCGTATTTCAAGTTAACACCAAACAGCGCAGGCTCTGTTACGCCAAGGTAGCAGGAAATTAACGCAGGAATGTTTATCTGCTTTGCCTGATTGTTTTTTCTCTGAAGCACTGCCATTCCCAGCACGGCTGAACCCTGAGCTATGTTGCTGAGGGCAATCATCGGCCACAGAATTGTTCCGCCGTACAGTGTAGACAGAGTGGTGTCTATGGCGTTGGTCATATGATGAAGTCCTGTCATTACAACGGGAGCGTACAAAAGTCCGAATATGCCTGCAAAGATTACGCCGTAGTTTGAAGTAAGACCGCTGTAAACCACGTTGGCTATAGCGTCGCCGATTCTCCAGCCGATTGGTCCTACAACAGTGTGAGCGATAATAACCGCCGGCACCAGCGAACAGAACGGCACAACTATCATGCTTATTACGGAAGGACATATCTTTCTGAAAAACTTCTCAAGATAAACCAGCACGAAACCTGCCAGCATCGCCGAAATAACCTGTCCCTGATAGCCTATCATCTGCACCTGTGCAAATCCGAAATCCCATACGGGAATATCCGCCGGGTCGGTTGAAGCCACGTTAAATCCGTTAAGCAGCTGAGAGGATACCAGCGTAAGTCCCAGAACGATACCTAAAATCTGAGTGGTTCCCATTTTCTTTGTGATAGACCATACAATTCCTACAGGCAGCAGGTGGAACACCGCTTCGCCTATCAGCCAAAGAAAGCTGTAAAGTCCTGCCCAGAACTGAGAAATATCCGCCAGGCTTTTTGTTCCGTCCTCAAAGAAATTAATCTCGCCTATTATGTTTCTGAAACCGAGGATAAGACCTCCGCAGATAAGCGCGGGAATCAGCGGCGCAAATATTTCGCCCAGATTGCCCATAATACGCTGTGCAAGATTCTGATTGCTCTTCGCCGCTTCCTTGGCGGCTTCCTTGTTTACACCTTCGATGCCTGCATTGGCGGTAAATTCATTATAAAAATCCGCCACGTCGTTTCCAATAATAACCTGAAACTGACCTGCCTGCGTAAAGGTTCCCTTTACTGATGGCAATTCTTCGATTGCCTTTGTGTCCGCCAGCTTGTCGTCCGCCAGTACGAACCGCATACGGGTCATGCAGTGAGACACTGCGTTAATGTTCTTGACGCCGCCTACAAGGTCAAGCAGCAAAGCAGCATCCTTCTGGTATTTTCCCATACCAATCAACCGTCCTTTCAAACTTATCATTTTTTAGAAAAGCCGAAAGCCCTTTTTATGTTGCAACGCTGTCAATGAGATTAAGTATGTTCATCAGTTTCGGGCCTTCTTTTATGGTTACATTATAACTTGTTTAAACAAGTTTGTCAAGAGCTTTTTTCACATTCACAAAAGTTTGTTGACAACGCACAAATTATCGGCGAAGTTTTTATGCAACTTGTTTAAACAAATTTCAACGGAAATTGCAACTCCAAAAAGCTGTTGACAAGGCGCAAAATATTTGCTATAATTTCTTTGTAACTTGTTTATACAAGTCGTGTGCAGTGGTTTTGCGCCTGGGATTTCGTCCCCATAATCTGATTTTACAAGGGCTTTTATATGGGTTTTCTTTAAAGTGTCCATAAATATATAATTACACGAGGGAGAGATATTTATGCCAAAAAGCAAATATTATGCGATATATCAAGAGCTTCGGGACAGAATACAAGACGGAACCTATGCCTTTCAGCAGCTTATTCCCTCGGAGGCTCACCTTACAAATGAATTTCAATGCTCAAGAAACACAGTGCGCAGGGCTATAGAACTGCTTTCATCAGAAGGTCTGGTACAGTCCGTTCACGGAAAAGGCGTTGTGGTTATACACGAAGCGGATAAACACTCCATATTTTCGCTTAACAGAATTGAATCATTTACCGAAGCTTCCGAAAGAAACAAACTCAACTGTTATACAGAAATCCTTTTGTTTTCAGAGCTGACCACCGACGCCCACATAAATCGGCGGACGGGTTTTCCTATCGGCTGTGATATATATTATATCCAGCGGCTGCGATATATTGACGGCGTTCCGCTGATTGTGGACCACAATTATTTTCTCAAGGACGTTGCAGTGGGACTTACCGAAGAGTTGGCTCAGGGGTCGATCTACGCCTACCTGGAAAATACCCTCGGAGTTGTTATTACCACCACAAAGCGTGTAATACGTGTAGAACCAATTACCGAGCACGATGAAAAGCACTTGCAATTAGACGGCTGTAACTGCGTCGCCGCAGTAAATAATTCCACCTTCAACAGCGACGGAGTTATGTTTGAATTTACCCAATCACGCCATAGCCCCAAGTATTTTGAGTTTCATGAAATTTCACATCGAAACGGCTGATTATTTACACAAAAAACAGAGCGTGCTTGCACAAGATCGCACAACCGGCTTTACGCAAACACGCTCTTTTATTATATAACTTCAGTTGTCAAAGCTTGACTGAGCAATTATATATAAAATACATTTACTCGGCAAAAGACATCGGCTGCTGAAATTCAATTTAAAGAGACAAGGATTTATATTTCCACTTGCCATTTTTATAACGGATTATGCTCATAACAGCGGTCAACAACCATGTCAGACAAGTCGTTCCCCAGACTGCCATATATCCAACAGAGGAGATATGTACCAATATAGATGCAAACCCAATGCGTCCCACAACCTCTGCTATGCCGTTTATCAAAGCGAAATTCACATCACCGGCTCCGTTGAGGAATCCTCTGGTGACATGGATTGTACCAAGGAATATATAGAAAAAGGCGGAGAATTTCAGTGCTGTTCCGCCAATGTCGAAAACCTCCGGCTCTGTAACAAAAATGCCGATGATGTTTCTGCTGAACAAAAGAAATACTACCAGCATAATTATCGCAAAGCAAGCAGCAAGCTTCATGCTCTGGCGGTAACAGATTCTTATCCGCTCCCTTTCTCCTGCGCCTACGTTTTGCCCCGTAAAAGACGCCACCGCAGCACTGAGAGATGAAAAGGGCTGCTGAATAAGCTGCTCCACTCGCATAGTAGCGGTATATGCTGCCATAACCGTATCGCCGAAGCTGTTGGCGGTTTTTTGCAGATAGATCATAGATACCGATACCAGCGCATTCTGAAGAGCAATGGGTATTCCCATGCGGACGCACAAAAAAGCTGCTTTTTTATGAAATATCCACGATTCCCCGGTAAGGCGGAACATGGGATTTTTTAAAAAGGCAAAGACTATGCACCCCACCGCCGAAACCGCCTGAGCTGTTATTGTCGCCCATGCAGCTCCGTTTACATTCATGTCAAATACCACAACAAAAAGCAGATCAAGCACAACGTTGAGAATGCTGGCAACAATCAGAAAAAGCAGCGGCGTTTTTGCATCTCCCAGAGCGCGCATTATCGAGCCTATCCAGTTGTATGCCGCCACCGCTATTGTTCCGGCGCAGGAAATTCGCATATATCCCACTGCAGCATCAAACACCGATTGGGGTGTGTTCAGCATGGTAAGCAGCAGCGGAGTTGCCAGAGCGGATAATACGCTCAAAGCAATGCCGAATATGCCGGTGACGTAGGCGGAATTGGCAATATACCGTTTTACGTCAGCGTAATTCTTTTCACCGAACCGCTGTGCAACCAGAATACCCACTGCGGTGGACAGGCCGATGCAAAGGTTATAAAACAGAAATGTGATAGAACCGGTCGCCCCCACGGCCGCCAGCGCCTGATATCCTAAGTATCTGCCAACTATTATTGAATCCACAATATTATAAAGCTGCTGAAGCAGATTTCCTGCCAGCATAGGCAGGGCGAACCTGAGAATATGTCCAAGTTCGCTGCCTTTTGTCATATCGGTAGTATATGTCATTGTACTTACATTTCCTTTTGATTTGTCCCGCCAGCGACTCCCGCATTAACAAGCTTAGTCACTGCACAGGCAAAGATTTTTCATATTCTCTTGTGTCTTAGCGCTGCTTCCAACTGTATCACACGTCAACACCACAGGCATACCGCTCACCTGGGCGGCATCAATTGCCAATGTGCCGTAAAGGACGGTAACCTCTAAAATGTGCCCCTTCGATTCAAGTCCGCTCATTTGAAAGATTACCTCACGGTTTCCCTCCGCCTTGGGCAGGAAATTTTTTGCCACGGTTTCACCGTCCAGCCTTATGCTAATGCCCGACTGTGCCGCTCCGCCTAAAAGGGCGAAGCCTGTGCCTGTAAATGTGAAGGTCAGCTCAGCACCTTCCCTTCCCTCGGAAACAGTCCGCTTGTAATTGCTGAAACTGCTCATTGTGTTGTGGGTCCAGTTTCCGTTGTAAGAAAATGCGGCATCTGTATTGTCAAATCGGGTGATATACGGTTCCAAACCTTCCACCGGTTCAACTGCGATATTGTCAAAGCAGTTATTGCTCCACCAACTGTATAACGCCCCACGTCCTGCGCTGCAGCAAGGATTGTCGTTGCAAGCGGCAACTTCCGCACCGTCTATCCATGCAGTCACCGCTGAATCCACCGCCTGAAGCTTTAAATGGTGCCACACGCTGCTGTCAAATTCGGAGATAACCCCCTCTGCAATTGTGCGGCTGCCATTGTTCAGTTTCCATTTACCGTTTTCATAAATGCATATCCGGTACCCGCTTTCCGATGTGCATGCCAGATTGAATCTCAATCCTATACCCGCATAATTTTCTTGCGGTGCAACGCTTTTGGTTAGCAAAACATCGGCAGAGATGCTGTAGTTATACCATCTGTCGTCGCCAAAATTGGTGGTGGGATTGGGGGTATAGCCCCATTCCTGCGCTTTAATATCCGGCGTAATCATCTGCATCAGAACATTGCGACCGTTTAAATTCTGAACCTCAAACGCCCCGCCCTGGTCGGTAGTGTATCTGGGGGCGTTTCCTCTTGAGGACAGATAGTCCTTGGGGTAATCCTTGTATTCAAAATCATCTTTGTATGGCAGTGATAGAATTTCAGGACTGCATTCTTTATATTCATATTCCGACTGACTATGTTCTAAAGTAGAAACCGTCACCATAGAATAGGGTGTTACTGTGACTGAATAGGTGTATAAGCCGTTATTCTCCGCAGGTGTTATTGTTTCCGTCATTCTGAAATAATTTTCATTCCACTCACCGCCGTCCGGACCTCTTGTTTCCCATACATAAACATTTGAAGCTGCCTTGTCAACATTGCACGCCTTGAAATTATAAGTAATCGGCTCCGGGGTTGTATTGGTGATGACCGTGCTGTAATCTCCCGTTTGCGTATCAGAAGCCGTCATAAAGCTGTATTTGGCGTCTACGACTGCATGACCGTCGCCGCCAACAACTCCGTCTGCGTAACAGGCATCATCAATGAATGCCCAACCTTTTTTTATGAACTGTGAAAAATGAAGGGACATATAATAACCGCTGTCCAGATAATAGCTGCCGCCCCACGGCTCGTTTGCCACAATCAGCTGCTTCTGACCATAGGTTACGCCGTCATAATAAGCGGCAACTGCCGGCTGATACTCATACAGGGTCATCTTTCCTCCGGGATACATGGTTATAATTCGATTGAAAACATCAAGAACGCCGTTTATGTCAGACATACCCGACCCCGTGCCGTCATAACGATATGTACCCTGTGCATAGCTCATTGGAGAAGACGCCTCGCTGAACCAAAGTTCCTTACCGTATTTGTCTGCCAGCAGCTTGGCATTTTGGCTTGACCAGCTTGTATAGTGACTTCCCAGCACGTCAACAGCCTTCAGTAAATCTGAATCGCCTAACATCATACCTGCAATGTTCCAGGTGCACACTTCATCTGCCGCGACAATTTTAATTGAAGAATAATCGTAAGGACAGTCCGTTTCAGCTTTCAGACTTTTTGAAAGATACTTTACCCATTCCCCATCAATTTCTCTTTCATTTCGAACTGCGCTGACATAGTCAAATTTCAATCCGTAAGTTTCAAAAGCTGCATCCAATGTTTTCTTGTACCATTTGTAGCGGGCGGCATACACATCATCGGAATTTGTCACCCACAAGGGTTCGCTCCAGTAAAGCATATCAAGGGTAAGGTTGGGATTGACGGTAAGAGCGTCCGCCGCCAGCTGATAGCCTGCGCCTCTGGTTACGTCGGGTTTCTCCGTTTCCGTTCGCATAACGCAGGGTTCTGTTCCCGAAGATGAGTTGACGTCAGAGCCCATTTCCAGCTTAAGATGATTGATTCCCACTCCTTCATCGCCAAACAGGCAGTTGAGAATCTCCCAATATGCCTTGGGATTTTCCGCCTTGTAATCCAGAAGCAAACGGGAGGAATTATTTCCGCTGACCATACCGGCACCCCGATATAGCTTATTCTCTGAAAGCTCCGCCTTTAAACCATTGATGACAATATCCATAACTTCCTCCTCCGGGCAAATCGCATCCCTCTGAATACAGCCGGCATAAGCATAGCTGCTCACAACGCTGCCGCTGACAAATCATAAAAAAATCTTCGGTGGGACAATAGCTACATTACTATTATCCGACCGAAGAAGGCAATTGTCAATCACAAATTATTCTCACATTCCAACAATATGAACATTCACAGGCTAAGCAAGCCTTTTGATTTACGAAACTCACTTGGGGTCATACCCTCGTATCTGCGAAAAACCATTCCGAAATAAGTTGCTCCGTGATACCCCACCTCCTGCGCAATTTCCTCAATGCTTTTATCTGTGTTCAGAAGCAGGTGCTTTGACTGGGCAATTCTCCGTCTGGCAAGATATTCGACAGGTCTCATTCCCATTCGCTCTTTGAAACAGCGGCAGAAATGCTGCACGGAAACTCCCGCTATTTCCGCAAGCTGTTCCAGAGTGATGTCCTGAGCAAATTGCTCGTTCATAAACCTGACAGCTTCAAGGAGTATTTCTTTTCTGACTATTCTCACATTCTGATTTTCAAAGAAGTTTTTGCTCATCAGCAAAATCAGTCTGTAAATCAGCAAAGAGCAGGTTTCACTTCCATTGAGGCTGTCCTGCGCTGCATTAAAAATTTCATGGAAAATCTGCAGAAAAGCCTCTTTTCTGAATCAGGAAAATCAGGCGGACAGAGTATGCTTCGCAAAAGATTACAGCTCCGGCAAAACTTTTTAACAGCCTGCCAAGATTGTAATCACCGGCGTTTAATCAAACACCTTTTTTGAAATCTCCGGAAAAATCTCCAGGCTTCGTTTGAGTATTCCGTTCATATACGCTATTGCCGTACCGTAATTTGTAATAGGAACTCCGGCGTCGATAGCGCACTTTATTCGATATTTCATCTCCCGTTCGTTAAGCATACAGCCTCCGCAGTGAATTATCAAGCTGTATTTGGAAAGGTCGTATGGAAACTCGGTTCCGCTGGTAAACTCAAAGTTGATATTCTTGCCCGTATGCTTTTTGATCCAGCCGGGCAGCTTTACCGTTCCGATATCCTCGCACTGTCGATGATGAGTACAGCCCTCGGAGATAAGCACTGTATCTCCGTCCCGGAGCTTGTCAAGCATAGCCGCTCCCCTCGCCTGAATCTCAAGGTTTCCTTTGTGACGGGAAAACAGAATTGAAAAGGAGGTAAGGCAGATGTCCTCCGGAGTGTCCTTTGAAACCCGTGCAAACGCCTGAGAATCGGTAACGACATATTTAGGTTTCTTGCCTAAATCACGCAAAGTGTCCGCCAGCTCATGCTCGCGGCATACTACCGAGGTGCAGCCACACTCCAGCAATTCTCTTATAACCTGCTGCTGGGGAAGAATAATTCTGCCCTTAGGTGCTGCCGAATCTATGGGAATTACAAGCACCACAAAATCGCCCTTTTCAACCTTGTCGGCGATTATGGGAAACTCGTGGGTTTTCTCAGGGACAAGCCTTGCTAAACGCTCTTTAAGTTCGTTTATGTTTTCTCCCGTTTCGGCGCTGACTGCAATTTCGTTTTCGCTAAACGTCTGGGGAGCGTTTATATCAGACTTGTTGTAAACCACGATGTAGGGTATTCCCTTATCCTTGATACGTTTTATTACCGCTTCGTCCGCATCTGTCCTGCCCTGACTGCCGTCTATTACCACCACTGCAATATCCGTCTTGTTAAGCGCCTGCAAAGCCTTCTGCACTCTCAGCTTTCCCAGCTCGCCGTCGTCGTCAAGTCCCGGGGTGTCTATCATCACCACAGGACCCAGTGGGAGCAGTTCCATTGCCTTTGACACCGGGTCGGTGGTAGTGCCGAGGACTTCCGAAACGATAGCTAATTTCTGCCCGGTCAGGGCGTTTATGACGCTGGACTTTCCTGCGTTTCTTCTTCCGAAAATGCCAATGTGTACTCTGTCTGATGATGGGGTTGTGTTAAGACTCATAGCGTGTTTCCTCCTTGAAATTTATAACGTCAATTTAAATCAGAATCTGAAATCCCGCTTGCCGAGGTGAATGTTTTCGATATATTCCGTTGCAAGCTTTCTTGCCTTTTCGTTGGGTATCTTTTTAAGCTCCTCAGTAATAAGCTTCTCTCCTACCTCTTTGGTTTCCGGGGAAGCGTAATCTTCAAGATATTCCTTCAATGTCATAAGAGCGTTAGGGTGACAGCAGTTTTGAATCTGACCCGTTTTGCAAAGGCTCATAAATCTGTCGCCGGTTCTTCCCTCACGGTAGCAGGCGGTGCAGAATGACGGAATATATCCCAGATCCATCAGCCACTTTACAACCTCGTCGAGAGAACGCTGGTCGGAAACGTCAAACTGCTCTGTATCGTGCGGTCTTTCCTCAGAAGTATATCCCGCATAGCCCCCTACCGAGGTTCTTGAACCGCCGGAAATCTGAGAAATTCCCAGACCCAGCACCTTATCGCGGCAGGACTGGTTTTCTCTTGTGGAGATAATCATTCCCGTATAAGGCACGGCAATTCTGATGCAGGCGATTATCTTAGCAAAGGTATCGTCGTCAATGCCGTTGTCAAAAACGTCGGGGTCGATGTCGTCGGCGTGCTTTACTCTGGGCACGCTGATGGTGTGAGGACCTACTCCGTGAACGGCTTCAAGGTGCTCGGCGTGCATAAGCAGTCCGGCAAATTCATACTTGTACAGTTCCAGACCAAACAGAACCCCAAGTCCAACATCGTCTATTCCGCCCTCCATGGCTCTGTCCATAGCCTCGGTGTGATAAGCATAGTTGTGCTTTGGTCCTGCCGGGTGAAGCTTTTCGTAGCTTTCCTTGTGGTAGGTCTCCTGGAAAAGTATGTAGGTTCCGATGCCTGCTTCTTTAAGCTTACGGTAGTTTTCCACGGTGGTTGCGGCAATGTTTACATTAACTCTGCGGATTGCACCGTTTTTGTGCTTTATAGAATAAATTGTTTTTATGCACTCAAGAATATACTCGATAGGATTGTTCACCGGGTCCTCTCCAGCCTCGATGGCAAGACGCTTGTGACCCATGTCCTGCAAGGCAATAACCTCCTTGGCTACCTCCTCCTGAGTAAGCTTCTTTCTGGGAATTGTTCTGTTCTGATAGTGATAGGGGCAGTAAACGCACTTGTTTACGCAGTAATTGGAAAGATACAGCGGGGCGAACATAACAATTCGGTTGCCGTAGAAAGCCTCCTTTATATCTCTTGCCAGCTGATACATTTTCTCGGTCATGTCGGGAATGTCGCACGCCAGCAGAACGCTTGCCTCTCTGTGAGAAAGACCTGCGCACTCAACGCCTTTATCGGTCTTTCTGGGCTTTGCCTTTTCAAGAATCTGCTCAATCAGTTCACGGTTATGCTTGTTTTTCTCAGCATAATCAAGAGTTTCAAGTATCTCCTCGTGATTGATAAATTCCTCTGCTTTTAAAGATTTCGGGTTGTACATATCCATTCTTCTTTCTTATATAAAATTTTAGTGTCAAAATTTAAGGCTTAATCGCATCTCCCCGGTCTACCACTACATCGTAACCGATTTGCGACATTCTTTTTTTCAGATCGTCAACGCTCTGCGCCGACTCACTGCCGGTGCTTATCTTGTTGTCGTACAGCATATACTTGTTTCTCACGCTCATAGGAGAAAGATTCGGCATTACAACATTTGCTCCGGCAAGCACGCCTTTTTCCCTACCCTGAGGGTCTATAGTTCCCAGTGCGGTAGTGGCAGGCAGCAAAACCGATGGCAACGTAAGTCTTATAAGCCCCAGCATAAAAAGCGTAAGCTCAAGGGTGCCGGGTTTTTCGTTTGCAAGCGGAGTATCGTGGTGCGGAACAAAAGGACCTATTCCAACCATATGAGGTTTAAAGTCTTTTATGAACATCATATCAGAAGCAAGATTATCGGCTGTCTGATATGGCGAACCCACCATAAATCCTGCTCCCACCTGATATCCGATTTCTTTCAGATCATATAAGCACCTGCGGCGGTTCTGAGCCGAAAGCTCCTTTGGATGTAGTCTTGCATAATGGTCGTCGTCTGCGGTTTCATGCCTCAAAAGATACCGATCCGCACCGGCGTCAAAATACGCCTGATAGCTTTCACGGCTTTTCTCGCCGATAGACAAAGTAACCGCACAATCTGGGAAAAGTTCTTTTATCCCTCTGACTATGCCGCATATCTTTTCGACGGAATAGAAACCGTCTTCCCCGCCCTGCAACACAAAGGTTCTGAAACCCAGCTTCCAGCCCTCTTTACAGCAGTCCAGAATTTCGGACTTTTCCAATCGGTAGCGTTCAGCGTTTTTATTGGAACGGCGTATTCCACAGTAAAGGCAGTCGTTTTTGCAGTAGTTTGTAAACTCGATAAGCCCTCTGATATACACCTTTTTGCCGTAGTATTTTTCTCTTACCCTTCGTGCAAGAGAAAACAGATACTGTGCAGATTCATCATCACGGTTTGCTATAAGATAAGCGTATTCCTCACGGCTCAGCTCACAGGTGTTATAAAGCTTGTCAATAAGTGAAATGTTTTTGCTGATAACTATTCCCCCTTACTGTCCTCAAGCTTTGAATAGATGGTTTTTGAGGAAACGCCTTTAATCATTCCCAGCTTTCCTGAGAGGGCGCTTATCACATCGGCGGGAGCGTCCAGCACAACGCTTATTACGCTGAGATGCTCCTTAGCGTTAGGAATACCCATTCTTCCGATAATATATTTTCCGTACTGATGTAAAACCTCGTTTATTCTGCCTGCCGCAAACCTGTCCTCAACCATAATTCCAATAAGCGCAATTCTGTTCATATCAGCCCTTCTTAAAACAAAAATCCCCGCCGAAAAAGGCAGGGACACAACAATGCAGACCGTCTAACCAAACAGCCGCGCAAACGTCATTATTTCAAGCCTTTTCCGTCAGAACATATCTTTCGGTAAGATAAAATCAAGGGTTCGGAGTCAGAGATTCTTTCCCCTTGCCACAAGTTCAGTATACTACACTTTTTGCGTATTGTCAAGGAAGGACATTGCAAAAGGACCCGGCGTCTTTGCTCAGGTTGTCCAAGAAAGCTTATTCACCCTCCTTTTTTCTCAACCTGTCCTTTAAACCCTCCATAATTATCTCCTTGGCGTGAACCGCAAGAGACTTATCCGCCGCAGGGGTATCTCCAAGAGGATACTCCATTCCAAGCTGTTCATATTTTGCCTTTCCCATGGTGTGATAAGGCAGAACGTCAAGCGCTTTGAGATTTTTCAGTCCTCCAAGGAAATATCCCAAGTCGTGAAGATATTTATCATTATCGGTTATTCCCGGCACTACCACATGACGCACCCAAAGTTCTGTGCCCTCTTTGCTTAAAAATTCGGCAAACGCCAGAATATTTTTATTGCTGTGGCCTGTCAGCTTTTTATGCTCCTCGTCGTCTATATGCTTAATATCCAGCATAACAAGGTCAGTATATTTCATCAGCTTTTTAAATTTTTCCACCACCTGCTCATTTTCCGGCATAAAGGTTATTCCCGACGTATCAAGGCAGGTGTGGATTTTGCGTTGTTTTGCCTTTTCAAACAGCTCGGTGACAAAATCCAGCTGCAAAAGGGGTTCTCCGCCTGTGCAGGTTATTCCGCCGTTTTTTAAAAATTCCTTGTATGATTCATATTCCTCCAGCAGACTTTCCGCCGTCCGCACCTCGCCTTTGCCTATCGCCCAGGTATCCGGATTGTGACAGTATTTGCACCTCATAGGACAGCCCTGCATAAATATAACAAACCTTATCCCCGGACCGTCAACCGTTCCGAAGCTTTCGGTCGAATGAATATATCCTTCCATAAACAACACCTCGTTTCCAGAAGCAAGATATTTAGAGGCAAGAGGCAAGAACTGTCCTTACCTGCTTTGTGTTAAAGGTAAGAAAAAATTTCCTCCCCGTTGTCTAGCCTCTAGTTTCTAGCTTCTAACTACTATTTTTATTATACCATGTTTTTAGCGAAAACACAACCTGTCTTTCAAATCCCTCCAAAACAAAAACAGGACGCCTTTAAGCGCCCTGTTTGCACATAGCTATCAGATTTGGTTGTGGAATGTTCTGGAGATAACGTCGTCCTGCTGCTCTTTGGTAAGCTTTACAAAATTAACGGCGTATCCCGATACCCTTACAGTAAGCTGAGGATACTTTTCGGGGTGCTTCTGAGCGTCCAGCAGGGTTTCTCTTGTAAATACATTTACGTTGAGGTGATGTCCGCCTTTTTCCACATAACCATCAAGAAGTTCAACCAGATTATCAACCTGTTTTTCGTTTGGTTCTACATTTGCCATATAAATCTTCCTTTCATAATAATAATTTACTTTAACATAGGCTTAGATTACTCGTCGTCTATCTGCTCATTGGGCTGACAGCAGGCGCCTTTTGTGCCACCGCAGTCGTTTGACCTGAAGGTTCTAACCTTTATGCCCTCTTCCGTTTCATCGGCTTTTATTGTAATATGCCCGTCGCCGCTTTCCATCAGCAGGTCTATCATTTCCACCAGCTCGTCAAGCTGTCCGTTTTCTTCGTCCTTTGTAACGTTATACCCCATCAGAATTCAGCTCCTTTGCAATGCTTTCAATATCAAGGTCGCCTACAAATACCTGAGAATCCTTACCCAAAGCGTCAGGCACAATTGAAAAGGTGTTAGAAATACCGTCCTGAGCATGTCTGAATGGCAGCTTTGCCACTGAGGACAGCGATGCCGCAGCTCCGTGAGTATCTCTGCCATGCATAGGATTTGCTCCCGGTGCAAGAGGTACGCCCATTTTTCTGCCATCGGGGGTGTTTCCTGTTTTCTTGCCGTAAACCACGTTTGAGGTAATGGTGAGAATAGACATTGTAGGCACGCCGTCACGGTAGGTGTGGTGCTTTCTAATCATGTTCATAAACTTTGTTACGATGTCCACCGCAATGCTGTCAACTCTGTCGTCGTTGTTGCCGTATTTGGGGAAATCGCCTTCAATCTCGTAGTCGGTAACAATTCCGTTTTCATCTCTTATGCACTTGACCTTTGCGTACTTGATAGCCGACAGCGAATCGGCAACTACCGAAAGTCCGGCGATTCCTGTTGCGAAATATCTCTTTACGTCTCTGTCGTGAAGCGCCATCTGAATCTTTTCATAGCAGTACTTGTCATGCATATAGTGAATAACGTTGAGGGTGTTTACATATAGTCCTGCCAGCCATTCCATCATGTCCTCGTACTTTTCCATTACGTCGTCAAAGTCAAGATAGTCGCCTTCCACGGGTCTGTACTTTGGTCCTACCTGAATTTTCAGTCTTTCGTCAACGCCGCCGTTGATTGCATACAGCAGACATTTTGCCAGGTTGGCTCTTGCTCCGAAGAACTGCATTTCCTTGCCTATTCTCATGGAGGATACACAGCAGGCGATTGCGTAATCGTCGCCGTGGGTAACTCTCATCATATCGTCGTTTTCATACTGGATAGATGAGGTTCTGATAGACATCTTGGCACAGAACTTCTTGAAATTCTGAGGGAGCTTTTTCGACCACAGCACCGTCATATTAGGCTCGGGAGCAGGTCCAAGATTGTCAAGGGTATGGAGATACCTGAATGAGGTTTTCGTTACCATAGGAACGCCATCGATTGAAACTCCGCCGATAGATTCGGTTACCCAGGTGGGGTCGCCGGAGAACAGCTGATTGTACTCGGGAGTTCTTGCAAACTTAACAAGACGCAGCTTCATAATAAAGTGGTCGATATACTCCTGTGCCTGTTCCTCGGTGATAAGACCCTTTTCAAGGTCACGCTGAATATAAATATCAAGGAATGTTGAGGTTCTGCCCAGCGACATGGCGGCTCCGTTCTGCTCCTTAACAGCAGCAAGGTAGCCGAAATAAAGCCACTGAATAGCCTCTTTTGCGTTCTTTGCGGGACGGGAAATATCAAAGCCGTAAATCTCGCCCAGTTTTTTCAGGTCGTCCAGCGCTCTCAGCTGTTCTGCAAGCTCCTCTCTCAGTCTGATGTTCTTGGATGTCATTCTTACCAGCGAGGTAGCAAGCTGATTTTTCTTATCCTCGATAAGCAAATCTACGCCGTAAAGCGCAACTCTTCGATAATCTCCGATAATTCTTCCTCTGCCGTATGCGTCGGGAAGTCCGGTAATAATAGCAGCGTGTCTTGCCAGCTTCATTTCGGGAGTGTATGCGTCAAAAACGCCCTGATTGTGGGTCTTTCGATATTTTGTGAATATCTCCACGACTTCAGGGTCAACCTCATAGCCGTTCTCCTGGCAAGCTTTCTGAGCCATTCTGATTCCGCCGAAGGGCTGGAGGGAACGCTTGAAGGGCTTATCTGTCTGGAAGCCTACAATCTGCTCCAGATTCTTATCAAGATACCCTGCTTTATGGGAAGTTATTGTGGATACGATTTTGGTATCCATATCAAGCACTCCGCCTGCCTCACGCTCCTTTTCCGACAGTTCCATTACCTGCTGCCACAGCTTATTTGTCGCTTCGGTAGGTCCCGCAAGGAAGCTTTCGTCGCCATCGTAGGGAGTAAAATTTTTCAGTATAAAGTCACGGACATTTACAGAGGTGCTCCATCTTCCGGGATTGAAGCCCTCCCATTCCTGTAAAAATTCCTTTGCCATCAACAAATCAGTCCTTTCAGTGGCTGCCAAAAAGCAGACCGAAATTTAAACAATATAAACAAATCAGACGTTTGAAATTATACATATCAAACATATGAAAATTTACATGATTAATATGATTTACAACATACTAACCTCTAAATTCATATTAACACAATTCGCCCTTCAAGTCAAGGAAAAGCCCGAAAAATTAACACAGCTAAACAAATTACTCTACACTTTCGCAATACTTATACCATTTTAGTATAAATTGTTCCTCAAAATGCAACTTATTTTTCTATAATATGCATTAAATGTTCGAAGAAATCTATCGGCTGTATCAATAAAGTTGCCCGAGCACAACATTTGGTATATTACTATATTTTCATGTTAAAAGCATTTTCCGTAAAAATCATCGGAGCTGTAGGTGATATTCTCCTCGATTCTCAGCAGCTGATTATATTTTGCGGTTCGCTCGCTTCTGCTGGGAGCGCCGGTTTTAATCTGACCTACATTGAGGGCAACTGCAAGGTCTGCAATAGCGGTGCTTTCAGTTTCGCCTGAGCGGTGGGACATAACAGCATTGTAGCCGTGATTCTTAGCCATTTTCACCGCTTCTATCGTTTCGGACAGAGTTCCAATCTGGTTAAGCTTAATAAGGATAGCATTGCCCGCCCCTTCGGAGATTCCCTTTGAAAGGCGTTTTGTGTTAGTTACAAACAAGTCGTCACCCACCAGCTGTATTGTTCTTCCAAGCCTTGAGGTCAATCGCTGCCAGCCCTGCCAATCCTCCTCGTCAAGAGCGTCCTCGATTGACCTGATGGGATATTTGGCGCAAAGCAATTCCCAGCGGTCTATAAGCTGATTGGAATCAAACCGCTCGCCGCTTTTGGGCAGGCGGTAGAAACCCTTGCTGTCGGTTTTCCATTCGCTTGAGGCAGCGTCTAAAGCAAACACAAAATCCTGAGACAGAGTAAAACCTGCCGATTTAACAGCGTCCGACAAAAGGTCAAGCGCCTCTATATCTGAGCTTATCTCAGGCGCAAAGCCACCTTCGTCGCCCACCGCAGTGGAAAGACCTTTGTTTTTAAGGATTTTAGCAAGAGTGTGGAACACCTCGCAGCACCACTGCAATCCCTGAGAAAAGCTTTTTGCCCCCACAGGCATAATCATAAACTCCTGAACGTCAAGGCCGTTTGAGGAATGAGCTCCGCCGTTTAAAATATTCATCATCGGAACGGGCATCCTTGTGGCGGAAACGCCCCCGATAAATTTATATAGCGGCATTTTAAGGGATTTTGCCGCAGCGTCCGCACACGCCAGCGACACCGCTAAAATAGCATTTGCGCCAAGCTTTGATTTATCGTTTGTTCCGTCCAGCGCAATCATGGTTTTATCAATCGCATAAATGTCCGTAGCGTCCGTTCCTGCAAGTATAGGGCAAATTTTTTCGCTTATGTTTTCAACAGCATTCTTTACGCCTTTTCCCATATATCTTGATTTATCGTTGTCCCTCAGCTCACAGGCTTCGTAAATTCCCGTTGACGCTCCGCTGGGAGCCTGACCTCTGCCTGTTGTGCCATCGACAAGGGTAACCTCCGCTTCCACCGTGGGGTTTCCTCTTGAATCAAGTATTTCTCTTCCGTGAACCTTTGTAATTTCAGTATTTTTCATGACCGTTCCTCCGTAATTTCGGTAAATCTACGGAATTATTTTGCCGCCGATTACGACGTTTATACTCACAGCCCACAAAAAAGCAGCAATCTCTCTTATAAAAAGAAAAATTTAACCAAACACAAAATTAACGATCAGCAAAAAAGCCCTGCCGCGCAATTTCTGCCGACAGGGCTTTTGATTTTTAACACATTACTTTAAATGCAGCCAGCATTTAAAAATTACTTTTTCCTTTTTACTGTTACAAGCGCAGCGCTGAGCAATACTGCAACTGCCGCTGTTCCTGCTACCGCTCCGGTAGACGGGTTGTTGTCGGTAGCCGGCGACTCAGTTGAAGGAACAGACTCCTCAGAGCTTACCTCGGAAGAATCGGTCGAGCCTGTATCGCTTGAAGCGTCGGAAGTAGAATCAGCCTCAGAATCTGCAACGGAAGAATCAGCCTCGGAATCCGTTACAGATGAATCAGCCTCAGAATCCGCAACAGAAGAATCCTCGGGCTCTTCTTCGGCAACAACGTCAAATACAGCGTCGTCGTCCTTGCTGTAGCCTGCCATTCCCGTTTCGGTAGGAGTTACCGTTTCCCAGCCCATGATTGCTTCAATCTGATCTGTAAGCTCTACTGCAGCGTCGCTGTGGGACGCCTCTGAAGGATGCCAGTCGGGAGCTGTACCGTTGTTGGTTGTATCCTGAACGGCAAACTCATAAGTATAGATGTTGCTGTCGCCTGTTTCAGTTGTGTATGTTTCAACAGCGTTTGCCATTGAATCATAAAGCTGCTGACCCATTATTCCAAGAGTACAGAGGATTTTAGCGTCGGGGTTGTTTTCTCTTACTACCTTTAGGAACTCAACATAACCTTCCTCATACTCAGCACGTCTTGTAGCATCGCTTCCCGTGTAGGAGTTATCGTTTGTACCCAGGTTTATTACAACCAGCTCAGGCTGATACTGTGAGAAATCCCACTCATAGTTTCCAACGTTTGCACCGTCTATGTAGCTCCATGTGTAACAGAGATTTTCATAGAATGTAGGAACAACAAGAGTTTCATTCTTTACGCCCTGTGTGCCGGTATAGCCCGAAATAATTCCCGCTCCGCTTACAGAAACCATGCTGTAGTCAGCGTTAAAGTTCTGAGCGGTAAGATATGCATAAGTCTTTGCTCCGTTTTCATTTGAAGTTGAAAACGCTTCGTTGGAAGCACCGTCAGCGCCGTAACCGCAGGTGATTGAGTCGCCGATAAACTCGATGGAATGAGTCTTTGCAGCTGTGGGAGCAATAGCTTCACCGTCAGTCTCAATACTGTCGATTGCAAGGGTGGAGTTTGCAGATTCGGAAAGCTTGATCAGCTTAACGGTGTTTTCACCCTCTTCAAGCGCTACGTCGATAACGCCAGTGTTTGAACCTACTCTGAGCATTCCCACAGAATAAAGTGCATCGTTTACATAAATAGCGATTCTTGTGGGGTCGCCTGCCTGACGCACCTTAAATCTTACCATTGAGCCTGTGCAGGTAAACTCTACACCGCTTGCGGTATAGTTAAAATAAGTAGTATCATCGCCACGATAAGAACGGCCTATAAGCTTTACATTTTCACTTACCGCTTCAAACGAATTCAAGGTTGTTGCGGACGAAGCCGATGCCATTGTAAACATACTTGCGGCAATTGCGGCAGAACAAAGTCCGGCAATAAGCCTTCTTCCAAATTTCTTCATAGTAACATTCCCTCCATATTTTATTTAAGTGTCGCATTAAAACACTAATGAATGCAATAATATTATACAACACCTTGTCTGTTTTTGCAATAGGTTTTTTAAAAAAACTTAGTAAAAACGATAGTTTTACGGCTGAAATCGCAAATCTGAATACTATCTTAATGTATAGGAAAATTCAGGCTTTAAGCTGAATCCGATCTATATATCCCTGCCGCAGCGGTGTCTGTGCTGCCGTCGCTGCAAGCATCAGACTAACTATTTTCTTCATTATTGTATACCTCCAGCTGTCGATTGGCTTCGTCTATGATGTCCTGTAATCCGGCGTCGTAAAGCCGTGCGTTCAGGTCGGCAAGATAGTCCTCCCCTGTTGCGTACTGTGAGGAAGGAAATTCATTGCATATTTCCGACATCAGTGTGTCAACAGCAATTATCTGCTGTGCCACCGGTCGGGTATCAAAGCAGAAGCCTGCATAATCCATCAGCTCAAAATCTTCAAGCGCCTGCTTCATTCGGTCGACGGTTTCAATAGTTTCAGCGTCCCGACAGGGGGTTTTTACCGCAAAGCTTTCCAGCCCTAAGGGAGGAACATAAAACTCCTCCGTAACAGCGTAGCCGTCCACAATCTCATAGTCTGTGCCGTAGCAGATAATATTGTTAAGCTCCCGGTTTGTCATTACCTCGCAGATTGCTTCAAATGCCAGGTCCTTGTACTGTGATGATGAACACACTCCCACGCCACTTTTGGCGGAATATATCATATCTGAAACGGCGGGGTAATAATAGTATGCATCGGTTGTTATCGTATTACCGATGCCCAGACCGTCGGGAATCTTTTCGCAGGAATTTCCGTTTATAAAGCCGCCGCACAGGGAAGATGTAGTTAAACCAAAATCGTTTTCCTTAGTAAACTGGGTTCCTTCCTCCCATTCGTCGGTTATTGCACTTAAAATTACGCCATTATCAAATCCGTAGCAAATGGCGTTGTACAGGTCTTCAGCCGGCTGACTTTCAAAAAAGTTCGCCGCCTGTCCGTTGTCATCAATATAAACCATTGAAGCTATAAACTGATTATCGCTGTACACCGCCGGTTGCTCCAGAATGTTTACATCAAAATACCAGCCGTTTTCACTGCAAACATCAGCAATCGCCCTGATGGAATCGTCATATTCCCCTGCGAAATTGTCAAGGTCAACGCCCTGTTCGTCCGCAAGATTGGCATTGATAATATAGCACGCTTCCTCTTTCAGGCAATAACCCGCACCGTCAAAGCCATAGATTGAGCCATTCACCGTCAGGCTCTGCCAATAGTTTTCCGGCATAAGGTTATACAATTCCTGACCATGCTCAGTGTTTTCGAGATAATCATCAAGAGGTTCAAACCAGCCGTTGACTACGCAGTTGTGATAGATATTATAAAATGAGTCCATTCCAAAATATCTGATGCCGGAGCTTATTATATCAATCTGCTGAGAATCCTCTATAGCTTGCGCCACTGCCTCAGCGTAGGTTGCAGCTTCATCGCTCTCGCCCGTCAGACCGGCGGCAGGGTTAAATGATCTGAAACAAATTACATAGTCGCTGCCATGCTCTGCAAGATACTCATTAACCTCGTCCTGATATCTTGCCTTAGTCACATTTGCCCACACCAGCACGGTTTTGTCGGGATATTTTTCCGCAACGGCGTTGTACTCCGCTTCAAAGTCATCGCCGCTATCCTCCGGTTCTGCAACCTCCTCTGCGCTTTCCTCCGCATGAGTGCTGTCCGACGCTCCCGAGTTGCTCAAGTCGCCACCTTGTGACGACGTAGTTTCTCCTTCAGCACAGCCGGTCAGCAGAAGGGAAAGTGAACATAAAAAGATTATCAGCTTGTTTTTCATAAAATTAGCCTCCTATAATTTTCAAATTTTTGCCGTGAAATGTGTCGTATAAACGCTCAGCACCTTTCGTTCAGACTTTTTACATTATCAAGCTAATTTTTTCTTCGTTGTATATATACCTTATGATAATTAAATCCGTCCACATTAACGCCATCACAACCGGGCGTTATGTATAATTCTTTCCCATAATTTAATTATACACTGATGCAAAATTATTTCAAGCATCTTTATGCAATTTACTGATGTTTACCTGAAATTCTACCTTTTTCACAATATGTATGGGGATAATTTGTGCATTATTCAGTATTGCCCGATAAATCACATTTTTCATAGGAAAGCAATGATGACATTTCTGCCGATACCCAAAAATGTTTAACAAAATCTTGCTTAGACTTTTGTGCATATACTCTAAAGATAATGCAAATTTTCCTGATTTTATTGACATTTTTTCTATGTATGGTATAATGCTATTAAGGATAATTTATGAGATAAAACCATAAAGCACACAAGGTGGTTTATAATTCATTGTTTTGTTTAAATAAAGAAAGCAAGGTGAGCCCGATGCAGAGAAAAAATACTGTTTTGTAATCCCAATTACCCGACTGAAATATCTGCGAAGGCATAAAATTCAAATCTGTGAGTATTGATCTTGGATGTTTCGTCAAAAGGAGTGAAAGAAAGAATGTATTCCATTAAGAATCTTAAAATACTTGCCAGAAACAACACCTCAATCTTTGTTATTCTCTTGTTTGTAATATTCACCTCATTCACAGTAATATTTTTCTCTATAGGCTTGTTTTATCAGTACAGCAGGAATCTTGAGGACGGCGAGCTTGATAGTTTTGTCGTGGCATTTAACTTTAACGACATTATCTATAAAAGCGATATTGAGGAATTTATCAGGCAGGTTCCCCCGGAGTTGTATGAAAATGTCGCAGATATGAGCTGTTCCACCAGCACACAGGTCAGTGGAATAGAGGAAGCTGTGCCGGTAACTTTTTTTCTTCAGTATAATGACGGGAAAATTGAATATGCAAACAGTGTATTTGACCCCATGCTTGACGATCTGATGATGATGGAGGGCAGTTTCTTTACTCAGGAGCAGTACAGCAACGGCGATATGGTAGCGGTGATTCTGGGAGAAGAATATGAATTTCAGATTCCCCCTGCCCCGGAGCAAAGCGATACCGTTACCGCCTTCGGAAGCAGCTATGATGTAATAGGTATTGCAAACCCCAATATTGCCGGCTATGGTTTTCAAAGCGTATATGTGCCCTTTAACTCAATTCCCGACGATACCGAAATGTTTGACGCTTTTTATTTCGGGCTTAACCAGAGGATAACCCAGTCGGTATATGAAGAGTTTGAAGCAACCATAGAAGGCTTTTTCGGTGACAGGGTAACGATTAACGAAGCAATTCTTGATCTGGCGGCAAACAACGCCTACTATTTCAGCGTAATTATAATTTCGGTGTGCATTGCAATTCTTTCGGCGCTTAATATATCGATTCTGTATAATTACATAATCATAAGCCGTCAAAGACAGCTTGAAATTCTTCGCATATACGGAGGAATAACCTCACGGCTGAGCATTTCCACCGCCAATGAAATTATGCTGGTTATGCTGCCGGTGGGTGTGATTTCGGCAGTGGTTTACAGCAAGCTTCTTATGCCGCTGCTTTCCGAAACCTTCCCCCTTATTACCCAAGCCTACACCCCTTACATTTACGTCAGCATAATTGTAATCTACTGCATACTGTCCTATCTCCTGAACATAATGCTGCTCTACAAAAATCTGAAGTTTAAGAAGGAGGGTATGATATGTATTTAAAGATAATTAAAAAGAACTTCAAGGCTCATCCGCTGATAAATATACTTATTATCCTACAAATGATAGCGGTGTTTACGGTGTCGCTGATAATGACTTCGGCTGTAGATGAAAAGGTGGGCGACTACATCGCAATTAAAGACCTCCTTGAGAACGACGGATTGTTTTGCAACGGCTGGTTTCAAAATTTTGAGGACAATGGCGAGGTTATAACCGGCACCGACCAGATAAAAGAAAAGCTGAGAAACGTAGAGTTGGTTTCAACAATAAATTATACCAACCTTGAAACAGGATATACCGTAACAGTGGAAACTCCCGACTTCGGTATTCCCGAACTGGGCACCCAATCCACGTATTCTTTAATGGCTTATGCACTTATTTACGACGATTACGCCGCAAATCTGTATATCCCCGAAGTACAAGAGGGAGTGTGGATAACGGAAAGCAACCCGGAGAGCGAATATCCACAGGCGGTTATAACCGAAAACCCTTACGGCTACAAGGTGGGAGATATTGCAAAGTTTCAAGTGCTGGATGTGCCTATAGAAGTTGAGATAATCGGCATTATCGGCGACAATGAAAAATACCTTGGAACGATAAGCAACAATTCAATTGACACAATAGATATCAGAACGCCGTCATATTTAAATTTGTTCGGCAGACATTTCAACAGCGTAAGAGATGAGTATACAAACTTAGGATATACCGAAGAGCAAATAGAAAGAAGCTTTGAATCAGACGGTTATACGGAAGGGGAAGAACCGGTAAACCAGCCTGTGGTGTTCTTTTCAATGGATGAATGGAACAAAACCGGAGCGGAAGCAATAATGTCAGATTTGCTGTACATCAAATACAACGAATCCATTACCGAAGAAGAAAAGATGTACAACAGAAAATTTGTCAACGAAGATATGCCTTTATTGAGCTACTCCTTGAGATTTTCCGAAATACAGGAAAACAGCTTAAATATGATAATGAACGATGTTTACACCCTGCTGCCGATAATTGCGGCGATATATATTCTTGCAATGATAGGCTCGATAAGCGTAAACGCCATAAACTGCAAGAATCAAAGCAAGAGCTATTCGATACTGTATTTATGCGGTGCAAAGAAAAAGCATCTGATTTTAATCTCAATGCTTTACAACATAATAGTCTGCCTGACGGCGCTGATTATAACGTTGGGAGGATTTTTAATCTGCAAGTCAGCAAATCTGCTTGAGAACACGGTAATACAAGCAGGCGTTTACCAGCTGCTGCTTGCTGTGATAATTATATTGGTATTTGTATGCATATCCTGCATTGTGCCGTATGTAATGCTATCCAAAAAATCATTAAACGAATCACTGAGAAAGTCGGGTGAATAACCTGACAAACAGCTAAGCACAACAAAAGACGGCAAGAGATTTTTCTTGCCGTCTTATATTTTTGCTATATGGCATGAGCTGTCAGGACTGTCTGATAAACAGACTTTAACGCTGCTGTCTGCGCTTCTTCGCCACAATCGGCAGCGCTGTCAACAACACGAAACAGCACCCGATTGCAATGCCGTAAGGCAGAAGCTCCGAATCGGAGCCTGTATCCGGCGGTGTGGGGTCGTCCGGCTCAACAGGAAGCTCCTCAACCTTAAACTGCCAGCTTAACTCACCGACAGCGTCCTGAAAGGCGTTGTCCATTGTTTCGGGGACATTGAGGATCACATCAAGGCCAATTTCAGCCCCAGAATAGAATGTGCCCAGATACACCCAGTCGGTAAGACCGTCCGTCTCATCAGCCGGGGCGTCAAACAGCTGAGAATCTCCGTCCTGAGCCACGGTAAGATTCATCTGTGACAGAAATTCCTCCGAGCCGTCCTGCGCCCCGAGAGAGCGCAGGTAAAGCTTTATCTTGACATTGTTTGAAACATCGTTTCTCACTTCAATCTGCTGAGTCAGGGAATCGCCGGGCATTACGCCTTTGAAGTTATCAAACAGGTCGGTGGGGGAATAATCGCTTCCCGGTGCGAAGATAAATTCCCTGGCATTGCCGTCATAAGTAACGGAAGCGTCAGCCGCCAAAGCGGTAAATGACAAGCAAATCGCACTTATTAAGCTTAGCAGCAACGACGCCGCTTTCCTCACTGATTTTTTCATCTTCTACACCCCCTGATTACTGATAACGCCGTCTAAAACCGTTACTCCCCACGCCTCGGTGACGGCGTCCGACGGGTCGCTCTGAATTGCCGAAGCAAGAATTTCCACTGCCAATTGACAGTCGGCTTTTTCTGCAAGCTGTGTACACTCGTCAATCAATATGCCTGTGGATTCATTGGGATTTACCGGCGTTGTGTAATACCAATATCCATCGTCGCCTTTAAGCCAGCCTGTGTTCTCTGCGTAGGTTATATCATAATCCTCGCCCTCAACCGGGGTTTCAGCCAAAGTGCTGCCGTCGCTTGTTACCCATGTGACCACAACTGCGGCTCGTATGTAGGACGGAGCTGTTCCGGTGTTTGTGATTTTCACATCGCTTTTTACACTGCCGTCAAACTCCTCTTCGATTTCGACGGTGACCTCGGTGGGTCGGAAGGTATTTTCTATCGGTTGGGTCTGGGTGAAGATATACGCCAGCGTTATACCGCCCGCCAGCCCCAGTATTACCGTAAGAACAGAGAGCAGAGCAATAAGCTGTTTATTCTTTCTCGTCCTTTTGAAACGATTTGCATTATACATATTTTCCGCCCTCCTCTCTTATTCCTGCTTCCATACAAATTCATTTACGCAGGAAGCTTCGCCGTCCAGCCACTGATCCTCGGTTCTGTTGTTTTCAAATATCAGCTGATTATTTTCTCCGGCTGATAATGTAATTTCCTGTGTTTTATTTTCAGGTGTATACCGCCATGACCAGTCGGTTTCTTCAACAGTATATTCGCCTACCGGCAGGTCGGTGATGTTGATGTGACCGTTTCCGTTTATTGTTACGGTCAGGTCGATATGCGAGGTATTTTCATCAATACCCTTGATATTGAATACAAAGTTTGCATCGGGGTCAAGGGCTTCGTCTGCGCCTTTTTTCCAGATTTCAAGTTCTGTCGCCGATGAATCGTAGACAAACACTATAACGTTATCCTCAGCATTTGCCGACAGCTCCCGAGTCTGCTGGTACTGTCTGGGCGTATAGCCCTCAATCTCAACATATGTTTCCGTAACCACTGAATCTGCAGTTGTTTTAGTTACGGAGGGAATTAAATCTTCATCACTTGCATTCACATATCTGACCGTATATTGTATTGCGGTGGCAGGAGTATAATAGAAAATTATCTCCTGACCATCACGGTTTAATGTAATGCTGGTGCCCGTTTGCAATGGGAAGTAATTGGTTCCAGCCGGCGCTAAGTTCAACTCGTCTCCCATTTTTGCCCTTTCGGTAACGTTTGAGCCGATTCTTGCTGTTCCTGTTTTATCATCGGCAAGTGGCGTATTAGTTCCCTGCTCGAGATAGCGTACCGTATATGATACAAACGCTTCGTCCGAGAATTTTGGATACAAATCATAGTTCCTTGTAATAGGCATTGTGAAGGAAAAAGGCTTTTCTTCTCCATTGTCATTGTAGAACCAGCCTACAAACACCTCGCCTTCCTTTGTGGGGTCGGTGGGCGCAGTTGCAAGAGTGTATTTTACTATATTATCCTGCACTCCGTTGTAGCCGTCGTATGTGTAAAGCTCCTCCATAGTTTCATCGGTAAAGGTTCTGACTGTATACAAACCGTTGACCCACTTGGCATAGAGCGCCATGTCATTGGCCGGCATAGTGTGCTCGGAAAGAATGTATTCTTCACCGGTGCACTCCGGGTTCTGATACCAGCCCACAAACTGAGCGTCCTCTTCCATTCCTTCGGGAGGGGTTGTAGGCGTATAATTATACTGTCCAAGGTTTTCCTGATACTTTACATTTTCTGAATGAACAGGGGTATTGTTGTTGCCGGAGAAAAAGTTAAGTGTATATTCATTGCGATCATAATAGAACTGAGCACCGTCACAATCGTCGCCTTCTTCACTGCTCATTCGGCGATTGAAAGTATATCCCTCAAACTCATAAAAATCTTCCACGGTAACATAATAGTTTCCTCTGAGCGTCAATGTGAAAATAACCTGATATTCGCCATTTAAATCTTCACCATAATATGTCATAGTGCTTCTGCTGTTACCGCCATCATGGTTTAAATAATAGGTTCTGTCTTCTTGAGGCATTATACCGATATAATTTGTATAAGGACCTGAGCCGTTATAGTTTTCACTCCAGAACGAATCTCCTGCATTATCAACTATATCATTGTATTCGTCAGCAATATATTCACCCCAGCGAGCAGTTATCTCCTCACGCTCTCGATAGCCATCCCATCTGTTGTAATCATAATTAAACGTCAGTGTAAATTCCCTTCTGTTAAAATACACATTCAGCACTGTACTGCCGTCGGCGGCTATGGTTACTTCTTCGCACGTTTCGTATACCCACAAATTCTCACCCGGGTGGAGCGAGCTCATATAACAGTCGTCAGTATGCTGAGTATGTGCCTGTATACCACAGGTCAGCTCATAGCAAGAATCGATATGGGTGTGCTCTGTTTTTCCGCAGTTATAGCAGGAATCGATATGGATGTGTTGCTCTTTTCCACAGTCATAATTGCAGTTACCGTCGCCGTGGGTATGTTCATCTTTGTTACAAGTAGTAGGAGCAATTTCTCCGCTGTCGGTATTTCCGTTGTATCTATACAAAGTGCCGTCGATATAAATGTACTTACCTAAAAAAATTATGGAAATAACTTCACCTTCAGAATACGAACCAGGTTGTATAGCAGCCTGACTTCCTACGCCATCATAACAGTCCGTAGTATGATTATGTTCCGTTATTGAACAACAATCCACGGTATGAGTATGTTCTTCCAATCCGCAGGTAATACTGCAACTTTCATCATGCTGATGTTCTTCATATCCGCAGGTAAGTTCATAGCAGTCAGCATTATGCACATGAGCGCCCTGACAAATAAGCGTA
>CALXIQ010000035.1 GCA_944388405.1 uncultured Ruminococcus sp. | reverse complement strand
GCAGGAGCGGATGGAGAGAGAGCAAGCCGTTCGCAGAAAGAAAATCCGCAAGCTGTGGGCGCTTGTCGCTCAGACGCTGGGCTGGATAATGTTCGGGCTGTTGAGCGCATTTCTGATTGTATGCGTGCTGGTCGGGGCGATGTATCTAACCGGCGGACTAACTTGAATTTAAGGAGGACTGAAAAGATGACAAAAAAAGATTTAATAAAATGGCTTGAAGATGAAAGGGAAAAAACTCTTAAAAATGCGGATAAGAGATATGAAAAAGAAATGGAAGCACATACGAAAGAATTGTATGAAAAAATTCAACTTGACAAGCATGCGGCTCAGATTTTTAAAAGCTGCAAACAGCTATACTCCGATTTTAACGAGTTTATAGACGCATTAATACCTGACGTCAGATTTTTAGGATGCTATAATAGAGACTTAATTAGTATTCTTCGCCATTTTTCTACTCTTGAATCAACGAAAGAAGAGCTTATAGCGAATTTACTTGATTACACAGAACAACATAATAGAATTTTTAAGCGTTACAATGAACTCCAAAAAAACATAAATAAGAATTATGATAACGTCATACTTAACGTAAAAAGCATAAAAAACGCAAAGCTCGGCGTGCAGTATCTCGAATCGATAGGATTTAAAGATATTAAAATGGAAGAAAAAGAAGAGGAATGTACAGCAGTGGCGTGCATTGTGAATACAGATTTTCTGTTTGTGAAGGAGGACTAAAAAAATGACCAAATCAGAAATTCTAAAAGCGGCAGAGATGTGTCGACAAAACAACGAAAGTTGCGAAGGCTGTCCACTTTATGGAACAGTTTCTGAGGAATGTGCTGCAATTTTCGCAAATTGCATCCTCACCCAAGAAAAAGAGCCTGCCCCGCCCGAAGGCGACACAAGCTCAAAAGAAAAATATTCACAAGAATATAATACCGCACTTTTGGAGAATTGTCAAGCCAAAATCGGCAGGACGTTGGATTTTATGGCGGAGATGTGTGAAGATTTGGGCGACGTCGATAAGACCCTCTGGAATATGGGCAAGGCGGCTCGGATGTTGGAGGAGATAAGGGAGGTTTTAAGATGACCTGTATGTACGACCGGGACGAGCAGTGCTTTGAGGATTGCCCCGGCTGTCCCAGAGCGACAAACACCGATTTTGAAGCGGATTATTCCGACTTAATCGGCGATGAAATGAGGGCAGGCGATTATGATTAAGAAAGTACCTACAAAAGATATGTCGCATAACGATTGGCTTGAAGCAAGGCGGCATAGCATAGGCGGTTCGGACGCTGCGGCAATAGTCGGTTTGAATCCGTATACCTCCCGTTATGAGTTGTGGGCTGATAAGCTGGGAAGACTGCCGCCGAAAGAGGAAAACGAAGCAATGAGAATAGGCAAGGACTTTGAGGACTACGTAGCAAAGCGGTTTTGCGAAGCAACAGGAAAAAAGGTCAGAAGAGAGCGTAACATCATAATCAATACCGATTTTCCTTTCGCTCATGCCAATGTTGATAGAATGATTATCGGCGAAAAAGCCGGGCTTGAATGTAAAACCACCAGCGTTCTGAATCTTAAAAAGTTTAACGATGGCAATTATCCGCCGGTGTATTATGTCCAGTGCCAGCACTATATGATGGTTACCGGCTTGCCAAAATGGTATCTTGCCGTGTTGATTCTCGGAAAGGAATTTCTATGGTTTGAAATCCCCCGCTGTGAAACCGATATAGAGGCACTTGCCACAGCAGAAAAACAGTTCTGGGAATATGTAAAGGCTGAAAAAGAGCCTCCCGTTGACGGAACGGCTTCATGCAGTAACGCTATCGGCATACTTTACCCTGACAGCGAGGATACGGAAATCGACCTGACGCCCCTGCATTCAGCCCTTGAAATCAGAAGCCGCCTTGATAAGCAGATAAAAGAACTTTCCGCACTTAAAGAGGAGCAGGACAACAAAATCAAGGCGTATATGGAAACATCGGAAAGAGGCTTTTGCGATAAATATAAAGTCCTGTGGAAAACCTTTGAGCGCAGCAGCTTTGATAAAAATGCGCTGCTTGAGGATTATCCCGATATAGATTTTTCAAAGTATTTCAAAACGTTGGAGTTCAGGAGGTTTCAAGTAATAGAAAATGAGGAGGTAAATTAAAATGAGCGTAAATCAAGGAATAATAAAAAATGCGACCGGCACGGTTGTAAAAAAAGAAAAGACTTTGAACGACTACATAAAAGCTATGGACGGAGAGATTAAAAAAGCTTTGCCCAGCGTTATCACCCCCGAACGGTTTACAAGAATGGCGCTTACGGCGGTAAGGACAACTCCCGGGCTTGCCGAGTGTGACCCAATGAGCTTTCTTGCGGCAATGATGTCGGCGGCGCAGCTGGGACTTGAACCTAACACTCCGCTGGGACAAGCTTATCTGCTGCCCTTTAAAAGCAGCAAAAAAGAAAAACCGGAAGTGCAGTTTCAGATAGGCTACAAAGGACTTATCGACCTTGCATACCGCAGTGGAGAAGTAGAAATCGTACAGGCGCAGTGCGTGTACGAAAACGATACGTTTGAATGCGAGTTTGGAATAGAGCCAAAGCTCAGGCACATTCCTGCGGACAACAACAGGGGAGAGCTTGTAAAGGTGTATGCAATGTTCCGTACCAAATCGGGCGGCTACGGCTACGAGGTAATGAGCGTTGAGGACATAAGAGCCCATGCGGCAAAGTATTCAAAAGCTTACAGCAGCAACTTCAGCCCCTGGAAGACATCCTTTGAAGAAATGGCAAAGAAAACGGTGCTTAAACGGGTGCTTAAATATGCTCCCCTTAAAAGCGATTTTATGCGGGCGGTTGCTCAGGACAACACCGTCAAGCAGGAACTCAACGAGGATATGTCAGCGGTTGAGCCGGAGGAACTCAGCTTTGTAGACATAGACGGAGAAACAGGCGAGGTGATGGATAATGCTTAACAAAGTAATTATAATGGGCAGAATAACCCATGACCTTGAATTAAAACAGACCCCGTCGGGATTGTCGGTGCTTTCGTTTACTGTTGCGGTTGAGCGCAATTTCAAAGGCCAAAACGGCGAACGACAGACTGATTTTATCAGCTGCGTTGCATGGGCAAAGACCGCAGAGCATATCTGCCGCTACTTTTCAAAAGGCAGAATGATAGCTATTGAAGGAAACCTGAGAACCAGAACCTATGAGGACAAAAACGGCACAAGGCACTATGTTACGGAAGTCTTTGTAGACAGTGTTTCCTTTACAGGAGAACGCTCAGACAGCCCACAGGGCAGCAATAACAGCGGATACGGCACATATCAGGACGGCTATTCAAACAATCAGCAGGCATACAACAATCAGCCCACCGCATATCCGCAGCAGGGGTATGTGCAAGACCCTGATGTGCTGAGTGATGGTGGAGTACCGTTTTAAATTAAGGAGAATGTAATGGCACGACCGATTAAATATGGTTTGGATTACTTTCCTTTTGATGTGGACTTTTTTGCGAATAAAAAAATCAAAAGACTGCGTGCCAAATACGGCAATGACGGAATCACTGTATACATATATTTACTTACCCAGATTTATCATGAGGGGTATTACATCGTTTTCGACGATGATTTGATTTTAGATATTTCGGACGAATTAAACATATCCGAAAACAGCACAATGCAGATATTGAACTTCTTGCTTAGCCGGTCACTGTTTGATGGCAAACTTGCTAAGTCGGACAAGGTCTTAACTGCTAAATCAGTCCAGCGCAGGTTTCAGGAAGCGAAAAAAGGCTTGAAACGTGACGTTGAGGTGGAAGCTGAGTATTGGCTTTTAAAAGAGCCAGAAACGCTTAGCTTTATTAAAGTGCGCCCCAATAATGATAAATCCGGGATTAACTACAGTAAATCCGAGAAAAACGGCAGTAAATCCGGGATTAACTCCACAAAGGAAAGTAAAGAAAAGAAAAGTAAAGTAAATGAAAGTAAAGAGAATAACGGCGAGCCTGACGGCTCTGCTCCCACGCCCGATTCTCAAGCTGAGAAAAAGCCTGTAAGGCATAAGTACGGAGAGTACAAACACGTAATGCTGACTGATGAACAGTATTCAAAGCTTACAGCCGATTTTGGAGATATCAAAACAGCGGACTACATCCGGCAATGTGACGAATACTGCGAGCAGCACGGGAAGCATTATTCCAATTACAACCTGACTATCCGCAAATGGATTAAGCGGGACGAGGAAAAAGGCGGCAGGTCGTCGAGTTCAAAGCAGCGGCATGACAACTCTGGAGCTTCATACGACCTGAGCGAGTGGGAGAGGTATGCTTTTGAACATGACCCGAATTTGAAGGGAGGATAATATGACAGTAAATTTCGCAGCAAAAGGCGACCCACAGGGCAAGGGTCGTCCCAGATTCAACAGGAACGGAGCAGTTTATACGCCCGAAAAAACAGCCCACTATGAGGAATACATAAGGTTGAAGTACATCCAGCAATGTGGCAAGACGTTCCCGGAAGGGGCACAACTAAGGCTTTCAATAGTTGCGTATTTTAAAATCCCCGAGAGGGTAAGCCGCACGACCCGTGCGAAAATGCTTGCCGGAGAGATACGCCCGACGATAAAGCCGGATGGTGACAATATCATGAAGATTATCGCCGACGCCCTCAACGGCGTGGCATACAAGGACGACAAGGTGATTGTAAGCTGGCGGTGTGAAAAATGGTATGGCGAGGTTGCAGGGGTGTTTGTGAGCGTTGACGATGGCAATTATTCTCTCAACTATTGGACGGTTGATGATGGTAGATATGAATGCCCTGAATGCGGATATAACTTTGCGCCAGAAGTAAACACGCCATATTATTTCTGCCCGAGTTGCAAAGCGAAAATGATAGGCATACAGCTTGCCAAAACGAAGATAAAAGCGCAATTTACTTTTGAGTTCGACCCTGAGGTTGACGGTGATATTTATACTTATTGGCTAAACAGAGAGGGCGCTCGCAGGCGGCTGCAACAGAATTGAGGAGGAGTTTAATATGAACCGCGAAATTTTATTCAGAGGGAAGCGGAAAGATAACGGCGAGTGGGGCTACGGCTACTACTCAGTAGACAGAATACGCAAAGTCAATAGATTTTACGTAGCGCCAATTATTTGGCAAACCGTAGAGGACGGAGGCGGTGGGGCTGAAATAACACCGGAAACAGTAGGGCAATACACAGGCATTATCGACGCTCTTGGAACGAAAATTTTCGAGGGCGATATAGTAGAGTTTGAGGATAGAGCAGTTGACAGCGATGAAATTTTCATCACTCGAGGAGTTGTGGCTTTCGCGGATGGTCAGTTTTATATCACAAATCGACTTACCGTAGAAATGGAGGATTTAGTTTTTATGGGCAAGCTGGACGGTGAAGTCGTAGGCAATATTTACGATAATCCAGAACTTATGGAGGGTTGACAATGGATAAGAAATTTATCGATGCAGAAATGTTAATAGCAGAATTAGAAGCATCTTGTATGCCAATAAACGAGAAAAGAATATCGGGAAACCTGGGAGATAATGAAAGTATTGCGGATGTGATACGAGCACAGCCTGCTGCTGATGTCCAGGATGTTAGGCACGGAAAGTGGATTTATGAGGAACAAACTATAAATACACCGTTGCAATTAAATTGCTCTATTTGCGGATGGTGGTCTTTAGACCCATCTATTGACGGTACATATCATTATTGCCCGCATTGCGGTGCAAAAATGGACGGTGACGAAAAATGACAAGAGAAGCACTCGAAAAATGCTTAGGACAAAAAGTAGAGATAAAAATTTTTGATAAAACAATTTTCAAAGGAATTTTGCATAAAACGGGCGAAGAAATGTTTAAGGATAACGCCAATTTATATATTCCGAGAAATTATTATTTTTGCACAGACAACAATGGCGAATGTATATCATGTTTATTCAGAGTTTCACATATTCGAAATTTAAAACTGGAGGTTGAAAGTATATGTACATGATTAACTTTGAAAACGAAACAGAAGTTTTAAAAAGAGCAATTCACACATATGGCGAAAGCTCTCAAATTGATATGGCAATTGAGGAAATGGCGGAGCTTACAAAAGCTTTGCTAAAGTACAAACGAGCAGAACGAAGTCAGTCAGAATATGATTTCAAAACAATAAGAAGCAACATATCTGAGGAGATAGCTGATGTAATGATTATGGTAAGCCAGCTTGTTTTGATTTTTGAAACCCAAAATGAAATAGTTGACTGTTACGACAGTAAAATAAGAAGATTAGAAAAAAGATTGGAAAGGGAAAGCTAATGCTTGAAGTTTTAGAATACATACGTGAGATACTTAGGAAAGAGAAAGGACGAGCAAATGACCCCTGACGAAGCCTGCCGAGCCACAGCTGCAGCGGTTATCCGTCAGGCTTACGCCGACATCGAACACGGCGGCGAGCTTGCAGACGCCACAGTCCGTGAGGTTCAGAATGGCGGACTTGACATCTTCCTTGCACTTGATGAGGATGTTTCGGCGGAGGTCTTTCTTGAAGCCGCAAGGGAAGCGAGAATAAAAAAGCTTGAGAAACGTATATCAGGGAGGGACAAGAGTTGACGATAAAACAACTACGGGAACACAGGGCGAACGCCGAAAAGCTGGAGTGCATTGAACGCAACCTGCGGCTTAATGAAGTCCACATATGCGTGGAGGGCTCGGCAGGTGCGCCAAGTTTTGAGAAACGGACGAAATCGGACTGCGGCTACATACACGGCATGGGGACGATCTCCCTGCTGGCGGAGAAGTCAAAGCTTGAAAAGGCAAACAAGCAGATTGAGGACTACATCAGTGCAATTCCGAATCGGCGGGTGTACAAGGCGCTGTATCTCTACTGCGTGGACGAATCGCTGTTCAATCCCACTTGGGACGAGGTGGCGGCTGAGATGAAAGAGGTCAGCACCAAGGCTTTGAAAACGTATGTCGAAAGGTATTTAAAAAGTGTGGCGTAATGTGGCGCAATGTTCCTTTTTGTAGTCTTGATGTTCCTTTTTAGGGGTGCTATAATTAGAATGAGGAAAGTGTATGAATCCACTGTTCCCCCCAAAGTTTTATATATGCGGAAGAATCATTCCGGACGAGGCGAAAGCCTCGTATGCGTCAGGCAATCCCGGGCGAAGTACAAGCCCGCTCAGGTGCAACTCCTGATTGACGTTCCAAACTTATCAAACTCCCTCAGCGGCGGCAAGCTTGCCGTCACTGCAAAGTTAGCGCTAAGCGTGGCGTGAATTGCGCCGTCTGCGCTAAGACTCCATAATTGGTTGACTCTCCTTAAAATTTATGCGAAAAGGCACTCCGGGTTCGGGGTGTCTTTTCTTCTAGAGGCTAGAGGGGGAGATTACTAGAGGCTAGAACCGGGAAGGAAAGTCTCGCTTTCCTTTAGCACCAAGTGGGTAAGGATAGTTTCTAGCTTCTAGCTTCTAAACTTCTAGCTTCTAGCAGGGCAAGAGGC
>CALXIQ010000034.1 GCA_944388405.1 uncultured Ruminococcus sp. | reverse complement strand
GTAAGCCGTCTGCAAATTTTCATTTCTCCGTCGCCTCCGGCTCCTACAAAATGAAAATTTGCGATATTCTACTTATCACTATATTTTTTTGAGAGTATGTGTCAACTATCATTGACTACTGAACAGTATATGTTACAAATCAGCAACAAAACAAGTGCGGAAACTCATGGTTTTCCGCACTTTAAACGCTCTTTTTGAAGCTTTAGCCAAATTCGTAGCCTTTATCCCTGACTGCGTCAATAAAGTCGGGAAGAATTTCCGTATTGGTGGAGGACACCGAGTGAAGAAGGTAGATTGCTCCGTCGTGGACTGCGCCCGTAAGCTTTGAGAAAGCTTCCTCTTCAGAGGGTTGATTATCAACGTCCCAGTCGGCATAGGCGTAGCTCCACAGCACCGTTTCATAGCCGCAGTCCTGAGTTACGGCAAGGGAAAGCTCGGAAAACTCGCCCATAGGCGGACGGAATTTTGTCATCTCATAACCAAACTCCTCTTTTATATATTCATGCAGTCCCTCTATTTCCTCACGGCACTCCTCTGCGCTTAGCGACGCCATACAATAATGGCTTACCGAATGATTTCCCACGGTATGTCCCTCGTCTATCATTCGCCTGATAAGCTCAGGATTTTTCTCGGCATAGTCCTGAAGCACAAAAAACGTCGCCTTAACGTTTTTCTCTTTCAAGGTATCGAGAATTTGCGAGGTATAGCCGTTTTCATAGCCCTGGTCGAAGGTAAGGTATATTTTACCCTCATCCTCCGTTATGGCTTTGGCGTTATAGCCGCCGTATTGGTTATTAAAATCAAGCGCTCCTATGGGACGGTTTTCACCGTCCAGCTGTACGCCCTGGCCGTAGCCATGCTTTTCGGTGGACAAGGAAGAATAGTCCCTGCCTTCCGCCTGCGCTCCCATTATCGGCTCAACAACCGCCTCAGAGGTGGTGTCAGGGGTGGATTTATCGTTTGTTATATCACCCGAATTGCCGCACGAGGTTAAGGCTGCGGCAGCCAGTGCAAGCAACAATACTTTTTTCATCTTAAATCTCCTTTTCAACAGATTTTAAACATAGTATTCCACTTGAATTTAAAACCTTGCGCAAAAGGCACATGTAATTTTTGCATACGCCTTGATAAAAAACCGATTACGTGGTATAATGAGAAAAAAATCAGCAGCTGTCCGGACAAAAAACAGCGCTGACAAAACGGAGGAATCAAAATGCTTCACGGTTATCTTGACCTGCCTACCTTTACTTTTTTTGATTTCAAAAACATCTGGACAGGCAGCGTTTTTCAGGAATTCAACTACAGGATCATGTACAAATCAAAGGACGACGCAGACTATCTTTACGGCGTAATCTGGCTGGGCAAAAAGTGCTTTGACCTTATCGACCCGAAAGATTACATATGTGAATTTTACGAGGACTTCTCCCCCGAAGGTCTTGAAACCCTCACCGCTAAAATTAATAAAAAAGCGGAGGAGTATTATAAAAAAGTTTATAATCCCAAACCGCTCCCTTGATTCTCTTAACTTCGTTACGCTCACTGGCGTTCGCTCCAATTTTGTGGAGACTATCGGTTTGTCCCCGCTGAGGTAAGTTTGATTAAAACATAGGTTTGCTACATAGTTTGTGCGGAACTGATTAGGGGAAAATAGTGAGTAAAAACGGGACGTCGGGGCGCCGTCCCCTACATATGGGCACATAAAATTTGTCTGGGAAATAGTGCTCTACAAACCATGTCAAAAACCGATGCTCCCGACAAATTACCCTTGACGGTTACGAACCGATAGCCTTCACAAAACGAAGCGAGCAATGCGAGCGGATCGATGTTAAAAATACACCCCAAACCTATGGCTTAAGGTGTATTAAACTTACTTAGACTTAAAACAAACTTTCTCAACGGGCACAAAAATATCCGTTATCACTTTGTGATAACGGATATTTCGCCGTCCGCGTTAGGACTTGGAGGCGCCACCCGGATTTGAACCGGGGATCAAGGTGTTGCAGACCTATGCCTTACCACTTGGCTATAGCGCCTGATTGTTTTGCAACATAAAGCTTTCATCAAACTTCCCTAGCGGGGACAAACTGTTTTCCCTCACAACATTGGAGTGAACGCCAGTGAGCGTAACGATATTGCCCCGTCAGGATAAGAAATGGAGCGGATTACGAGGCTCGAACTCGCTACCTCCACCTTGGCAAGGTGGCGCTCTACCAGATGAGCTAAATCCGCACATTATATAAAACCGATGGTGCCTCCGGACGGAATCGAACCATCGACACGGGGATTTTCAGTCCCCTGCTCTACCTACTGAGCTACAGAGGCAAATACATAAAGCGCTCTGCGGCAGGGCTTTAATATAGTATATGCGTTAAATTCAAAAAAATGAATGGCGACCTGAATGGGGCTCGAACCCACGACCTCTAGCGTGACAGGCTAGCGTTCTAACCAACTGAACTACCAGGCCATTAAGCGAATGAAAACCATTCGCTTTGGTGGGAACAACAGGGCTCGAACCTGTGACCCTCTGCTTGTAAGGCAGATGCTCTCCCAGCTGAGCTATGCTCCCGAATTAATATCGCCTCATCAAGCGACGATATTAATTATACACTATATCATTTTGTTTGTCAATAGGTTTTTTGAAAAAATTTTAGGTTTTTTATCGCCCATTATCACACGACGTCAAGCGGAAAATACAGCGCTGTCTTGCTAATTCAAGCAGCCGTATTTTTTCAGAATTTTTTCCTTTTCCCTTATATCAAGCGTTCTTATCCTGCTTCTCAGGGGCAGTATTATCGCAGGCGCTACCGAAATTTCATCTATTCCCATTGCAAGAAACACCTCGGTATAAGCCATGTTGCTTCCGAACTCTCCGCAGATTCCCACCCATTTGCCGTACTTGTGAGCGTTGTCACAGGTGATTTTCATAAGCCTTAACAGTGCGGTATGATTATCCGACCCGTAGCTTTCCATGCGCAGATTGTGTCTATCCATAGCAAGGGTGTACTGTTCAAGGTCGTTGGTGCCGATGCTGAGAAAATCCGCTTCCTGAGCAAGTATATCGCTCATTATTGCCGCTGCGGGAGTTTCTATCATTATCCCCAGCTCGACCTCATTACTGTAGGGCTGGTTTTTTGCGTCAAGCTGCTGCTTCGTTTCCTCTATCAGGGCTTTTGTGCGCCGTATTTCCTCAACGTCGGTTATCATGGGAAGCATTATAGACAGACTGCCGTACACAGACGCTCTCAGCAGCGCCCTCAGCTGAGTTTTAAACATTTCGGGACGGTCAAGGCACAGCCTTATTGACCTTAAGCCCAGCGCAGGATTCTGCTCCTTTTCAAGACCGAAGTAGCTTATATTTTTATCCGCCCCTATATCCATTGTGCGGATTATTACCTTTTTGCCTTTCATCTGCTCCAGTACGCTTCTGTAATTGTAAAACTGGTACTCCTCATCGGGAAAATCATCGTTTTCAAGATACAAAAACTCGCTTCTGAACAGACCGATTCCGCCGGCGTCGTTTTCTATTACGCTGTCTATATCCGAAAGCCCGCCTATGTTTGCGTAAAGCTTTACTTCCGTTCCGTCAAGAGTTATGTTCTTTTTTCCTTTAAGTCGCTTCAGAAGCTCTTTCTTTTTCAGCTCTTCAACGTTTTTCTTTTCAAGCCGGGCAAGAGTTGCCTCATCGGGCTCTATGTAAAGCGTTCCGTCGTAGCCGTCCACTACCGCGTCGCACCCGTTATAGCTTTCAAGCAATTGGGTGCCAATGCCTATTATCGCAGGAATGTTCATCGTCCGCGCCAGAATGGCAGTATGTGAATTTGAAGAACCGTAGCAGGTGCAAAACGCTGCCACCTTTGATCTGTCCAGCCTTACAGTTTCTGAGGGCACAAGGTCGTCGGCGCAGATTATAGCTCTGTCGCATACGTTAAAGGTGTTTTCCGATTTATTCTGAATATGCCTTATCAATCTATCGCACACGTCTTTTAGATCGGCGGAGCGTCCTTTTATATACTCCGAATCCATTTCGCTGAACACCTGAGAAAAATCTCTTGCCGTCTTTGCCACAGCATAATCGGCGTTGTAATGCTCATCCAAAATAAGCTCCTTAACAGCTTTATTGAAGTCTACATCATTTATCAGCATCTGCTGTATAAGAAATATCCCCGCATCGTTTTTGCCCACGTCGCCTACGGCTATATTGTAAAGCTCGTTAAGCTGGGAAAGGGCGCAGGATTTTGCATATTCATATCGCCTGAACTCTCTGTCGGGGTCGTCTATCTTTCTTTTTTCAACTACGCTTTCGCCTCTGGCATAATAGGCGATTTTTCCTTTTACTATTCCGCCGAAAACCGGTTTTCCTTTTAGTTTGATCATGGTTGTTGTTCACTCCTTTCCGTCTGTCATCACAAATCATACGTTTTTGACACAACTGACCAAACGCCTGTCTTTGTTATCAATCCACAGGATATTATATGCGTTATCCGACCGCAATTGCTTCGTCAAGCTATTTAAAATACGACTGCAAATTTATGTTCTATATATATTATACCATTTTCACAGCGCAATTCAAGCGATTTTTGTACAGTTTACACATTTTTTAAAATTTTAAAAAGCGGCTTCATATCAGAACATATTCAATATATTTTAAATTAAATGCTAAGGGTCAAAGAAAAGCTTCAAACTATTCCGCTTAACGACGGATTAATATAAAAAAACAAGCCGACGGAAATCAAAAGTCTGAATTTCCGCCGGACTTTTTTATTATTTCACTGTTTCGACCTTGATAAGATTTGTTGTTCCGCTCATTCCCAAAGGAACGCCCGCAGTTACAACTACCAAATCTCCGTGCTTAAGATATCCTTTTTTCAAAGACACATCAATCGCATGATCAATAAGGTCGTCGGTATTTGTTTTCTCCTCTATAACTCCCGGACGGATACCCCACGACATATTAAGCTGACGGCAAGTAGTTTCGTCGGTGGTAAGACCTATTATGGGGCAGTCGGGACGGTATTTTGAAAGCATTCTTGCGGTTGTGCCGCCCTTTGTAACCGTAAGGATAGCTGCTGCCTTAAGGTCGTGAGCGGTTGTTACCGTTGCGTGAGAAATCGCCTCAGTAACGGTAGAGCTTTCACAATCTCCCCTCTTTTTGAAGCGACCCACAAAATCAATATCCTTTTCGGTGGTTTCAGCGATAAGCGCCATAGTTTTAACCGCTTCCATGGGGTATTCGCCCGCAGCCGTTTCACCCGAAAGCATAATTGCGGAAGTGCCGTCGTATATTGCGTTGGCAACGTCGGTAATCTCAGCTCTGGTGGGGCGAGGATTTGTTATCATCGACTCCAGCATTTGAGTGGCGGTTATAACCTGCTTACCTGCATTATACGCCTTATGGATAAGCTGCTTCTGAATTGCAGGAATCTGCTCAAAGGGAATTTCTACGCCCATATCGCCTCGGGCGACCATAATTCCGTCGGCGGCGTCAAGAATTTCGTCAATATTTTCAACGCCCTCGGAATTTTCAATCTTTGCAATAATCCTGGGATTGTACCAGCCAAGGCTCTGAGTGAACTTTCTGAGATAGATAACGTCCGCCCCGGTTCTTACAAATGAAGCCGCAATAAAATCAAAGCCCATTTTTGCTCCGAACTCCAGATCCGCCATATCCGCATCGGATATATACGGCATTGAAAGCTTTACGCCCGGCACGTTTATGCCCTTATGATCGGACAGTTTTCCGCCGTGGATAACCTCGCACACTATGTCTGTATCGGATACCGCTTTTACCACAAGCTCTATAACTCCGTCGTTTATGAGAATCCTACAGCCTACGTTTACATCCTTGGGAAGATGCTCAAAGGTAATGGAGGCAATCTCCTCTGTTCCCTCAACATCCCTGGTGGTAAGGGTGAACTCGTCGCCGCTTTTTATAAAGACCGGCTTGTGGTCCTTAAAATCACGCAGTCTTATTTCAGGGCCTTTGGTATCAAGAAGAGTGGCTACGTTCAGTCCCAGCTCGTCGCTGAGTCTGCGCACCATCTCGAAACGCTTTTTGTGAACCTCGTGGTCGGAATGAGAGAAGTTGAATCTGGCTACATCCATTCCCGATTTCATTATCTCGCGCATAACAATTTCATCGTCTGTTGAAGGTCCTATAGTGCATACAATCTTGGTTTTTCTCATTTTATTCCCTGCTTTCAGCATTAATATTACATTTATTATAACCCACATTTTACACTTAGTCAATAGAAATAACACCGCAAAAAAGTAAAATTTAAGAAAGTTTAAAGCAACACTTTTGGTTTTACGAAATTTTATTAAAAATACTGTTGACAAAACGATGAAAATAGGATATACTTTAATACATAAAAACTTAAAAGCATAAAAAGGTAAAAGCATTAAACTACAATAACAAAGGAGTAATCTGCATGATAGTAATTTTAAATTCCACCGCCACCAAGGATAACGTACAGGAACTGGTGGCAGAGCTTCATTCAAAAGGGCTTAAAACCAATCTCAGCGAAGGCTCTCACACCACAATTGTGGGAATTATAGGCGACACCACCAAAATCGATATTGACACTCTCAAGGGTTCGTCCTTTGTGGCTGACGTAAAACGTGTTTCCGAGCCATACAAGGCGGCAAACCGAAAAATGCACCCTGAGGATTCCATGATAAAAGTCACAGACAAGGTTACAATAGGCGAGGGCATCTTCCACGTCATTGCCGGACCATGCTCCATTGAAAGCGAAGAGCAGATTATAGAGGTTGCAAAGGACGTAAAGGCAAGCGGCGCAACTTTACTGAGAGGCGGCGCATTCAAGCCCAGAACCTCCCCATACTCCTTCCAGGGGCTTGAGGGGGAGGGGCTCAAGCTGCTGCTTGAAGCCAAAAAGGAAACGGGGCTTCCCATTGTAACAGAGATAATGAATCTTGTGCACATTGATATGTTCAGCGATGTGGACGTTATTCAGGTAGGCGCAAGAAATATGCAGAACTTTGACCTGCTCAAGGTTCTGGGCAGATGCGACAAACCTATCCTGCTTAAGCGGGGACTTGCCAATACCATCGAGGAATGGCTTATGAGCGCAGAATACATTATGGCGGGAGGTAATCAGAATGTAATTCTCTGCGAAAGAGGAATCAGAACCTTTGAAACCTCCACCCGCAACACGCTGGACATTTCAGCGGTGCCAATGCTTAAAAAGCTTACTCATCTGCCGGTGATAATTGACCCCAGCCACGCTACGGGACTTTCATGGATGGTTGCCCCACTTGCCAGAACCGCAGTCGCCGCAGGAGCAGACGGACTTATGGTTGAAGTTCACAACAACCCTGCAAAGGCGCTTTGCGACGGCGCCCAGTCACTGAACCCCCAGCAATTTCATGAGCTTATGGATGACATCAGACGCCGGGTTGAATTTGAGGGGAAAGCTTTGGGGTAATACGCCAAAGCTTAATACAACAAAAAAATCCGTTTCGGGACAATCTGCATGCTCCGAAACGGATTTTTTTACTCATCAATATATTTTTCCACGGTATTTTCAATGGTTTCAACGCTGTTTTTCTCGGTTATTTCAACTCTGTAGGAGTACCGTTTTTCCTCGCCGTTTTCCTCAACGTCGGTGGTTTCGATAAAATACAGAAGCTCGTCGCCGCTGAAAAAGTATTCCGCCGAAAAGCCTGTAACCTCGCCGCTCTCAGCTGATGCTCCGATTTTATCCACATCGTATATATGGGTTATGTGAGTTACTCCGTCCTCCTCGGTAACCTCCGCTTCGGTAACTGCCGACGGAACGAAAAGAATCAGCCCTTCGTCCGCCTGAGGATGGGTAGCATCGCGGGTATAAAGGCTGAAATCGCTGTCGCCCCTCTGGACATGACTGTACTCGCCGTTGTCATAGGAAAAGCACTCCGCTCCGTTGTTATACTGGGCGTACGCCGAGTTTTCGGTTACTCCCTCGTAGGAATACATCAGCACATCCTTCTCGTCGTACTTGAAGGTGAAGGTCTGCTCCACCTCGCCGGTGTCTATATTGGTCATAACCACTTTTGCGCTGTCAAGAGCCTTATAATCAGCTCTTGCCGCTTCTATCAGGTCATCTCCCTCAACCTCGGGAGTAATAAGTCCGCAGGAGGTCAGCGCCAGCGCCGCAGCGACGGCAATTACTTTTAACAGCCTGAATTTCATATAATTCCTCCGTATATCTTACAAGCCCTTGCAGGTTTTGGCGTAAACTATCAAAGCGATGGGAATGGTAAATATCTGGGATATAGTGGCATGAATCATCAGTCCAAAGTTGAACTTTATAACATACAAATCCACAGCGAAGCTTTCAAGCCCCACTTCTCTGCCCCATGCAAGCCAGCCTACGTAAGCTTTTCCCTCGCATATGTAAGCTATAAACGCTCCCAGAATAATTCCGGCAAGCAGAAAAAATATAAAAGCCAAGGTCTTTTTTAAATTCTTCATATTAAAACTCTCCGAAAAGGCTTTTTGCCTTTAATTAAACTGAAAACAGGCGAACCACGTCCGCCTGAATTTTTTACGCAAACGTCAAAAAGCAGTTACCTTCTTCTTGACGTGCTTCTCCTCTTATTATCCATAACGTGCTTCAAATCGGAAAAACGCTCCTCGCTGGCGGTCTTGAACCTGCTGAGCATATCCTCAAAATCGGCGTTGCCGGAATTGGTGTTAACATCATAAACCGGCGGAGGATTTTTCGCAAAATCCTGAGGTTCGTTATCAAAGCCTCTGTTTCCCGAACCTCCCCGCTTATGGTACGAGCCGTTTTTATTCTGATTGTACTGCTTGTTCTGTCCGCCACGCTGATTGCCGTGACCGTCCTTTGGTTTTCCCTGAGGCGTGGGCAGCGCTCTTTTGATAGAAAGACTAATCTTATTATTCTCTCCCAGCGCAAGCACCTTTACCTTAACCGTCTGACCCTCCTGAATGTGATCCTTGATTTCATTTACAAAGGTATTCGCCACCTCAGAAATATGTACCATTCCCGTAGTGTCCTTGTCCAGCTCCACAAAAGCCCCATACTTTGTAATGCCGGTTACTTTACCCTCATAAATCTTTCCAACTTCAAGCTGCATTTGATTTTTTTATCCTCTCTTAATTTAATATTTTTTATGCCGCACGCGGCTTTTTGACTACAATTCCTGCTCCCCCGAAAATACAGCAAGAAAATCACGAATAAAAACGTTTTGTCAACGTCTTTCCCATATGTATCAAGGTTTATTTCCCTTCAACCACATAAAATCTTCTCTCGTTAGGATATGCATATCCCAGTCTTTCGATAGCAATACGCTCCATATACTCCGACTCGTCGTCGGCGCTGAGCAGTCTTGTATACTCATCGTTCTGCTGCTCCGCCTCGGTTATCTGTGCCGAAAGCTCCTCGCTTTGCTTTTCAAGCTGAGCTATTTGCGCCTGCTGAGAAATAATATTGAACACCGAATAGATAATCAAACAAAAAATAGCTATAGTCGTTATAATCTTAACAATTACGGATTTATCCTTGCCGCCTGCCGTTTCAGCCGCAGCCGCAGTTGTTTTCTTTCTTCCTGCCATTTAACCGCACTTCCTTTCAGATTGCCGTCCTCTTTCGTTCACATTCTGATTAATATTATTATACACCATTAAAAACTACACTTTCAAGACCTTTTGACCGATTTCTTTGCTTTTATGAAATTTTGGGTACTTTTTCACAAAAGCCGACTTAATAAATAGTGCAATTTTAGCAATAAATCTTGACACAGGTGCAACTGCAAAACGCCACACAAATCCTACGATGGCATTTACCACAGCTACTACGGCGTTTCCAATGGTAATACGTTCAAGCAGGGCGCCCATAACCATGCCTACAAAGGTAAAAAACCTCAGCTGACCTGTCTGTGCCGCCGCAAATATAAAATAGACAAATCCGAAAAACAGCGCATAGAGGAAGTCCTCCACAAAAAGCAGAATTTTTCCGTGCCTTACCGTTGCCCGCAGCACCCTAAGGCAGTCATACACCGCCCCCAGAGCAACTCCGCAAAGGCAGGACAGCAAAAACACCTGAGTTTCTGTCGCCACTCCAAGCTGCATAGGAGTCATATCCGCCACCTCACTTAAAAATCTTGCCAAGCGCTGTCAGCTTCTTTTTTCTGTCCTTATCGCCGTACACAAGGGCGCAGATGTCTCCCTCCACCGACAAATCTCCGCTTTCCACGCTCATCTCGTTGATGTGCAGACCCGTTCCCTTTATTTTTAGCTCCCCAAGCTGGGTAAACAGCGCAATTTCCGTTTCGTTAAAACTGTCTACATCCGTTACCCCCGACAGCACAAGATGGGAACGGTTTTCTAAAATAACGTTATGTCTGCCCTGAATTTCCGACATACAAATACCTCCCGCAAATTATTATGGCAATACCCTGCCGCCGGTTTTCAACTTCGGCGCAGTATTGCCCTGACATTAATTTATATGCCGATTTAACGCCAAAAATTCAGCCGCTTAAAAACAAATCCGTCCGCCGCATAATGCGACAGACGGATTTTTATACTGTTTAACAAACAAACTCGCCGTTTTGGTAATCAACTGTGATAACCGACTCCGGCTCAACCTGACCAGCTATTATCTTTCTGGCGATAAGAGTTTCAACCTTTCGCTGAATAAATCTCTTAAGGGGTCTTGCACCGTAGTTGGGGTCGAAGCCCTGCTCTACAATGGCGTCCATTGCGGCGTCGGTAACCTCTATTCCCACCTGCTTGTCGGCAAGACGCTTTCTCAGCTCTTTTATCATCAGGTCTGCAATCTTTAAGATTTCAGCCTTCTGCAACGGCTTGTAGTAAATGATCTCATCCAGACGGTTTAAAAATTCCGGTCTGAACTGGCTCTTAAGCAGCTTGTCAACCTGCTCCCTCGCCTCCTGTGAAATCTCGCCGCTTTCGGTAATTCCGTCAAGAATATATGGCGAACCCAGATTTGAAGTAAGAATTATGATTGTATTTTTGAAGTCCACCGTTCTACCCTGAGAGTCGGTGATTCTTCCGTCGTCAAGCACCTGAAGCAGGATGTTGAAAACATCGGGATGAGCCTTTTCTATCTCGTCAAGCAGCACTACCGAATAAGGCTTTCTTCTTACCGCTTCTGTAAGCTGACCGCCCTCCTCGTAGCCTACATATCCCGGAGGCGCTCCGATAAGACGGCTTACGCTGAATTTTTCCATGTACTCCGACATATCAATACGCACCATGTTCTTCTCATCGTCAAAGAGCGCTTCTGCCAATGCCTTTGCAAGCTCGGTCTTTCCTACTCCCGTAGGACCGAGGAACAGGAATGAACCTATAGGCTGGTTGGGGTTTGCAATTCCGGCTCTCGAACGCATGATAGCTTCCGTTACCTTTTCCACTGCCTCATCCTGACCTATTACACGCTGATGAAGAATATCCTCAAGACCAAGCAGCTTTTCACGCTCGCCCTCCATAAGCTTTGCAACAGGGATTCCCGTCCAGCGGCAGATAATCTTTGCAATCTCCTCCTCGGTTACCTTATCTCTCAGCAAGGTGTTGGAGGTATAGCTCTTTTCAGCATTGTGCTCCTCTTCCTCCAGCTGCTTCTGTAAAGTCGGCAGCCTGCCGTATTTAAGCTCAGCCAGCTTGTTAAGGTCGTAGCTGCGCTCAGCCTTTTCTATTTCGGCGTTGCACTGCTCTATGTCCTCCCTCAGCTTCTGAACCTTGGAAATGGCGTTCTTTTCGTTTTCCCATTTAGCTTTCATTTCATTAAACTGCTCACGCATTTCAGAAAGCTCTTTCTGAACTTCTTTCAGATGCTCCTGGGCAAGCTTGTCGGTTTCCTTTTTAAGAGAAAGCTCTTCTATTTCATGCTGCATTATCTTACGCTGAATCTCATCAAGCTCGGTAGGCATTGAATCCATCTCGGTGCGGATAAGCGCACAGGCTTCGTCAACCAGATCTATAGCCTTATCCGGCAGGAACCTGTCGGAAATATATCTGTTTGACAGCGTTGCGGCGGCAATAAGAGCCTGGTCCTGAATTTTAACACCGTGGTAGACCTCATAACGCTCTTTAAGTCCTCTCAAAATAGCTATGGTATCTTCAACCGAAGGCTCATCTACCATAACAGTCTGGAAACGTCTTTCAAGGGCGGCATCCTTTTCGATGTACTGACGGTATTCGTTAAGGGTGGTAGCTCCTATGCAGTGAAGCTCTCCCCTGGCCAGCATTGGCTTAAGCAGGTTGCCTGCGTCCATTGCGCCATCGGTTTTTCCGGCTCCCACAATTGTATGCAGCTCGTCGATGAACAGAATTATCTGGCCCTCGCTCTTTTTTACCTCCTGAAGAACGGCTTTAAGACGCTCCTCAAACTCGCCTCTGTACTTTGCTCCCGCTACAAGAGAACCCATATCAAGGGAGAAAACCTTTCTGTCCTTAAGGTTATCGGGCACGTCGCCTCTTACAATACGCTGGGCAAGTCCCTCGGCAATCGCAGTCTTTCCTACTCCAGGCTCACCGATAAGCACAGGATTGTTTTTGGTTTTTCTTGAAAGTATTCTGATTACATTTCGTATTTCGTTATCCCTGCCGATAACAGGGTCAAGCTTGCCCTCTCTTGCCAATTCCACAAGCTCCTGTCCGTACTTTTTAAGCACGTCGTAGGTTTCCTCGGGATTCTGGCTGGTTACCTGAGCATTTCCTCTTACCGACTGAAGCGCCTGGAGGAACTTGCTCTTGGTAATATTAAAGGACTTAAAAAGCTCTTTGACCGCCTTATTGGGCGCTTCCATAATTCCAAGGACAATATGCTCCACCGAAACATATTCGTCCTTCATTCGCTCCGCCTGAGCTTCCGCTTCCGAAAGCGCTCTGTCAAGCTCCGAGGAAATGTAAACCGAACCATGCGCTCTTCCTCCAACCTGAACCTTTGGTATGGAGTCCACCGCTTTTTCCACTGCGTCCGCCATGTTCTGCGGGTCGATATTCATTTTTACAAACAGCTGGGGAATAAGCCCGTTTTCCTGTTTAAGCAGCGCCATCAGCAAATGCTCCTGATCCACCGCCTGGTTGGAATTTCTCGAAGCGATAGACTGGGCCTCCTGCAGGGCTTCTACCGATTTCTGCGTTAATTTCTGAATGTTCATAATATAACCCCCTTATTTTACTTTAGACTACACAATTATTTTTTGACTTTCTTTTTGCTAAATCACCGTCACGCCTTTATTAAGATACCCGGCGTAAAGCTCGGTTATTTTTTGTTTTGCAATCTGCGGCGAATCGGCGTTTTCAAAATACAGCTTTATTGCCGTATCTATCATTGTTATATATCCGCCTATGGAGTCGGCTATCTGCAAATCGGAAAGCCTGCTGTCACGGGGAGCGTAAAACTCCCTTGAAAAAGAAAGCTCTGAAGCTTCCCATGGAACTCCGCCCCGGAATACCTGGGCAAGGTACTTATCCTCCACCGATTTCCACAGCTTGAAAAACTCATGGAGCATTCTGATAAGGTTTCCGCTCTGGGTACGCAGGGAGATTTTCAGCTTTCCCACCGCTCCCTCGAAGGACCTGTAAAGCTCGATGCTGTATTTTATAGTAGGCTTATATTTATATTTCAGCGGACTTTTTATGGAAATCATAGCGTCGGAAGGCTGGTCAAGCAGCTGAAATCTTCCGTCCATAAGCTGTTCTATCCGTGAAAATATATCCCTCATCCTCATTTCGGGAGTCATTAGCGAAACCTTTTCGGCAAGTATCTGATTTATAAGATTTGACCTGCTGGTATTCATTGAATATGCAAGTTCATCAATCGCCTCCACCACATCGTCAGTCAGCACCAGGCTGTACACGCTTTTTTTCACTTTAAATCAGCTCTTTTCCTTTTTGCTTTAATGTTGTCTGCATATCGGTACATTTTTTATTGTTTTCTTTCTATTGTTCTGCTTTTCTATATATTATTATACCATAATTATATAACTTGTCAATAGTATTATATAATTTTATTTACGAATTATATAATAGCACAAAAAAGCCGTCCTTAAATGGACGGCTTATATGCAGATTGCACTAAAATATTTTATTTCTTTTTGTCAAACCACACTCTTACGTTGAAATCGGCATGACATACGGGGCAGCGGGTAGAATGTTTTCCCTTTACTCTCGGAAGCCTCAGCACCTTTCCGCAATTGGGACAGCGTTTGAAGCAGTAGTTTTTATTCTGCTTGATTCTTGACGTTCTGTTGGAAAACCAGCCTTTTACGCCTTTGAACATCTTCTGAAACTTTATGTTTTCGTTCATTCGCTTGACGGTATTTCTCGACAGTACACGATAAAATGTGATTATAAACACCGCTATGCTCAGCAGGTAAAGCACCCACGAGCGTACAAATACATTTGCCAACACAAGGGCTATATACACTACCCACAAAAAATAAAATAAGCTGTCTGTTCCGTATCTTCCGTACATAAATCTTGCTATTCTATCTCTGAATCTCATAGCTATCTGTATTTCCTTTCTTTATCTCGGTCAGGGGGGCATATACCAAAACGGAGGCAGCCCCTGACCGACTACCCCCATTTTTAATTCTATCCGTTCAATTCGGCATAATACTCTTCCTGACGGTCATAAACCTCCTGAGGAGTATAACGCTCCATTGCCCGTTCATTTTCAGTAAAACTCATCTCTTCCACCCACGCATCTACCTTGGTCTGGAATTCTTCGCTTTTCATTTCCTGAAGCACGTCATCTCTGTTATCCTCGGCGTAATCGGTTCTTTCCGTAACGTCGCCCTTGATAAGAATATAGTAGTAGTTGTCGTCCTCATATGCGGCAGCCTCGCCTATTTCAAGGTCGTTTATGGCGCTCAGCATCTGACCGTAGGTGCTTTCAAGATCCTCGCCTTCGTACAAGCCGAAGTTTACCATTGATTCGTTGGGATATGGGTCCTCTTCCTCTTCGGAAGATTCATCGGAGGACTCATCGGACTCGGAGCTTTCGTCGCTCGCAGCTGAGGATTCGTCCGTCTCATCGGCTGTGCTTTCCTCCTCAGAGGAATCACCTGCCACAGATGAAGTATCGTCGGAGCTTTCCTCACTGTCGGTAGCACTTTCACTATCGGAAGGAGAACTGCTGTCCTCGCTGTCTGCACTCTCTTCACTTTCGGAATCGGAGCTGCTGTCGTCGCTGTCGGTGCTCTCCTCGCTGTCTTCCGACTGGGCGTCAAGATATTCGTCATAGGCATCAATTACCTGGTCAAACTCTTCAAAGGAAAGACCCTGGGCCATTTCAAGATACTCATCTCTCAGCGCCATGTTCTCCTCATTTTCGGCTTCGGCAGTTTCCTCGTCATCGGAATACGACTTGCTGATAGATATTGATTTATAGCGCAGATAATTATCGTTTATATATGTCTGCAAATCCTCGTCGGAAACCTCTTCCGTTCCGCCCTCGGCGTAGAAGTAATTAAACAGCTTTTCACGCTTTAATGTGCAAAGATAAACTTCTCTCAAGGATTCCTTGCTTATACCCTCTTTCTCATAAAGCCCGCTCTGGCTGTCCCAGGCGTCGTTTACGGTAGAGCTTATATCAGCCGCTTCATCGTCGGTAATCTCAAGACCAAGCTCGTCAAACTGCTTGGTTATTGCAGCGTATTCCTTGGTGTTTTGCAGGGCTGTCTGAGAAATGTAATCGGAAAACGACTGACCCTCAATCTCCTGACTGAAATAATCTGAGGTTATTCCCTCATTGTAATAAAGCATTGAAATCTGATAGGACATCTCATTCAACATATAATCAAGGTAAATTCCCGCACGAATCTGCTCATCGTCAGCCGTGAGAGCATAGCTTGTATCGGAGCAGCCTGCGGCAGAACAAGCAATTACAGCGGCTGCCAGCAAGGCGGCAACTTTCTTAAGTCTTGCCATATCTATAAACATTCCTTTCGCGAATATTCTCTATTAAAGCGTTAAATTCCGCTTTTAAGCACACTTTAACTTATATATTATACTACGCACATTCAAATAAGTCAAGTGTTTCTGTGTAAATACAATATACCGAAAAATTTCCGTTTCATCCGCTAATTTAAGCTTAAGCTTTATTGGTGAAAACAAGGTGTGCTTGCTAAAATAATTTGATGAAAATCAATGGTGCACGTAAAATCTCCCTCAGTTGAGATACAGCCGCTATAAATCTTATTCGCCGCTTTCCACACTGTTTGCCGGCTCGGAGCTGCTTTCCTCCGGGCTGCTTTCGCTTGAGGCGTCGGATGCATCGGTTTTTACGGGAATGTTATATCCGTTCTGGTTTTGCTCCCCGTAGGTGGACATATACACATGGGTAAATGTGATTTCGGTGGCAGGCTGATAGTTCTTACCGCTTTCGCCGTCGGGAACATCCTCGTCCACAATTTCCATTGAGTTGATTTTTTCAAGCACGTCCCAGCCGTCGTAAACCTGTCCGAAGAAGGTGTACATCTGAATATAGTTGGGCACGCCGCCGTAGGTTTCAAAAACCTCGCTTACCCGACTGAATCCGTTTGTGTCATCCGACTGTGAGGTTTCATTAAGTTCTTCGATATCCACCACATCTCCCAGAACGGTGAAAACGCTTCCCGCCTTGCTGCTGCTAAAGGTTCCGCCCTGCTTTACCAGCGAGCCAAGAGTTCCGTTTATAGGCAGAACGTTGGATGAAACCTCAATATCAAACATTGTAACGTCGGTGCTGTCGTCGGCAAGACCGTCCTTGGTTTTGCTGCCTCCGATAAATCCTCCGGTTATATCACCGCTTCTCAGCAGGGTGCAGACGTAAGTTCCGTCAAAATAGCCGTCGTTTACAAGTCCCTCGAAAAACTCGCAGTATTCCGGGGCTTCCTCTTCAAACAACACCGCCTTGAAAGTTCCCTCGGTAGTTTCAAAAACCACTACCGGAGCGTCGTCGGCAGGCTCTTCAAGCTGAACAAAATCCGCATTAGAATAATCCAGCGGTTCATCGCCGCTTCCGGCAATAAAATAGATTACGGCAAACACGATAACGAAAATCACCGCAATAAGCGAAAGCTGAAAATAAGTTTTGTTCTTTCTTCTTTTAAATGGGTCGTTCATTTGAGTCTTTCCGTTCATTTTTAGTCCTTTCGGTTTTGTTTCCACCGCCATGGCGGAGCATTACTTCTTTGATATCTTTGTTCCCTGTCTTGTTTCCTCTATTACATAGCCAAGCTGTGAAATTTTATCCCTCAGCGAATCAGCAAGAGCGAAATCCTTTGCTTTTCTGGCTTTGCTTCTCTCCTCGGCAAGCTGTAAAATCTCCTCTGGAATATCCTCTGCATCGGATGAGGAAAGCTTTGTTGCCGCCTCTATAAGTCCCAGCGACAGCACCTTATCGAAATCCTCGATAAGGGCAAGCTTTGTTGCCGCCGTGGTGTCGGCTTTGAGGACGTTGTACAGCGCAGTAATTGCATTTGAGGTGTTGAGGTCGTCGTCCATTGCCGCTTTGAACTCGCCTTTGAGCTTGTCAAACATCTCTTTATCAACCTCGCCGTCCTTTGTATTCAAAAGTGCGGCTATCCTTGAAACCAGCTTATCATAAGCCGTTCTGGCGTTGTCAAGGTTTTCATATGAAAATACCAAAGATTTTCTGTAGTGTGACTGCAAACAGAAAAATCTGTACACCAGCGGATTGTAATTCTTGCTCGCCAGAAGCGAAACCGTAAGAAACTCGCCTTTTGATTTGGACATCTTTCCGCTGTTGGTGTTAAGATGGTGTACATGGAACCAGTAATTGCACCACTTATGTCCAATATACGCTTCAGACTGAGCAACCTCGTTGGTGTGGTGGGGGAAGATATTATCAACTCCTCCGCAGTGGATGTCAAGATACTCGCCGAGATTTTTCATTGAAATGCAGGAGCACTCGATATGCCAGCCGGGATATCCCACGCCCCACGGGGAATCCCATTTAAGCTCCTGAGAATCAAATTTCGACTTTGTAAACCAAAGCACGAAATCCGCTTTGTTTTTCTTGTTCTTGTCCTCCTCAACACCTTCTCTTACGCCGACTTCCAGGTCCTCCTCGTTGAAGTTGTGGAAAACGTAATATTCTTTTAGCTTTGAGGTATCAAAGTAAATATTTCCTCCTGCTTCGTACGCATAGCCCTTTTCAATTAGGGCGGAAATAACCTTAATAAAATCGTCGATGCATTGAGTTGCAGGCGTTACCACATCGGGAGTTTTAATATTAAGCTTTTTACAGTCTGCAAAGAAAGCATCGGTATAAAACTTTGCAATCTCCATCACCGTCTTATGCTCACGCTTTGCGCCCTTGAGCATTTTGTCGTCGCCGGTATCGCCGTCGGAGGTAAGGTGGCCTACATCGGTAATGTTCATAACTCTTTTTACGTCGTAACCGTCGTAACGCAGGTACTTTTCCAGCACGTCCTCCATTATATAGCTTCTCAGATTTCCTATATGGGCGTAATGATACACCGTCGGACCGCAGGTATACATTGACACCTTTCCCGGAACGTTAGGCACAAATTCCTCTATTTTATGCGTCAGAGTATTGTAGATATTCATATTTTTAACCTCTTTCTGTTCTGATTATAAAAGTATTTTCACAGTTATCGCTGCTTTTCAAGCTGAGCTATTCTCTGCTCAAGCCCTGCAATCTGCTGCTTAGTCTGACACAGCTCCTGAGCCACCGGGTCTGGGATGTGAATCTGGTCAAGATCGTCGCAGCCGCTTTGCATTTTCTTTCCGTTTCGCCTTACAATCCTTGCGGGAACGCCTACCGCCGTACAATTGGGCGGAACCTCCTCAAGCACTACGGCATTGGCGGCAATCTTTGCGCCGTCCCCCACCTTGAACGGACCAAGTATTTTTGCCCCCGAGCCTACCATTACGTTGTTTCCCAAGGTAGGATGTCTTTTTCCGTGGTCCTTTCCGGTACCTCCCAGGGTAACTCCCTGATACAGCAGGCAGTTATCCCCTATCTCGGCGGTTTCGCCTATCACCACTCCGCTTCCGTGGTCGATAAGCAGCCCCTTGCCTATCTTTGCGCCGGGGTGAATCTCAATGCCTGTCAAAAATCTTGCAAACTGAGAAACCACTCTGGCAAGAATCCCGTGATTTTTTACATACAGCCAATGAGCCGCTCTGTACATAAGCACCGCATGAAGTCCCGAATATGTCAGAATTATTTCAAGGGAGCTGTGAGCCGCCGGGTCTCTGTCCTTGACCGACTGTATCTCAGCTTTTATATTATCAATAAAAGACATTGCAAACCTTCCTCCTCAAAATGTCATTATCCTTTGGTTACAACTAAAGCTGCCAAAAAGGCGATGCACTCTCATTTTAATTATATCAAAAAAGACCGCCCCCAACCATGCCTTATGCACAGTTTCAAGAGGCAGCCTTTAAGCTACGGTTCCACTCTGATTTTTTCCGAACGTGAACACATTCGGACTTGAAATCCTTAACGCAGAATTTACGGGGCGTGATACTAAGGCTTTCACCTTTTCCCAAATCGCCCTGCTGGCAGCCGCACTTCACAAGGCGCGCCATAAAGCCTTTCACCTACCGGCTTCTCTCTGCAGTGGCTCCGCAATGCTACTCTTGCTGTTACGCATTTGATACTATTTTATTGTATGAAGCGACTTTGTATGTCGTTACAGCACAAAGCCTTTACTTGCTGGAGTCTATATACGACCAGTAGCCTTTAAGATATATTCCTCCGGAGATAATCGTCAGCACCGATGAAACCCAGATGAGCACTTCGTTTACTATAAAAATGTTTTTATCCAAGCCAAAGAAGCCTACCAAAAACATTATTGCTATCAGCGCAAACATTGTGAAAGCCGTTTTAAGTTTTCCCCATATTCCCGCTGCAACCACAACTCCTTCGTTGGCAACCACCAGCCGCAGTCCTGAAACCATAAATTCTCTTGCAAGAATTATAACTACCGCCACCGGGTCAATCCAGTCAAGATAGGTAAAGCAGCAAAGCGCCGACATTACCAGCATTTTATCCGCCAGCGGGTCAAGAAACTTTCCGAAGGTTGTTACAAGGTTACGCTTTCTGGCTATTTTTCCGTCAAACCAGTCGGTTATGGAAGCCAGTGCGAAAATCACCAGCGCAATATATATATTAAAAGGAATTGCGTCTATCAGCAGCGCCGCCACAAACAGCGGAATAAGACACACCCTCAGCACGGTAAGCTTGTTTGGTAAATTCATCTATATATTCTTTCCTTTCAGGTAAATTTAAATCGGAGCAAAGCGTGATAAGCTGGCTTAATCACGTTGCGACGATTGCAACCGTCGCCGAGGAGCTTTGCTACTCAGGGTTTCAGTGAGAGATTAACCCCCCACCGAAACACTGAATGTCCCCCGCCGCCTTAAAGCGGGGGACATCGGCGACTTGGTTATAAGCGGCAAATATAAACTGAGTTTAAACCCTGGTGCCGATAAGGTCGTAATCCAGAGTGTCGTCAATATGCACCTTTACATATTCGCCCGCACGAAGCTTTGTGTCGCTTATAAAGAAAATCTTGCCGTCGATTTCGGGAGCGTCGGCGGCGCTTCTGCCGTACCAGCACTCGGCATAGCGGTCAAAGCCTTCGGTGACAACTTCGATTGTTGTGTCAAGAGCCTGCTCGTTAAGAGAATCGGAAATGAACATCTGCTCTTCCATAATAATTTCAGCCCGTCTTTCACGCACTTTCAGCGGCACCTGGTTATCCATCTCAGCGGCAGGAGTACCCTCCTCGGCAGAATAAGCAAAGCAGCCAAGACGTTCAAAGCGCATTTCCTTTACAAACTCACAAAGCTCCTCAAACTGCTCCTCCGTTTCTCCCGGGAAGCCTGTTATAAGGGTAGTTCTCAGGGTTATTCCCGGTATTTTCTCACGTATATTGTTTATCAGCGCTTTAAGGGATTTAATGTCGCCGTGACGGTTCATTCGTCTGAGTATCTCTTTATTACAATGCTGAAGCGGAATATCAAGATATTTCACCAGCTTTTCCTCTTTTGCGATCACATCGATAAGCTCCGGCGTGATACGCTCGGGGTAAGCATAAAGGGTTCTTATCCACTTTAGTCCATCTATCTTGCAAAGTTCAGTTAAAAGCTTATCCAGCGACGGTTTGCCGTATATATCCTCACCGTAGCGGGTGGTATCCTGAGCCACCACCACAAGCTCAGTGATTCCGTTGTCCGCAAGCCACTTTGCTTCTGCCACAATGTTCTCCAGTTTACGGCTCCTGAAACGTCCTCTTATAGAAGGTATTGCGCAGTAGGTACAACAGTTGTCGCAGCCCTCAGCGATTTTAAGATAAGCATAAAATGGCTGAGTGGAAATAATTCTTCCACCCTCAAGGCAAAGCCCGCTTTTTTCACCGAATGAAGTTACGCTTACATTGCTTTCAAGGGTCTGTCTGATTATTTCGCAAAGCTTTGAGTTTGAGCCGATACCGATAACGGCGTCAAGCTCGGGTATCTCTTTAAGCACCTCTTCTTTGTACCTTTCGGCAAGACAGCCCGTACAGATAACAGCCTTTATCTTACCCTCCTGCTTCAAAGCACAGAATTCCAGAATGGTGTCGATAGCCTCCTGCTTTGCCGACTCGATAAATCCGCAGGTATTGACCACCACAACCTCTGCCGTTGCGGCGTCGGGCACAATTTCAAACCCCTCTTTGCGGAGGTCGTAAAGCATATGCTCGGCGTCCACCTGATTTTTCGGACAGCCGAGAGATACCATTCCAACTCGTACAGCCATTAGCCCATTCCCCAATCCTTTCATTTTAACTTTAAAATCTCTTATATTATCGCACTTTTAATATCAAATGTCAAGTGCCTTATAACCCTCAGTCAAAAAATAAATGTTCAGTAGTCAATGATAGTTGACACATACTCTCAAAAAAATATAGTGATAAGTAGAATATCGCAAATTTTCATTTTGTAGGAGCCGGAGGCGACGGAGAAATGAAAATTTGCAGACGGCTTACA
>CALXIQ010000033.1 GCA_944388405.1 uncultured Ruminococcus sp. | reverse complement strand
ATGAAAACTATAATTACGCTGAGATGAAATACAACAGTATATTTATAGGAGCTTATGATAAAAGTAATTGCGTAGGACTCGCAATATTACAAGATGCCTGGTTCAAGTATATGTATCTGTATGATTTGAAAGTGTCTAAAGATTATCGGCATAAAGGCGTTGCAAAGGCTTTGATAAAAAAGCGAAAGAGGTCTGTAAAGAACGTCATTATTCCGGAATTTATACACAAGCTCAGGATAATAATCTTTCTGCCTGCCTTTTTTACATAAAGACAGGTTTCTACATTGGCGGTTTAGATACAAATGTATATAAGGGGACAAGGCAAGAAGGAAAGGCAGATATTATATTTTATTTAGATTGTTAAATGCGATTTTTAAGTAAATTTTAAAGCCGGGAGGGCATTGAATTTATAAACAAAATCGCTTATAATATGAGACAGGATATATTGCAATTATCTGCAGTTACAGAGCAAGTGTTATCAACCTCGATAACAAATTGATAACTTAGCCTATATAGGCAGGACAATATGGGTGCATCAAATAATCAAAAGCATCACAAATACGACAATAATCTCTAAACAAAATGGATTTGGCGTTGCTGAGTGGGAATAACACCCTCTTGCCAAAATTCAATCGGATTTAATAACTTACTCTTATTATACTAATACCCCCCTTGAGAAAATGAAACAGTATGATATTTAAACAGAGAAAGTCACAAAATTCAGGGAGATGAGCGAATTGCATGAAGAAGAACTGAAGCGGGCTTTGTTTTCTATATTGGCGGAAAAAGGCGCAAAGCTTATGGGGGTCGCCGATTTGTCCGGAATTGTGAGTGATGAAATGCAAACGGGTGTATCGGTGGCTGTCCCTCTTCCAAAAAACATCGTGAAGGATTTGCAAACTGCGCCAACAAAAGAATATTACAATGCATATTATGCCTTAAACGCAATACTGGACGATATTGTTTCGTGCGGTGCCGGATTTTTGCGGGAAAACGGTTATAAGGCGTATGCGAACACTACCAAAGTTGTCAAAACAAACGACAGCTGGTGCACGCTGCTTCCTCATAAAACAGTAGCGACGCAAGCCGGACTGGGGTGGATCGGGAAAAGCTGCCTGCTTGTTACAAAGGAATATGGCAGCGCTGTCCGCTTGTCCAGTCTGATTACCAATGCGCCTCTGCCGGCGGCTGAGCCAATCAACGAGAGCAGGTGCGGTGAATGCACAGTCTGTGTAAGAAGCTGCCCTGCAAGGGCGTTGACCGGAGTATTGTGGAATACAACCACAAGCCGGGAAGAGTTATTTCATAAGGAAGATTGCAAGGAAATGCAAATCCGGCGAATGAAAGAGGCAACCGGCATAGAAACAGATTTATGTGGGCTATGCTTTGCCGTATGTCCATTTACACAGAGATATTTAAAAACGCAGACATAGCTTGTAAAGTAACCGGCAACGCTTAAAGGCTATGTGCTGATGTCAAAGGACAACGCAATTTTAAAAAGTAAATTACCCTTTGACAATGAAACACCGTAAAAACCCGGTATTTATGCGGATTTGCGGCGCTTCAGGAGATCTTTTGATAACAATTTGATAACAGCCATACAAGAGCCATTATTCTTGTAATTTGGTGGTTTATGGGTTGCGCAATAATTGATAAGCGGTTGTGTGGTGAAAGAAATCTGTATTTGCAAAGGAGTATACATTGTATGATAGGGCCAAACCCAAATAGTGTCTATCCAAATGAGAATATGAAACAAGTTGTTTACATCAAAAATGTAATTACCCGCCCTAATATTATCGTAGGAGACTATACTTATTATGATGATATAAACGGTGCCGAAAATTTTGAAGAACACGTCACACATCACTATGAATTTCTAGGTGACAGACTTATTATTGGAAAGTTCTGCGCAATCGCTAAAGGAATTGAGTTTGTCATGAATGGTGCAAACCATAGAATGTGTAGTGTAACCACATATCCGTTCAACATAATGGGTAGTGGATGGGAACAATTTACTCCAACATTGGAGGATTTGCCGCTCAAAGGCGATACGGTAATTGAAAATGATGTATGGATTGGGCAAAACGTAACTGTAATGCCTGGTGTCCATATTGGTGATGGTGCAATCATTGCCGCCAACTCTGTTGTAACAAAGAATGTCCCTGCCTATTGCATTGCGGGCGGGAACCCTTGCAAGGTGATTCGCCACCGCTTTGATCAGGAATTGACAGAATATCTGTTGCAACTCAAATGGTGGGATTGGGATCCGGACAAAATTTTCCGAAACATGGAGGCTCTGTGCAGCGCAGATTTAGAGAAAATCAAGTGCATCAAAGATTGACAATTCTACTTTTTTAGAGAATAGTAAACCCCGCCCGGCCTTGCTCTGCGGCTATTAAGGCGTGCAAGCCCCAAGGGTGCTTGCACGCCTCTTTTGATTTTGGAGAGGGTGCGGTGGTCGAAATCGGACTCAATTTGAGTCCGATTTCGACGGAAACTTCCATCATTTTGAGGGGAGTTTTTCGGGACTGTGTAGGGTCTGAAAAGGTTGTTTTTCCTCCATTTATGTGATACTATTTTATACTAAGAAAATGAAGTTCCCTAAATGATACATAAAACGTTAACATATTTGCGAATGTTTTACCTGCGAAATCATCTAAAATACAATCCCATATATCTGAATTTGCCGAGTTCGAATAAAATGAAGAACCGTAAAAACCCGGTATTTATGCGGATTTGCGGCGCTTCAGGAGGTCTTTTGATAATAATTTGATAACAGCCATACAAGAGCCATTATTCTTGTAATTTGGTGGTTTATGGGTTGCGCAATAATTGACAAGCGGTTGTGTGGTGAAAGAAATCCATATTAGAAAGCCCTTAGCTGTGAGTAACACCTTGCAGCTAAGGGCTTTTTGTCGTTCTTATTTGTCTTTTTTTAAGCTTGTTCTGAAATGCCTCCACCGGCGTATCGCTTAACTCCTGCAAAGGGACTTTTGCCCAACGCTGTTTGATATCAAACTGTGGATAGTATAACGCTACTTGTCGTATTCCTCTTTAAAGATTTCGCCGTTCTTCAGCTTTTCAGCCTGTTCTTTCCAAGCATAGAACATATAAAACATAGATATGTAATTTAAACCAGATCCTCTTATGCTACGAAAAAACAACTATGCACCTATTACCGTATTTTTTAATCATTGCTTGAACATCTGAATATATAATACCATACTTGCCTACCGGCGTCAAAAAAGCAATTAGTCGCTTTAGACAAAAATAAACATTAATTTTTGTGAAAAGTGCTCGAATGACAGCAATTCGTAAAAACTGCACAAAAATATTCAAGAAACCCTTGAAATTCAGCGAATTATAATGTATAATTATTTACATGACTTATGTGTATATGGTATATATTTTTTAAATGATAGTTGGTTCCATATATTACTTAAACGTTTTATAAGAATATGCCTGACGTTTTCGGAAGGGTATTCTGCGGCATTTTGCCGTATCAAATATTGTAGGAGGTTATGTTATGAATGAAAAATCCCTGAATACATTTAAGGGAACTATCGTTCAGGAAAGACAACTGAAAGAAGTTATCGCCAAGCATCACGACCAGCCGGGCGGCTTAATGCCTATCCTTCAGGAGGCCCAGGGAATTTACGGTTATCTGCCCATTGAGGTTCAGACTATGATCGCCGACGGATTGGGCATATCCCTTTCCGAGGTGTACGGAGTAGCCACTTTTTATTCCCAGTTCTCTCTTACCCCCAAGGGTGAAAACAGAATAAGCGTCTGCTTGGGCACTGCTTGCTATGTAAAAGGCTCTGATAAGATACTTGAGGCGGTTGAAAAAAGACTGGGCATAAAAACAGGAGAATGTACTCCCGACGGATTGTTTTCCATTGAGTCCTGCCGCTGCGTCGGCGCTTGCGGACTCGCTCCGGTAATGATGGTAAACGACGACGTTTACGGCAAAGTTACCCCCGACCAGGTAGATGCAATCATTGATTCCTATCTGACCAAAAAAGGAGGTTCCAAGAAGAAATGACCATTGAAGAATTAACTAAAATAAAAAAGGAGTTTTCTGACCTTATCAAAGTCAGAAAGCTTGTTGCCGAGGAAGGCGAAAAGTTTGCAAAGAAAACCGGATACCGCAAGCAGATTCTTGTGTGCGGAGGTACAGGCTGTACATCCTCGGGAAGTAAAAAGGTAATTGAGGCTCTTGAGGATGAGCTGAAAAAGCAGGGACTTGATAAAGAAGTGCTTGTTGTTAAAACGGGATGCTTCGGTCTTTGTGCGCTGGGTCCTATTCTTATCGTTTATCCCGAAGGTGCATTCTATTCGCAGGCTACTCCCGAGGGAGTTATCAGAATCGTTGACGAGCACATCAAAAAGGGAAATATCGTAAAGGATCTGCTTTATAAGGAAACCGTTCATGCCGACGGCTCTATTATATCTCTTTCCGAAACCAACTTTTATAAAAAGCAGCTTAGAATCGCTTTGCGCAACTGCGGAGTTATAAATCCTGAGGACATCAGAGAATACATAGGCACCAGTGGCTATCAGGCGCTTGCTAAGGTTTTAACTGAAATGACTCCCGACGCCGTTATTCAGGAGCTGCTTGATTCGGGGCTGAGAGGTAGAGGCGGCGCAGGCTTCCCGACAGGTAGAAAATGGGCGTTTGCAAAGGCATCACAGGGTGATATAAAATATGTGTGCTGTAACGCCGACGAGGGCGACCCGGGAGCATTTATGGACCGTTCTATTCTTGAGGGCGACCCCCATGCAATTATTGAGGCTATGGCTATCGCAGGCTATACAATCGGCGCAAATCAGGGATATATCTACGTCCGTGCAGAGTATCCGATTGCCGTTGAAAGACTTGAAATTGCAATAGAGCAGGCAAGAGAATACGGCTTGCTGGGCGAGAACATTCTGGGCACAAATTTCTCTTTTGATATAGAAATACGTCTTGGCGCAGGAGCTTTCGTTTGCGGCGAAGAAACCGCCCTTCTGACATCAATCGAGGGTCACAGAGGCGAACCTCGTCCCCGTCCGCCGTTCCCTGCAGTAAAGGGACTTTTCGGAAAGCCTACGGTTATCAACAACGTTGAAACCTATGCAAATATCCCTCTGATTATCCGCAAGGGTGCAAAATGGTATTCGTCAATGGGTACCGAAACCTCTAAGGGCACAAAGGTTTTCGCACTGGGCGGAAAGATTACAAACGTAGGTCTGGTGGAAATTCCTATGGGAACTACGCTGCGTGAGATAGTTGAGGAAATAGGCGGTGGAATACCGAATGGAAAGAAGTTCAAGGCGGCTCAGACCGGCGGACCTTCCGGCGGCTGTATTCCCGCTTTGCATATCGACACACCTATCGACTACGAGCATTTGACGGCTCTCGGGTCAATGATGGGCTCGGGTGGACTTATTATAATGGACGAGGACACCTGTATGGTGGATATATCCAAGTTCTATCTTAACTTTACGGTGGACGAATCCTGCGGAAAGTGCACGCCTTGCCGTATCGGAACAAGACGATTGCTGCAGTTTCTTGAAAAGATTACTTCAGGCGACGGTGAGCCGGAGGATCTGGACAAGATAGAGGAGCTTGCAAATCACATGAAGTCCTCATCTCTGTGCGCTCTCGGTCAGTCTGCGCCCAACCCGGTGCTTTCCACCATCAAGTATTTCAGGGACGAGTATATTGCTCACATCAAGGATAAGCATTGTCCTGCCGGCGTGTGCAAGAGCCTGCTTCACTACGAGATTGACCCGGGTCTTTGCAAGGGCTGTACTCTTTGTGCAAGAAACTGCCCTGTGGACGCAATAGAGGGTACTGTAAAGCAGCCTCACAAGATAGACAAAACAAAGTGCATAAAGTGCGGACTGTGCGAAAAGAACTGCAAGTTCGGCGCAGTGCTTAAGAAGTAGTTGAGGAGGTCATATTATAAAATGGAAAAAACACAAATGGTTCATCTGAAGGTGAACGGAATTCCTGTTGAAGTTCCTGCCGGCTCTACTATTCTGCAGGCCGCCAAGGCAATAAATATTGAAATTCCGTCCCTTTGCTATCTAAAAGGCGTAAACTGCATAGGCGCTTGCCGCGTGTGCGTTGTTGAAGTTGTGGGAAGAAGAGGTCTGGTGGCTTCCTGTGCAATTCCTGCCGAGGAGGGTATGGAGGTTCTCACCAACACCCCTAAGGTAAGAGCTTCAAGAAAAACCACCATCGAGCTTATTCTTTCAAGCCATCACAAAAAATGCCTTTCCTGCGTAAGAGGAAACAACTGCGAGCTTCAGAAGCTTGCTTTCGACTACGGCGTTGACGAGGACAGATTCAAGGGCGACGACGTTATTTATCCCATCGACGACGCTTCCCCTTACATTGTAAGAGATAACAACAAGTGCATTCAGTGCATGAGATGCGTGGGCGCTTGTAAGAATGTGCAGAGCGTTTCCTGCATAGGACCTATCAAAAGGGGTTTTAACGTGCACGTAGGCTGCGCTTTTGAAAAGAGCCTTAACGATTCTCCCTGCGTAGGCTGCGGACAGTGCATTGTTGCCTGTCCTGTAGGAGCGCTTAACGAAAAAAGCAATATCGACGAGGTTTGGGACGCAATTTCCAACCCGGATAAAAAGGTTATATTCTTCACTGCACCGTCTATCAGAGCTACCCTGGGCGAAAGCTTCGGAATGCCAATTGGAACAAACGTTGAGGGCAAAATGGTAGCTTCCATAAGACGGCTGGGGGTTGACAAGGTGTTCAACATGGACGTTACCGCCGACCTTACCATTATGGAGGAAGCTCACGAGCTGGTGGAGCGTATTACCAAGAAGAAAACTCTTCCTATGTTTACTTCCTGCTGCCCCGGCTGGGTAAAGTTCTGCGAGCATTATTATCCCGAGTTCCTGCCTCACCTTTCCACCTGCAAATCACCTCAGCAGATGTTCGGAGCGGTGCTTAAAAGCTACTACTGCCAGAAAAACGGCATCGACCCCAAGGATCTGTATGTTGTCAGCATTATTCCTTGTACCGCAAAGAAATTTGAGGTAACAAGAGAGGAGTTGCGTACCTTCGATTTTGACGATGTTGACGTTGCCCTTACCACAAGAGAGCTTGCAAAGATGATAAAGGGCGCAGGCATCAATTTTGCGGATATGGCGGACGAAGCCTTTGACAATCCTTTTGAAACCGCATCAGGCGCAGGCACGATTTTCGGCGCAACCGGCGGAGTTATGGAAGCGGCGCTTCGTACTGCGGCTTATATGCTTGACGGCAACGCCAAGAAGGTTGAGTTTAAGGAAGTAAGAGGCACAAAGGACATCAAAGAAGCTACATACAAAATCGCCGGCATGGAGGTTAATGTAGCGGTGGCATCGGGTCTTGCAAATGCCAGAAAGATTATTGAAATGGTTAAGTCGGGGGAGAAGAACTACCACATGGTAGAAATTATGGCTTGCCCCGGAGGTTGCATAAACGGCGGCGGTCAGCCTGTTCAGAGCGACTCGGTAAGAAATTACAAGGAGCTTAAGGCTACCAGAGCCAAGGCGCTTTACGACGCCGACAGCGCTAAGAAGCTGAGAAAATCTCACGAAAGCCCGGTTATGAAGCTGCTTTACGACGAATATTTTGATGCTCCCGGAAAGCCCAGAGCTCACAAGCTGCTTCACACCACATATGTCAAGAGGGGAACACATCCCTGATAAATAGGTTAAATTCAGACTGCCGCAGGTTAGCTTGCGGCAGTTTTTTTATTTAAAGTGGTATTCTTTGTCGACGAATCCGGAAATATGTGTGGGTTTAAGCCGGTCAATATTTTGCAATTGCTCAAAAACGGGGCGTAAACTTAAAAAAGCTATTGACAACCGCTATAGGCTTGTGCTATCATATAACATAAACATAGTATTTCGATAGGATTAATAGGAACATGTAAGGAGCAAGCACAAATGGAGTTTTTAAAACACAGCGTTCAGATAAAGCTGTCAGAGCGAATGTGACATTTTCGGAATAAAACAAGCACACAGACCAAGAATAATAACAGTTTAGTCCGCCTGTAGGACGATTGCAAGGAAAGAGGTAATAAATTATGAGTACAATAAACGAAAGAAAGCTTCGCTTTGAAACCAGACAGCTTCATGTGGGACAGGAACAGCCCGACCCTGCCACCGACGCCAGAGCCGTTCCGATATACGCTTCAACCTCCTTTGTGTTCCGTGACTGCGCCCATGCGGAAGCACGGTTTAACCTTACCGACCCGGGCAACATCTACGGTCGCCTTACAAACCCCACTCAGGAGATTTTTGAAAAGCGTATAGCCTCTCTCGAAGGTGGAGTTGCCGCGCTGGCGGTTGCTTCGGGAGCGGCGGCAATTTCATATACCATACAGAATCTTGCCCACGGGGGAGACCATATCGTTGCCGCCCGTACAATTTACGGCGGAACATACAACCTTCTTGCCCACACCCTGCCGGAATACGGCATAACCACCACATTTGTCGATCCCGACGAGGAAGGAGCATTTGAAAACGCCATCAGGGAAAACACTAAAGCCATTTATATTGAAAGCCTGGGGAATCCCAATTCCAATCTCATCGATATAAGAAAGGTTGCCGACATCGCCCATGCACATAAAATTCCGTTGGTGGTAGACAGTACCTTTGCAACGCCTTTTCTTTTAAGACCAATTGAGCACGGAGCTGATATTGTAGTTCACTCCGCCACTAAATTCATCGGCGGTCACGGCACTGCCATCGGGGGAGTTATAATAGACAGCGGCAATTTTGACTGGGAGGGAAGCGGAAAGTTCCCATCGCTAACCGAGCCAAACCCCAGCTATCACGGGGTTTCATTTACCAAGGCAGCCGGAAAAGCCGCATTTGTAACCAAGATAAGAGCGGTGCTGCTTAGAGACACCGGCGCAGCCCTTTCCCCATTCCACGCCTTTATCTTCTTACAGGGACTTGAAACCCTGTCGCTGAGGGTGGAAAGGCATGTGGAAAACACAAAGAAAATCATAGAGTTTCTCTCAAACCACCCCAAGGTTGAAAGGGTTAATCATCCCTCACTCCCCGATAGCAGATACAAAAAGCTGTACGATGAATATTTCCCAAATGGCGGCGGCTCGATTTTCACCTTTGAGATAAAGGGCGGAGCGGCTGAGGCAAAGAATTTTATTGACAAGCTTCAGATATTTTCGCTGCTTGCAAATGTTGCCGACGTTAAATCCCTGGCAATTCACCCTGCCACCACCACCCATTCGCAGCTGAGCGAGGCGGAGCTGGCAGAGCAAGGGATAAAGCCCAACACAATCAGACTTTCTATAGGCACAGAGCACATCGACGACCTTATCTACGATTTGCAGGAAGCTTTTGATTCAATCTGATTTTGCCCATAAAAATACGGCTCTCGTTTTGTGCGAGAGCCGTTATTTGTATGCCTGTGCCGGTTTTTAGTTGTCCTCCAGAGCCATTATTTTAGCTATTCGCTGCTCATGCCTTTCATCGCCGGAATATTTGGTGTCAACAAAGGCGTCCACCAGGTCAAGGGCAGTGCCTTCACCCACAACTCTTGCGCCGAAGCACAGTATGTTTGCGTCGTTGTGCTCTCTGGTGAGCCGTGCGGAAAAGGGCTCTGAACAGCAAGCTGCACGAATACCCTTTATCTTGTTTGCCGCCATGGACATTCCCACTCCTGTGCCGCAGATAAGTATGCCAAGGTCGCATTCTTTGTTTACAACCTTATCACACACCAGCTTTGCCGCATCGGGATAATCGCATTTTTCTCCTACGCCGCAGCCGGTGTCCACACACTCGATGCCTTTTTCTTTCAGATGCTCTATCACCGCCAGCTTTAATTGAGGTGCAGCGTGATCGTTTCCGATAGCAATTTTCATTTTTATTCCTCCGTTATGTTAGTAAGCGTTGTAAACTAAATAAAGCCTTGACATTAATCCACCGTGATTTTAAATACAATGGGGTCAGCGCCGAAAGCTCCGCTTGTGCTGATTTTCAAGCCTTCGCCATCCCTTGACCAGCTTGGTTTTTCATCTGAGCCCAGCAGGGAAATATCCTTGATTATGCCGTGAAAATTAGGTTTAACCGAAGTATCGCCCTTTGCAAATGATTCTATAACAAAGTCATTGCAGCACTCTGGATTGAGACAGATTGCATATACCGCATCACCGTTGACGGTAAAGCGTATATCCTTTGAGGCAAAGGCTTTTGGCGCCCAGTCCTTAAACTGTCCCTCTTCGATTTTGGTGGGACCCTCGGCGGAAACACGCCACAGCTTTGATGAATATATCGCTTCGCCGTTTATTTTGAGCCATGCACCTATTTCCCGAAGGATTTTTGCGTCCTGTTCAGGTATGGTGCCGTCGGCTTTGGGACCGATATTCAAAAGCAACCGACCGTTTTTTGAAACGATGTCGCACAGATCTCTTATAATCTGAGTGGAGGTTTTATAGGAATTATTAGGGGTATAGCTCCAGGAGTTGTTTGCAACGGAAGTGTCCGTCTGCCAGATGTACGGCTTTGCGTCGGCAAACTGACCTCTTTCAATATCCACCACGGCAGTGCCGAACTCAAAGGCGTCGTGCTTGTAGTTGATTACCACAGGCTCGCCCCATTCCTCTGCGCGGTTGTAGTAATAAGCCGCAAACTTCTTTAAGTATGGCTTAACCGCCGAATGATGAATCCACCAGTCAAAGTATACAAGCTTAGGGTGATATTTATCAACTATTTCGCAGCAGCGCTCAAGCCAGTCCTCAAGAAATTCCCGGGAAGGGGCAGGCTGAGAGAATATATCCTGATGGTCGCCCTCAGGCATTGCCGGCCAGTAGAAATCCCCCTTTTTCAGCGGCTCTTTAATGTCGGAGGGGAATTCTTTTCCATGCCCCATAAAGAACCAGTGCTCAATTCTGTGGCTTGAAGCGCAGTTTCTCATGCCAAGTCTGTTGAATTCCCGGCTCAGTTCTCCCAGAACATCACGGCATGGTCCCATTTCTGCGGCGTTCCAGTGGGAAAGCTCGCTTTTATACATCTGGAAACCGTCGTGATGCTCTGCAACAGGCACAACGTACTGTGCCCCAGCTTCCTTGAAAAGCTCCGCCCACTCTGCCGGGTCGAATTTTTCTGCCTTGAACATGGGTATAAAGTCCTTGTAGCCGAAATGCTCATGGTCGCCGTAGGTGGCAATATGATGATTGTATTCATCGCTGCCCTGAATGTACATATTTCTTGAATACCATTCACTGCCGTAAGCAGGCACCGAATATACTCCCCAGTGAATGAAAATTCCGAACTTTGAATCGATATACCACTGGGGGACATGATATTGCTGCAATGACGCCCAGTGGTCCTTGTATTTGCCGTTTGCTATTACCTCGTCGATGATTTTTAAGTAGTTGTCCATAAAGTCCTCCTTGTTATGAGTGGGCTTTGTCCTTTTCGGCTTTGGTGGCTTGCAGATAGCTTGCCTCCAGTTTATCGGGAGCAACTTCATACTGCGGCGAGTTTAAAAACGCCACGCATAGGGAGCTTGCCTTTTGCAGTCTGTCCGCCGTGGGGGCTAAGATTACATTTTCATTGTCTGCAAAATACTCCGCCTTCACCTCAGCACAGTAATCCCCCGTAAGCATGATTTTTTCCGTGCTGTCAAGAGAGGGAAAAATATCCTCCTCCCTTGCAACCTTGTCCTCAGAGAGGGGGGTAACCTTTCCTTTGTCCGAAAAATAATCCCCCACGTAAACCACCCCGGGACGAGCCTTCATAACCGGGATTATCCTGCCCTGAAACGCCGAGCAGTTGTATGCAAGGGCTTCAAGAGTAGAAATTCCTGCGCACTTTATATGAGGCGAACCCATACAGATTCCTTTTACCGCCGCAATTCCAATCCTCAGCCCGGTATATGAGCCGGGACCTTTTGCCACCGCAATGCCGTCAATATCCTGCCAGCCCAACTCGCAGTCGCTCATTACCTCTTTTACCATAGGCAGAATAATCTGCGAGTGGGTAAGCTTGGTGTAAAGAATTTTCTCACAGAGAATTTTTTCGCCGTTCACCACAGCGCAGGAAGCAACCTTCCCCGAGGTGTCAATTCCCAATATCGTCAAAACGCTCATCTCCGGTTATAATAAATTTTCTGGTATTATCGTCTATCCGCTGAATTTCAATAACCACCGAATTATCCGGCAGTTCGTCTGCGATGTTTTCGCTCCACTCAACCGCAAGCACCGTGTCCTCGTCCATATAATCGTAAAAGCCGGTGGTTTCCAGATCTCCCGGAGAGGTAATGCGGTACATATCAAAATGACACAGGGAAATACCTTTGCCACGGTATTCGTTCACCAAAGCAAAGGTAGGGGAGGTGACCTCGTCCCCCAGACCCATTCCTATTGATATTCCTCTGGTGATGGTGGTTTTGCCCGCACCCAGACCGCCTTTGTAGGCAACGCAGTCGCCGCCTTTAAGCCGCGCGCCTATCCTTTCGCCTAAGGCTATGGTTTCCTCGGGGGAGTTGGTTGTAATTTGGATTGTATGCTTCATGAGAAAAATCTCCTTAATTTCAGCTTTGTTAGTCTGCCTTGTTCATAAAGTAGTAGTTGATAAGCAGGTCAACCATTCTGCCGTAGGACTGTTTACCGTCCTCCACGCCGTTAAGCCGCAGAGAAGCCTCCATCGCCTTGTCGGAAACCTCCGCTACCGTTTCGCTGGAAATAAGCCCTCTGTCGCTTTCCTGAACAGACTGCCAGTATGCTGAATTGCCGTTTATATCCGCCACCACTCCGGGCGCAAGGTTTGCATACACCTGTGATATAGTTTCCTCGTCGCAGTTGGACCTTACCTGACTGAGCACATATTTAAGGGCGCTGAGGTGGCCGCTGTACTGATACTCCACATTGTCGCTTACCGAGCAGGCAAGAAAGGCGATAAAGCTGGCTTCGTCCTCCAGAATAAAGCCTTTTGTGTGGGCAAGCTCATGACATATGGTGTTAGGCATATTGGAGGGGTACATTTCGTCGTTGTAGTTTGCCTCCATAGTGAATGGGAAGTAAATTCCCATAAGATACTGCTGGCTCATAAAATATGAAGCTATTATAGGTTTTGGAGTTACATAATAACCCGCAAGCTGAGGATATTCCTCCCCCAGCTTTTCCAGTGCGGCTTGCGCAGTTTCATCAAGGTCGGCGGTGAGTACAAAGCCGCCCTCCTCATTTCTCTGAACCTGCTCCGACAGGCTGTTAGTCTGCTGTGTAAGATAATCGCAAAGCTCTACAAGCTGTTCGGTTGCGTACTGCTCCTGAGGGATGTTATAGGTTGTCGCAAAGGTGGAGCAGTGATAAAGAATAAAGCAGTTAAGGGTCTGAATCATCGCTATAGCGACGATTATCCAAAGATATGTAAAGCCGTATATTCTGCCTATCCTTTTGCGTTTTCCCTTTTTTATTATCAGCAGTACAATAAGCAGAATAACCGACAGCGGTATTCCCACAACCGCTATACCGATAAGAATCTCCCCAAAAGAAAAGGGCACAAGGGAGGTAAGCCGTCCGTAGCTGTTTGTCCAAATCGGGAAAATATGCTCTCTGTACCAGTCACAAAACGAGGTGGAAATCCATGATGTCACGTTAAGAATTATGCATAAAACAAATAGTCCCAATAATATCCATGTTGATTTTTTTACTGATTTAATGGATTTCATCACAAGTCTTCCTTTCAAGATTCTACAGTTAATAATTTATCATAAACACGACCTCTTGTCAAGAAAACCGCCTGCTACCGCCGTTTTTTCCCATTCCTTAGATGAAAAATATCCCCCGCCGAAGTGGAGAGGGACATTTTAATCAAAAAAGCCTTTAAAACAGCCCGTAAATATTTCCGTCGTTATCAACGTCGATATTGTTGGCGGCAGGAACTTTAGGCAGACCGGGCATTGTCATAATATCGCCAGTATAAGCCACCACAAAGCCTGCACCGGAAGAGAGCCGCAAATCCCTTACCGTAATGGTGAAATGCTCCGGCTTTCCAAGCTTTGCCGGGTCGTCAGACAGTGAATACTGGGTCTTTGCAACGCATACCGGTATATTTCCAAAGCCCAGATCCTCAATCTGAGCCAGGGCTTTTTGCGCCTGAGCGGTATAGACAACTCCGTCAGCCCGGTAGATTTCTTTTGCCAGAATATCAAGCTTTTCCTTGATGGGCAGCTTCTCGTCGTAAATAGGTTTGAAGGTGGCTGCGCCGTCGCTTTGCTGGATTGTGTCGCAAACTTTCTTTGCAAGGTCAGTTCCGCCTTCGCCGCCTTTGGCAAAAATTTCGGCAAGTGAAAATTCCACGCCCATTTCACGGCAGGTTTCCTCGATAACTGCAATTTCAGCTTCGGTATCCGACTGGAAGCGGTTTATTGCCACCACTACGGGCACACCAAATTTGTGCATGTTTTCAATGTGGGTTTTAAGATTTACAATACCTTTTTTAAGCGCATCAACGTTTTCCTCGGTAAGCTGATTCTTGGGAACCCCGCCGTTGTATTTAAGAGCACGTATTGTCGCCACCAGCACAACGCAGCTGGGTTTCAAGCCCGCAAAGCGGCACTTAATGTCAAAGAACTTTTCCGCTCCTAAGTCAGAGCCGAAGCCCGCTTCGGTAATGCAGTAATCGGCAAGTTTCAGTCCCAGCTTGGTTGCTCTGACGGAATTACAGCCGTGGGCGATGTTGGCGAAGGGACCGCCATGCATTATCGCAGGAGTGTTTTCAAGGGTCTGAACCAGATTGGGCTTCAAGGCATCCTTGAGCAAAGCCGCCATAGCTCCGCAGCCGTTTAAATCCTTAGCGTAAACAGGCTTGTTGTCATAGGTATAGCCGATAAGTATTCTTTCAAGTCTTGCCTTTAAATCAGCCAGGTCGGAAGCAAGGCACAAAATCGCCATAATCTCTGAAGCAACGGTTATCTGGAAGCCGTCCTCCCTGGGAATGCCGTTAACCTTAGAACCTAAGCCGATAACAATATTTCTCAAAGCTCTGTCGTTCATATCAAGACAGCGTTTGAACAAAATCCTCCGCTGGTCTATGTTAAGCGGGTTGCCCTGATGCATTGAATTGTCTATAAGGGCGCAGAGAAGGTTGTTTGCGGCGGTAATGGCGTGCATATCTCCCGTAAAGTGAAGGTTGATGTCCTCCATAGGCACAACCTGAGCATAGCCGCCTCCCGCAGCGCCCCCCTTAATGCCAAATACCGGACCAAGGGAAGGTTCTCGCAACGCAAGAATTGCCTTTTTGCCTATCTTCGCCATCGACTGGGCAAGTCCTACCGAAATTGTAGTCTTGCCCTCGCCTGCCGGAGTTGGGTTAATTGCGGTTACAAGTATAAGCTTGCCGTCCTGCTTGTCCTTAAGCTTTGTAAACAGCTCCTCCGAAAGCTTTGCCTTATAATGACCGTAAGGCTCAAGATAATCCTCGGAAATACCCAGCCCTGCGGCAATCTCCGTTATTTTTTTCATTTTCGCCTGCTTGGCGATTTCAATATCAGACAGCATTAAAAAACACCCTTTCAAAATTTACTCATATATACAACAGCATAATCCATGCTTTTTTTATTATATCACATATCAGAGCGTTTTTCCAGTGGATTTTATAAATTTTTGCCGTAATGGCTGTTAAACGAAATGCGATAATTTACAAATATATAATGAAAATCGGAAATTTATGCGTTATAATAAATTTATAGCTTATCTGTCGGGAAAGGTTTCCCGCTTGGCAAAGGCTGTACCTGACGGTTTTCACGGTACTGCCTTAAATAATTATAAGGTGGTAAAAATAATGGGAGGATTTTTCGGTGCGGTTGCAAAAGACCGCTGTAGCTGTGGGGATAACACAGAGTCTTTAAACTGCGTATACGACGTTTTCTACGGAACGGATTATCATTCTCACCTTGGAACAAGGCGGGCAGGTATGGTAATGTACGGCGAAAAGGGGTTCGATAGGGCGATTCACAACATTGAAAATTCGCCGTTTCGCACTAAGTTTGCCGATGATGTAAACTCAATGAGCGGAACTATGGGAATAGGCTGTATTTCCGATTACGAGCCGCAGCCCCTTATGGTGCGTTCCCACTTAGGCACCTACGCTATTACTACCGTGGGAAAAATAAATAATATGGACCAGCTGCTGGAGCTTGTCTATAACAATGGCCACACTCACTTCCTTGAAATGAGCGGAGGAGAGGTCAACGCCACAGAACTGGTGGCTGCCGTTATAAATCAGAAGGATTCTATTGTTGAGGGAATTAAATATGTTCAGGAATTAGTAGACGGATCGATGACGCTGCTGCTTATGACTAACAAGGGCATTTATGCCGCCAGGGACAAGCTGGGAAGAACTCCCGTGGCTATCGGTCAGAAGGACAGCGGCTGGTGCGTTTCCTTTGAGTCCTTTGCGTATTTAAACCTTGGCTATTCCCATCTGAGAGAGCTTGGTCCTGCCGAGATTGTGTTTATCTCTCCTGAGGGAGTTGAAACGGTGTCTCAGCCGCAGAAGAAGATGAAGATTTGCTCATTCCTGTGGGTTTATTACGGCTATCCCTGCTCATCCTACGAGGGGGTAAGCGTTGAACAGATGAGATACAACTGCGGCGCAATGCTGGCGCAGAGGGACGATGTTTCCCCCGACCTGGTGGCAGGCGTACCCGATTCGGGAACTGCTCACGCTATCGGCTATTCCAATTACTCAAAGATTCCTTTCGCCAGACCGTTTATAAAGTATACACCCACCTGGCCACGTTCCTTTATGCCGCCAAATCAGTCCCAGAGAAACCGCATTGCTAAGATGAAGCTTATTCCTGTGGATTCTCTTATAAAGGACAAAAGCCTGCTGCTGATAGACGATTCCATAGTAAGGGGCACTCAGCTGAGAGAAACCACCGAGTTTCTTTACAACAGCGGAGCGAGAGAGGTTCATATTCGTCCCGCTTGTCCGCCGCTGCTTTTTGGCTGTAAGTATCTTAACTTCTCCCGCTCCTCCTCTGAAATGGACCTTATTGCAAGGCGTGTTATAGCAAGACGTGAGGGGGATAACGTTTCTCAGGAAACGCTGATGGATTACGCTGACCCCAACAGCCGCAACTATCAGGAAATGCTTGAGGACATAAGAAAAGAGCTTAACTTTACTACCCTGCGGTATCATCGTCTTGATGATATGATAAAGTCTATAGGAATAGACCCCGATTGTCTTTGCACCTACTGCTGGAGCGGAAAGGAATAGTTTTCAGTCATAGCTGAAAATCAATGCTGTTTTACTTGATAAGAAAGTACAATAAAACGGGCGGTTTTAATCGTCCGTTTTTTGTTTTTAAGCCTTGGTAGGGTTGGCGTGAATCTTGACAAAAAGGGGGTTTGCATATATAATATTTATATGTATCGGACTATCAGACGCTTAAAAAGGAATGATTTTATACAATGAGTAACGATAATAAAAACGGCAATAAAAAGCCTGCCGTAAAGACGGCAAATCTTATGAGCGTTGCCGCTATAATAGTTATAGGCGTTTTTGTGATGTGCATTATATTTGTCCTTGCCAGAGGGCTGTTTAAAAGCAACTCTTCAACCGTGCCGGTAGGACTTTATACCGGGACGATTTCACCCGAAACATCGGCTCCTGCGGCGGAAACTACCACTGAATCAACTGCCGATTCCCAGACCGACAGTCAGCAAAGCGCAGACAGCTCTCAGACCGATTCTCAGCCGGCAGGAGCGGACTCCATGTCATCTGACAGCGTAGATGACAGCAGTGCCGCCGAAGTTCCCGAGGAAAAGGCATACGTCACCGAATACGCTTATTTGCGAACCCAGCCCAATCAGGATGCGGAGCAGATAGTCTGCATGTCCCCAAACATTGAGGTAACGGTGCTGCAAAGGGATATTGACGGGTACTGCCTTATCACCTTTATGAATATCGACGGTCAGCTGACGGGATATGTTTACGAGGGGTATCTGTCGGACACGCCTATATACTGACAAGGCGGCAGATTACGGTTTTATGATTATGAAGCATCAGGGGCGGAGCAAATCCGCCCTTTGTTTTTACGTTCTAAAGGTTAAAGGCAGGTGAAGGCTTTGGCACAGGAAAAAATTATAACCCTTGAAAACGGCTGGCAGCTTTCATATCTGCTTGATGTGGGTAAGCGCAAGAATATGTATATATGCATTAAAGAGGGCAGGGTCATAGTAAAGCTTCCCATAGGCTGCGGCGTTAAGCAGGCGGAGGAGCTTATAAGGCTTAAATTTCACTGGATAGCAAAAAACCTTGACAAATCAAATGAAGTGAAAACAGGCTTCACAGGTTATAAAGAGGGCGACAGCGTAATGCTTGGGGGACGTCGCTACGCAATTTCCCTCATTAACAGCGAGAGATATTTCAAACCGTATTTTGAAAATGACGCCCTTGTGATTTCGGTGAACAAGGGCTATACGGAGGATTATGTAAAGGCTCAGGCGGAACTGGCGGCAAAGGAAAAAGCCACAGAGATTATTCTTGAAAGGGTAAGCCGCTTTACCGCCCTTACCGGGCTTTGCCCTCAAAGAGTCTTTGTCAAGGAGCTTAAAAGCAGCTGGGGAAGATGCTCCTCCGATGGGAAAATATCAATTAATATAAACGTCGCTTATTTTGATGTGGAATGTATTGATTATGTTATAATCCACGAGCTTTGTCATCTTGTTCACATGAATCACAGCGCAGATTTCTGGGCGCTGGTGGAGAAGTTCTGCCCTGAGTGGAAGAGAATAAGGGATAAAATGAGAAATTAATTTCCTGTATTCTGAATAAAGTGTGATGCCCGGTCAATAATTTCATCGTAAGAATCTGCAATATGATTTGGTTTGCATAACCGACAATGAAAGGATGACCTAAAATGACGACGCTGAAAAGAATACCTGCTTTTATCTGCGCTTTAAGTATGATGTTTATCTTGTTTTCCGATTTATGCGCAGCAAAAACCCTCGCCTACGACAAACAGATTGTTGAGATAACCGGGGACGGTCAGGTGGTTGATACTTTTCTTGGGGTAGATGCCGAGTATGTCACTTATCCCAGTGATACAGGATATTACTGCTGTGCAGGCTACGTGTCAAGACTTTATTCTCAGCTTTACGGGGTAACGGTTTACAACATAAATATTGTAGACGACAAGCCGTCGGTCTGGATGGAAGGTCACGATGCAGAGCTTAAAACGGTGGACTCGCCTCTGCCGGGAGATATTATGCAGACCAAGGATTATTCTCATGTCGCTATCGTCAAGGAGGTAAACGACGGAATCGTCACGCTGATAGAGCAAAACTACAAATGGCGTGACTATGAAACGGGACAGCTTGTTACCGAAATAAAACGAAAATGCACCGTATCGGAAAATTATTATTACAGGCTTTACATCGACGGCAGGGAGCAGACGCCTTATTCCTCCGCTCCCGAAATTTCAAACGCCAAAGCCTCGGCAATATCGTCAGGCGGCTATACCGTTTCCGCTGATATTGGCGGCGTGAATGAAATATCATATGTAGCTATCGCAACTTACCCTGCCTCAAAGGGTGAAAGCGCCGCACAATGGAGTGTAATTTACAGCCCGTCAAAGCATATCTCAGAAACTGTAGGGGTTTCAGACTTCGGAAATCTCTCCGACACCTACGTTACGGTGATAATGGCGTACGATGAATACGGAAACATGTCGACAAAGACGGTAAGCGCCTATATTGATACCTCGCCGACTACCGTATCAAATATAGAAATATCGGCAGTAACCGCAAAAGGATATGCCGTTACCTGCAAAGTATCGGACATAAATAAAACGTAACACCCGACAGAGTAAAAAATACCGTACCGACCATGTAAGATCGGTGCGGTATTTTTTTTATCGGCTATGGATTTTGCTTCTCGGAGGGGTTGTTTTCCTCTTCCTCTTCTTCGGCGAGCACCTGCTCCTTGGTCTGGGCGGGAAGATAGGTTACAGGCTTTTTGCTTTGATTATGCTTGTCGCTCTTTTTGGCAGGGGCAAGCTTTGCTTCAAACCAGAAGGTTGAGCCTTTTCCCTCCTCCGACTGCACTCCGAAAGCGAAGCCGTGCTTTTTGAGAATTTCCTTGCAAATGGAAAGTCCCAGACCCGTGCCTATAACATCCCGCTTGTATTTGGCGTCGCGGTAATAGCGGTCGAATATAAGTGGGAGAAGCTCTTTTGAAATGCCCTTGCCGTTGTCGATAATTTCTATCCTTACGCAGTCGGGCTTGTTTACCTGTTTTATGCGTATGCGCTTGTCGTCGCCGCAGTAGTTTACGGCGTTGTTTATAAAGTTGTACATAACCTGATCAAGCTTTTCGATATCGGCTCTTATAATGCGATCCTCATCTTCAATAAACTGAATATCGTAGCCCTCGTTTTCTATCAGCAGGGTGTAGCGGGTGAGCACGTCCCGTATTTTATCATGCACCGAGAAATCTGACAGCTCAAGCTCCATATTTCCGCTTTCAAGCTTTGACAGCTCCAGAATGTTGTTTACAAGGTTAGAAAGCCTGTCCGCCTCGTCGATGATAATCTGAATGTGCTCGTTGCGCTTTTGGGGATTATCTCCCGACAGGTCCCTTATCATTTCCGCATAAGCCTTTACCATTGTGAGGGGAGTTCTCAGGTCGTGGGATATGTTGGCGATAAGGTCCTTTCGCAGTTCAGATACCTTTTGTATTTCGTTCTTGGCATTGTCAAGCACCCTTGAAAGCTCTTCAATTTCTCTGTAGCCGCTTGCCTTAAATTCCACCGAATAATCCCCTGCACCGAATTTCTTGGCGGTGTTGGTTATCTCAACTATAGGCCGTGAAAGCCGCTTTGAGATGTACATTGTTACAATAAACGCCAGCTCAAAAAGGATAATCGTAATGTAGATAAGCTGTTCTCTGATGATGTTTACCGTTGAATCGATGGGCGCTACCGAGCTCTCAACAAAGAGATAAAGCGGCTCATCAGAGCTGGCGCTTTGTATATCGGTGCAGACGAGAATTTCCCGGCTGTTGAAATGCTCGTTCTGATGAATTTTGGTGATATACTGTTCGCCTGAGTTGTTAAGCTCGTTTTTCAGCGAAAACATGAAAATTCCGAAATTGTTGTGCAAATCGTTGTAGAGATATGAAAAGCTTCCTATGTTGTTTTCCAGAAGCTCCGCGTTGCCCAAATCGTCAAGCACCACTATGCACAGGCTGTTGTCAAACGCCAGCTGTCTTGAAATATCCTGAATATTTTCGCTATCGTATTTGCGGACGATTATAGAAGCGGCATTCTGAACGTCCCGTATTTTGGCGGATTCGTAATAGCTGTCAAGGAAATAATACTGAAACAGCCAGATAAGCACCAGTATGAATACTGTAAAGAATATAAAATACATCCATACATACGACCGCAACGAGCGTTTACCTTCGATGGCATGCTTTTTGGCTTTTACTTTTTCTTTAAATTCACTGAATTTTTTCAAATTTATAGCCCATTCCTCTCAGGGTGACAATCAGATTGCGGTATGGTCCTAAGCTGTTTCTGAGCATTTTTATATGAGTGTCCACCGTTCTGTCGTCTCCGTAAAAATCAAAGCCCCATACCTCTTCCAAAAGCTTTTCTCTTGAAAGGGCAATGTTCATATTTTTGACCAGATAGAAAAGCAGGTCGTATTCCTTGGGGGTCATTGAAACCCGCTTTCCGTCAATTGTAACCTCTCTTGCGGTGAAGTTTATGCACAGTCCTTTGTAGGTAATGACATCCTCGGTTTTTTGGGACGCCTTCACTCTGTTCATAACGGCGCGTACTCTCGCCATAAGCTCCTTGGGAGAAAAGGGCTTTACAACATAATCGTCCACGCCGATTTCAAAGCCGAAAAGCTTGTCGTACTCCTCGCCTCTGGCGGAAAGCATTATTACCGGAATTTCCTTTATCTTTTTGATTTCCTTGCAGGCGGAGTAGCCGTCCAGCTTTGGCATCATAATATCCATTATGATAATATCAAAGTCCTCTTTTTTCACCTTTTCAACGGCGTCCATTCCGTCCTCCGACTGAACAACCTCAAAGCCGTTGAATTCGGCATACTCCTTGATGATTTCACGTATCCTCGGTTCGTCGTCCACAACCAGCATTTTTGGCATATTAAAACCTCCTCATATAAAGGCGATACCCTTTCACTGACCAAGGTACAGCCTGTGATTCATATTCATTTTATATAATAACTTTATTATGTGTAGAAGATGTGAAAATTTGCGGAATTTTCAGGATTACGCCGATTTATAACACCCTTATGTAAATATTGTAGCATAGCGTTTTGACGGTGTCAAGTGAAAACTGCGACATATGTCAAAAAAACGTATTGACATATGGCCGCAAAAGTGATACTATATTTTTGTGCAGGAACAAAAACAACAAAGAAAGGACGACGGTATATGATACAAAACAAAAAAGAAAATCCGCCTGAGAAAACGTTAAAAAGATACACCCTTGGGGAAGAAATTTTTAATTCCGTTTCCCACGGAACAGGCGGACTGCTGGCGATTGCGGGAACGGTGGTGCTTATTGTTTTGGCGGTGATATACTCAAACGCATGGGGCGTTGTAAGCTCGGCGATTTACGGGGCAAGCATGATAATTTTATACACCATGTCAACCCTTTATCACGCAATCACCAATCGCAAAGCCAAAACGTTTTTCAGAATAATGGACCACAACACCATTTTCCTCCTTATTGCGGGAACATACACCCCCATAACTCTCGTCCCTTTGCGAGGGGCGATGGGCTGGACGCTTTTCGGAGTGGTCTGGGGTGCGGCGATTGTCGGCATAGTGCTTAATTCGGTGGACCTTGAAAAGTTCAGCAAGCCCTCCCTTGTCTGCTACATAGCAATGGGCTGGGTTATAGTATTTGCAGTAAAACCTATGATTGAGCATGTGGATAAAATTCCGCTGATTTTTCTCTTGGTGGGCGGCATTTTTTACACGGCGGGAATTGTATTTTACGCCGTAAAGAAAATAAAATACTTTCATTCCATATGGCATCTTTTTGTTATCGGCGGAACGGTTTTTCACTATTTTGCAATTCTGCTGATTATAATAAGTGATAACCGCTAAAATCAAACCGGATAACTCCCTACATCAGGGAGTTATCCGGTTTTGTTATGCTTGTTTTCGGTTTTTCTACGACTGCGCCTTATCTGAAGGGCTATCGGGCTTAGAAAAAGCTTCGGAATTATTCACGCTGTCCTCAGATGTCTGGCGGCGGCTTATCACCTTAACGCCATCGCTGTCGGTTTTCGTTTTTTTATTGCTGGCAGGCGTTATTGAGTCGGACGTTTTGGCATTATTGCCGTTTGAGTCAATGCCTTTTTTGGCGTTGAGATAGCCTACAGCTTCTCTCAGCAGACAGTACAGTACCGTAAATATCGGCACGCTTATAAACATTCCGATTATTCCCCACATTGCTCCGCCTACCGTAACGGCGAAAAGCACCCAGATGGAGGGAAGTCCCACCGACTGTCCCACAACTTTTGGATAGATAAGGTTGCCCTCTATCTGCTGGAGAATAAGCATAAATACCACAAACCATACCGCCTGCATAAAGTCGGTAACCATTATGAGAAATGCTCCCACGGCAACTCCGATAAACGCTCCCACAATGGGAATAAAGGCTGTGACCGCTACGAGAATGCCGATAGTCACGGCGTTGGGAAATCTGAGTATAGACATTCCGATGCAGCAAAGAGAGCCTAAGATAATCGCTTCGGTGCATTGTCCCGACAGAAACTTTGAAAAGGTGTTTTTGGACATTCTGCAGATGTGGCACACCAGCTCAGCCGCCTTTTTGGGAAGAAATGCGGTGGTTACTCTGTAAAGCTGATTTTTAAGCCGCTCCTTTTGAAGCAGAATATATACGGCGAAAAAGATTCCTATCACAAAGTTTACAATGTTGGTTATCACGGAGGACGCCACGCTTACGGTGGAGCTTAAAGTTTCAAGTATAAGCACGCTGTCGTTTAAAATCTCCTGTAGCTTCTGTGTAACGCCTTCCTGGCTCAGGTTCATTTCCTCAAGCCAGCGATTAAGCTGCTCCGAATCCTGAAACCACTGTCCCAGATTACTTACAAAGGCAGGAATGTCCTCCGAAAGGCTGGTGAAGGTTGCGATAAGCTCGGGGATAATCAGGTATAGCACCAGCACTATAACCCCGAAAAAGATTATCAGCGTCAGTATAAGGGAAACAGGCCGCTTGATTTTTGCGGCGACTTTGCGGTAGTTGTTATTCTTGTCGGGGCGGAACATTGTTCGCTCTATTGCGCTCATTGGGACGTTTAAAATCAGCGCCAGCACACCGCCGATGATGAAAGGGGCAAGTATTCTCATTCCGACGCCCAGCAGATGAAATATTTTTTCATAATTGAAAAGCGCCCAGAACAGTACAACGCCTAAAACTACCAGTGCGGCGTGTTCTTTGAACTTGTCGGTTTTTTTCAACCCTTTTCACCCTTTCTGATAAAAAAGGCGACACAAAGCCGCCTTTGGTTTATTTGGTCAAATCAATCTTCATAATAGGCTCAAGCACATCTGCGCCGGCAGGAACCATAGGAAGAACGTTGACGTCCTTGTTTATACGGCAGTCGATAAGGCATGGTCTGCCGCAGGAAAGCGCCTTTTCAAGCATAGGCTTTATATCCGACTTTTTCTCAATAAGCACCCCTTCAATGCCGAATGCGTCGGCAAGCTTGATAAGGTCGGTTCCTCTGTCTATATCAGTCTGTGAAAATCTCTTGTCATAGAAAAGTCTCTGCCACTGACGCACCATTCCCAGCACGTTGTTTTCAAAAACCAGCTCTATAACCGGGATGTTGTGCTTGGCAAGGGAAGAAAGCTCATTGCAGTTCATAAAAAAGCTTCCGTCGCCTGCAATGTTTACAACGGTTCTGTCAGGATTGCCACACTTAGCACCGATTGCAGCGCCCAGTCCGTAACCCATTGTGCCCAGTCCGCCGCTGGAGGCAAAGGAACGGGGTTTTCTGAAGTTGTAAAACTGTGCCGCCCACATCTGATGCTGACCAACCTCGGTGGTGATAATCGCTTCGCCGTTGGTAAGTCTGTCAAGCTCTTCGATAACGTCCTGAGGCAGTACCTCGTCCTCGCTCGCGATGGGAGTCATTTTAAGGGTGTATTTGGTTTTCCACTCTGCTATCTGCGCCATCCACTGAGGATGCTTCATATTAGGCAGTATCTCGTTAAGCTTTGCCAGCACATATTTTAAATCTCCCACAACATAGGCGTCCACGCTGATGTTTTTGCCTATCTCCGCAGGGTCGATTTCTATATGTATGATTTTCGTGTTCTTTCCGAAAGTTCCTGCGTTGCAAAGAACTCGGTCTGAAAATCTCGAGCCGAAAACTACCAGCAAATCGCAGTTGCCCAGAGCCATCGCCGAGGTTTTTGTGCCGTGCATTCCCAGCATACCGGTGTAAGCGGGCTTTGTGTTGTCAAAAGCGCACTGACCCATCAGCGAAAGAGAAACGGGTGCGTCGCACTTGTCGGCAAACACTGCAAATTCGTCAACGGCGTCGCAGGAAACAACTCCACCGCCTGCATATATCATAGGCTTTTCGGCAGCCTTGATAAGCTCTGCCGCAGCTTCAATCTGAGCGTTAATATTCTCGGGATTGTGATTTACAATTTTCCTAGGCTGGGTTTTAACATACTCGCACTTTGCCCCGGTAATGTCCTTTGGAACGTCAATAAGCACAGGTCCCTTTCTGCCTTCGTTAGCAATATAGAAAGCTTCTCTGATTGTGTCGGCAAGCTTGGTTACATCCTTTACAATATAATTATGCTTCGTAATCGGCATTGTTATACCGCAGATGTCAACCTCCTGAAAGCTGTCAAGTCCCAGCAGGGAAGTCGCAACGTTTCCGGTGATAGCCACCATAGGGATAGAATCCATATAAGCGGTGGCGATGCCGGTGACAAGATTTGTAGCGCCCGGTCCGGAGGTTGCGATAACAACGCCCGTTCTGCCGGTGGTGCGGGAATAGCCGTCCGCCGCATGGCAGGCCGCCTGTTCGTGAGCGGTAATAACGTGCCTTATTTTATCGGAATACATATAAAGCGAATCGTAGATGTTAAGCACTGCTCCGCCGGGATAACCGAACACGGTGTCAACTCCCTGCTCCAGCAGACATTCAATAATAATATCAGCGCCTGTTAATAACATAATATGCCCCCATTTTTAAATTCAAGATTAAATTTTATTATACTATATACTGCGTGTTTTGTCAACTGCACAGCGGCGTAAGGGTGGGGTTTTTATGTTCAGTAGTCAATGATAGTTGACACATACTCTCAAAAAAATATAGTGATAAGTAGAATATCGCAAATTTTCATTTTGTAGGAGCCGGAGGCGACGGAGAAATGAAAATTTGCAGACGGCTTACA
>CALXIQ010000032.1 GCA_944388405.1 uncultured Ruminococcus sp. | reverse complement strand
TTTTGCCCCACTGGGTGAAAACGGCTTTGGCTACGACCCGATTTTTATGTACGGCGATAAAAGCTTTGCTCAAGTGGACGCCGAGTTTAAAAATTCGGTATCTCATAGAGGCAAGGCGCTGGAAAAGTTGTTGCAGACGCTTGCACAGGAAAAATAACAACGAAATGGAGGAAGTCCATGCCATGTGCATGGCAGTATTATGAGCGAAATAAGAAACGAAGCTTTATGGGAAAGCGGTCAGAGAAAAATACAGTGGGTTAAACAGAATATGTCGCTGCTGAGAAGCGTAGAGGAGGATTTTTTACAGACAAGACCCTTTGAGGGGCTGAAAATTGCGCTGTCTATACATCTTGAGGCAAAGACTGCTTACCTTTGCAAGGTTTTAGCGTCGGGAGGAGCTGAGATGTACGTTACCGGCAGCAACCCGCTTTCAACTCAGGACGACGTAGCGGCTGCGCTGGTTCACGACGGACTTAATGTTTTCGCATGGCACGGAGCTACCGACGAGGAATATCACAGGCACATTTCCAAGGTGGTGGAGTGCGGACCCAACATTATCATCGACGATGGCGGCGACCTTGTGAATATAATTCACAACGAGTATCCTCAGCTTATTCCCAATGTTATAGGCGGCTGCGAGGAAACTACTACGGGAATTATCAGGCTTATAGCAATGAACAAGGCGGGAAAGCTTAAATTCCCTATGATGCTGGTGAATAACGCCAGATGCAAATACCTGTTTGACAACCGCTACGGTACGGGACAGTCGGTGTGGGACGGAATCAACCGCACCACAAACCTGATAGTGGCAGGCAAAAACGTGGTGGTAGCAGGCTACGGCTGGTGCGGCAAGGGCGTTGCCATGAGGGCAAAGGGTCTGGGCGCATCGGTAATTGTCACCGAGATTGACCCCATTAAGGCAATGGAAGCGGTAATGGACGGCTTTAAGGTAATGAAGATGGAGGATGCCGCAAAGATAGGCGACTTCTTTATTACCGTAACAGGCTGTAAGGACGTTATAACCGAAAAGTCCTTTATGAACATGAAGGACGGAGCGATTTTGTGCAACGCCGGACACTTCGATTGCGAGGTTGACGTGGCAGGTCTCAAAAAGCTTGCAGTGGAAACCTGGCTTGCGAGAAACAATATCGACGGCTACAAGCTGCCTAACGGTAACCGGCTTTACGTTATCGGAGAGGGTAGGCTTGTAAATCTTGCCGCAGGCGACGGTCATCCGGCTGAAATAATGGATATGTCATTTGCCATTCAGGCGTTGTCGGCGGCATATCTGGTAAAGCATAGAGATAACCTTGAAAGCATGGTTATCTCCGTACCCGAAGAGATAGACAAAGAGGTTGCAAACCGCAAGCTTAAGTTCTGGAACCTTGAAATAGACAAGCTGACTGAGGAGCAGGAGAAATATCTCAACAGCTGGCAGGTTTAATAATTACATTGCCTTTGTGAAGTCTTTATTCGGACAAGTGGGCATATATTATACCGTGGGAGTTTTCGCAAAATATCCTTCCTGACGGAGGCGACGGTATGATAGAATTGGCTGTCGGCAAAATAAAGGTGCTTATTTCATTTACCTTTTTTGCGGTGATAGCGGCGGTGACGCTTTGGAACGGAGCGTTGGGGGTAAAAATAATTATAGCGGTAATCTGCTGTATTCTCCATGAGCTTGGGCATATCGGTGCTATGTGTATCTTCGGCATTCCTCCAGAGCGTGTGCTTTTCTATGCGGGTGGGATAAAAATATCCCCTCAAAGGGGCAGACTTGTTTCCAAAAGGCAGGATATAATCATTCTGTCCGCAGGCTGCGCTGTAAATCTGGCAATTGCGCTGATTATCAGGCTGGCGGCAGGGGAGCTTAACTATTTTGCTTGCGCCAATCTTTTTCTCGGCGTGTTCAATCTTATGCCTGTCAGGTATTTTGACGGAGGACGGATTCTTTCGGCTGTTTTCAACGAAAGCCGGACATGCGATTTTATAAGAGGATTTTTTCTGCTTTTTTTATTGTCGGTCATGATAAAGATGATTTTATCCGGCAATGTAAGCATATCGCTGATGGTTACATTCGGTTATATGGCGTTTGCAGAGTTTTTCGGCGACAAGTAATTTATACGGACGGATATATTGGGTTTTGCGAGGTGCATTAATGAATAATCCTTGGAAGGATATTAATCTGGACGATTATGAACAGCATATGAGTTCTGAAAATGTACAGCAGCTTCAGACTCTTAATAAGCTGATGAAAGAGCAGCTCAGTTCCTATAAAGTAAAATCTGTCATGATTTTAGGAGTAGCCGGAGGTAATGGTCTGAGTTACATAGATAAACGTAATTTTGATAAAGTCTATGGCGTTGACATAAATGAAACATACCTAAGCGCCTGTATGGAAAGGTATCTTGAATTAAAGGATGTTTTTGAAGCGATATGTACCGATTTAACTGATAAATCAGTACGGTTGCCGCATGCTGATTTGATTATTGCAAATTTGTTGGTTGAATACATCGGCTATGAATGTTTTCAGAAAATAATTAAGCTGGTTACTCCTCAGTATGTTTCGTGTGTGATACAAATTGATAACGATGTTTCATATGTTTCTGATTCACCGTATATTCATGTATTTGAACGTTTGGATGAAATTCATCATCAAATTAACGGCAATGCTTTAATTTGTGCAATGAATGAAATAGGGTACGAAAAGCAAATGTATACGGAAACAGAATTACCTAACAAAATGAGATTTGCGAGATTAGATTTTATTCGTTGATATGTATAAAAGTAAAAATCGGAGGTTTTCCTTTGGAAGAAATTAAACGCAAAGTAGAACAGCTTCTGCTTAAAACCCAGAAGCCTGCAAGATATA
>CALXIQ010000031.1 GCA_944388405.1 uncultured Ruminococcus sp. | reverse complement strand
ATAGATTCCTACAACTGGTGGAACGAAGGTCTTCACGGCGTTGCCAGAGCGGGAACTGCTACCGTTTTCCCTCAGGCTATCGCAATGGCTGCGGCTTTTGATGAGCAGCTGATTTTTAAGGCGGCGGACGTTATCTCCACTGAAGCAAGGGCAAAATACAACTACGCCCACAAGCGCGGTGACAACGATATATACAAGGGACTTACCCTTTGGAGTCCAAATGTCAACATTTTCCGCGACCCCCGGTGGGGCAGAGGACACGAAACCTATGGCGAGGACCCGTTTCTTACGGCGTCCCTTGGAACGGCGTTTGTCAAGGGCTTGCAGGGAGAGGGCGAGTATCTTAAAACCGCCGCCTGCGCAAAGCATTTTGCGGTCCACAGCGGCCCCGAGGCGGTTCGCCATGAGTTTAACGCAGAGGTAAGTCAAAAGGATTTAAGGGAAACCTACCTTTACGCCTTTGAAAAGCTGGTTGAAGCCGGAGTGGAGGGAGTAATGGGCGCATACAACCGTGTAAACGGCGAGCCTGCCTGCGCTTCCTCGCAGCTAATGGATATTCTGTATAACGAGTGGAACTTCGACGGATATTTTGTTTCCGACTGCTGGGCGATAAGAGATTTCCACACACGCCATATGGTAACCTCCACAGCCGAGGAATCGGCGGCTCTGGCGATAAAATCAGGCTGCGACATAAACTGCGGAAACACCTACATTCATGCCATGAAAGCGGTAACAGACGGACTGCTTGAGGAAAAATACATAGACCGTTCGGCGGTTAAAGCGATGGAAACACGCCTTAAGCTTGGAATGGGAGTGCAAACGGAATATGATGATATTCCCTTTGATGTGATAGACTGCGACGAGCACAACAACGTGGCGCTGGAACTGGCTCAAAAGTCCATGGTTTTGCTGAAAAACGACGGTATTCTCCCTCTTGACAAGAGTAAAATCAAAAAAATAGGAGTAATAGGTCCCAACGCCGACAGTAGGGCAGTGCTTTATGGAAACTACTGCGGAACTTCGTCGCGCTGCGTTACCTTTTTGGAGGGTATACGAGAGCAGTTTGACGGCAGAATTTATTATTCCGATGGCTGTCATCTTTATAAAGACAATTGCGAAAGTCTTGCCCTTCCCTGCGACAGATTGTCAGAGGCCGAAGAGGTTGCGGAAAATTCGGATGTTGTTATCCTCTGCGTTGGTCTTGACGCCACACTGGAGGGCGAAGAGGGCGATACTGGAAACTCCTACGCTTCTGGGGACAAGAGCGACCTTAACCTGCCAAAGTCTCAGCAGATGTTGATTAATCGGGTGCTTGAAGTGGGAAAACCCACAATAATAGTGCTTGCGGCAGGCAGCTCGGTAAATGTGGGCACGGATAAGATGAATGCGCTGATTGATGCTTGGTACCCGGGAGCAATGGGCGGTAGAGCATTAGCGGACATTGTTTTTGGCAACGTATCGCCGTCGGGTAAGCTGCCGGTAACGTTTTACAAATCGGCTGAAAAGCTGCCTGACTTTGAGGACTATTCAATGCAGGGCAGAACCTACCGCTATACTCAGGACAATATTCTTTATCCATTCGGATACGGTCTGACTTATTCCGAATGTAGGGTCGAGAACCTGTCTTTTTCGGATGGTAAGGCGGTATGTACCGTTTCAAACAACGGCGGCAGAGATACCGACGAGGTTTTGCAGCTTTATATAAAAATCCATGGCAGCCAGTTTGCCGTGCCCAACTATTCGCTTTGCGGCTTCAAGCGGTTGAATTTAAAGCCGGGGGAGAAAAGGGAAGTCACCCTCGAAATCCCCGAGGACAGCTTTACTGTGGTGGACAACAACGGAAAACGCCTTAAAGATGGAACAGGCTTTACACTCTATGGGGGATTTTCTCAGCCCGATAAGCTTAGCTGTCAGCTTACGGGTGCAAGCTGCGTCGAAATCAGCTGTGAGTTTTAAATTTGCATTAGTATAAAAAATAAGCAGACCGGAAATCTGACGCTTTAGTCAGCCCGGTCTGCTTTTATTATTGCTTAAAATTTGTTTACTGTCTTAAATAAACGCCGTTTTCCTCAAGATAATCCTCAAGGTCCTGCTTGTATTCCAAATCCAGCGGGTCTGTCGGCAGAGCTTTCAACGCCCTCTGACCGATGTCCTTTCTGTAGTGAGCGTTTTCAAAGCTTATCTTTGCAACGCCTGCGTATGCGTTGTCAATAGAGCCTTTAAGGGAAAGTCCCTTAGCGGTAACGCCCAGCACACGTCCGCCGTTTGTGTAGAATTTTCCGTCGCTAAGTTTTGTTCCGGCGTGGAAAACCTCGCAGCCTTCAATCTGTCCCTTGCTGTCAAGCCCCGATATCTCAAGACCCTTAGGGTAGGAAAGAGGATAGCCGCCGCTTGCCATTACTACGCAGGTGCAATAACCACTGCTCCATTTCACGTCGATGTCGGAAAGTGTGTGATTGTAAATAGCCTCAATTATATCCACCAGATCGGTTTCCAGCATAGGAAGCACTACCTGAGTTTCCGGGTCACCGAAGCGGCAGTTGTATTCAATTACCTTAGGACCGTTAGGCGTAAGCATAAGCCCGAAATACAGACAGCCCTCAAAGGTTCTGCCCTCGGCGTTCATGGCGTTCATTGTGGGAATGAAGATTTTTTCCATACATTCCTTTGCCACATCCTCGGTGTAATAAGGATTGGGTGCAACTGTGCCCATACCGCCGGTGTTAAGACCTTGGTCGTTGTCGTAAGCTCTCTTGTGATCCATAGAGGAAAGCATGGGAACCATTGTCTTTCCATCAGTAAACGCCAGCACCGAAACCTCGGGACCTGTCAGATATTCCTCAACAACAATCGTCGAGCTGCTGTCGCCGAACTTCCTGTCATCAAGCATCGAGTGAATAGCTTCAATCGCTTCGGCTTCATTCTGGGCGAGAATAACCCCTTTGCCAAGGGCAAGACCGTCAGCCTTTATTACTGCCGGATAGGTATTATGTGCCATAACATAGTGAATTGCAGCCTCGCTGTCGGTAAAAACATGATACTCCGCCGTAGGTATGTTGTATTTTTTCATCAGATCCTTTGAAAACACCTTAGAGCCTTCGATAATGGCAGCGTCCTTCTTAGGACCGAAGGTCATAAAGCCCTCGGCCTGCAAAGCGTCCACCATTCCCATAACCAGCGGATCGTCAGGCGCAACCACAACCAGATCAACGGCAAGCTTTTTGGCAAGCTGCACAACGCCGTCTATGTCGGTGGCGGAAACATCAAAGCACTCCGCTCCGTCTGCGGCGATTCCGCCGTTTCCGGGTGTGCAGTAAATTTTCTCAGCCTTTGGCGACTGGGCGAGCTTTCTGATAATTGCGTGCTCTCTGCCGCCGCTGCCAACTACTAATATTTTCATAATACAATCATTCCTTTCCGAGCAATTTAGAGTCAAGTAAAAAAAGCCTATCGCATTAGATTGGGAAAACCCCACACCACGATTTTCATTTTATATAAAATCACTGAACGCCGCAGCTACGACATTCAGTGATTTTCGGTACGGTTCAGACAATTTCAAAGGAATTAACGATATCGTTAAAATCGCCTTCAACAGAATCGAAAACCGATTGTTCAGCGCCGTAGCTGATAGCATAGACATATCCGTTTTCAATAAGCACAAGCTGTTTCATTGTCATTACAAAATCATCAGTCTGAGTAACTTCAAGGGTGAGAAGATTTGCGTCCATGCCTTTGAAGGTAACCTCGGTGTTATCAGTCACTTCGTAGCCGTCCATTGCCTCATACTGGGCTATAGTAATGTCGGCATAATCCGCAGGAGTATAAATATCTGCAACGCCTAAAAACTGCGCAACGATATTTAAGTTTGCGGATGCAAGCATTGGATCATCGTCGTATTGCGCGTACATAAACATACAGTCAACCGCTGAATTAGTGTCCGAAACGTCAGTCCACAGCTCCTCATCAACTCTGATTGTGTAACCTGTTCCGGTAAAGACTCCGTCCTCAAGACCTGTGTCTGCCTGTGATTCCTCAGCCTCAGACTCTTCAGCCTCAGAACTTTCAACTTCCGATTCCTCAGAGGAAGATTCCTCTACTTCCGATTCCTCGCTTGAAGCGTCATCAGCTTCCGATTCATCCTGTGAGCTATCCTCCTCAGCAGCGGATGAAACCGTAGCTTCCGATTCCCTTTCCGATTCAGATGATTCGTCGTCGCCTCCACAGCCTGTGAAAGCCAGAACCAGTGATGCCGCCATTGCAGCGATAAGCAGTTTTTTCATAACAAAACTCCCCTTTATAAAGTTAAGATTAGTGATGGAACAATCTTATTCCCGTAAATGCCATAGCCATGTTATACTTGTTGCAGGTCATAATAACATGGTCGTCCCTGATAGAGCCGCCCGGCTCGGCAATGTATTTTACCCCGCTCTTTCTTGCCCTTTCGATGTTGTCGCCGAAGGGGAAAAATGCGTCCGAACCCAGTGAAACGTCGGTGTTCTTGGCAAGCCATTCCTTCTGCTCCTCTTTGGTGAACACTTCAGGCTTAACCTTGAAATACTTCTGCCACTCGCCCTCTGCCAGCACATCCATATATTCGTCTGAAATATAAACGTCAATTGTGTTATCTCTGTCGGGACGGCGTATACCGTCAACAAACTGAAGTTCCAAAACCTTGGGATGCTGTCTCAGCCACCAGATATCAGCTTTATTTCCTGCAAGTCTTGTGCAGTGAATTCTCGACTGCTGACCTGCGCCGATACCGATTGCCTGACCGTCCTTTACGTAGCATACGCTGTTGGACTGGGTGTATTTAAGGGTGATAAGAGAGATAAGCAAGTCGTCCTTTTTATCCTGAGGAATATCCTTGTTTTCGGTTACGATATTAGAGAGCAGCTCGTTGTTTATTTCAAGTTCGTTTCTGCCCTGTTCAAAGGTAACGCCGAAAACCTGTTTTCTCTCAACCGGGTTTGGAACGTAATTTTCATCAATCTTGATGATGTTGTATGTGCCCTTTCTCTTTGACTTAAGAATTTCCAGCGCCTCGTCGGTATAGCCCGGTGCGATTATTCCGTCGGAAACCTCACGCTGAATCATCTTTGCCGTGCAAACGTCGCACTCGTCGGAAAGAGCAATAAAATCACCGTAGGACGACATTCTGTCAGCACCCCTCGCTCTCGCATAAGCGCAGGCAAGGGGAGAAAGCTCGCCCAGATCGTCTACAAAGTAGATTTTTTTCAAAGTGTCCGAAAGGGGTCTGCCTATTGCGGCACCCGCAGGGGATACGTGCTTGAATGATGTAGCCGCAGGCATTCCTGTAGCCTTTTTAAGTTCTCTGACCAGCTGCCAGCCGTTAAAAGCGTCCAGCAGATTAATATAGCCGGGCTTGCCGTTTAAAACCTCGATGGGCAGGTCTGCGCCATTTTCCATAAATACTCTGGACGGCTTCTGATTAGGATTGCAGCCGTATTTTAAAAGCATTTCGTTAGCCATTATATTTCCTCCTGTGTTGATATTTTTTATCTTTAATTTTTAAGCGTCTTAAAAGCAAAGACATTCCATTGAACCATATGTCAGACGGTTTATATTGCTGCTCTAAGTTAAACCTCAGCCGGGGAATACCGGTATGATTATATCTTGTTATTTGCTGTATTTATTAACAACCTTAGATACCGCCTTGCCGGTTGCAATGTCAATGTATCTTACAAACAGCGACACCTTGTTATCCTCATTAAGAGCGTCCCAAAGCTTTGATGTAAATTCTTCCATATCGTTTGGAATTTCAATCTTCTTAGGCTCACCTTCAAAGCTGGGCAGGGGATTTCCGTCGCCCATGTATGTGTGAATAAAATGACCGAAGCCGCTTATAGGATTTGTGTAGGTGTATGTAAATCTCTCACAGCAGTCGGGGTTGCCGTCTGCGGATTTAAGAATGCTCATAGCATAATTATATGAGCCATTCTCAATGTGCATGATTCCCGAAATTCTCGGGGTGTAGTTGGGAGCGTCGTCCTCATATTCTCTTGTGCGCAGCGACTGCTCAAAGGTCTGCTGCTTGTCCATAAGCTCGTAGATAGTGTCCGTCTGATCGCCGTTGGTGACAATAGTCTTGTTGCCAAGCACACGAACAGGGGAGTAGATTATCAGATGGGGGTCGGTAAGCTTAGAGGGATCCGCCGCTTCGGTCTTGATGCCGTCAACCGTTTCAGTGAAAACTCTGTTTCTTGAGTTAACACTTCTGCCCATGATAAAATAGGCGGTAACGGCGTGTTTTCCGTCGGGAGTTTTTCCGATGATGATTCCTCTTCCGGGGTAGGAGTTGCCTTTCAGTTCCTCGTAGATATCAAGTGTTTTCATATTTTTTACCTCCGTTTTTATGTCAGATAATTGGCTTGCGTCGTTGCCAATGCGAGATAAACATTTATCGCCGCTTCAAACCCAGGCTTGTAATTACTGAGTTACAAGTCAACATAAGCCCTGCCGTCTTTGACTGTGATCCTGTCCTGACAGAAAAGAGAAACTGCCTGGGGAAGTATCTTCCATTCCGCCTGTTCCATTACACGTCTTTGCAGAATTTCGGGAGTATCCCCATTTTTGACCTCAACCGCCTTTTGCAGTATAATAGGACCTCCGTCGCACACCTCTGTTACAAAATGAACAGTCGCTCCGGTAAGTTTAACTCCTTTTTCAAGGGCAGCCTCGTGGACGTGTAGTCCGTAAAAGCCCTTGCCGCAAAAGCTGGGAATAAGGGCGGGGTGAACGTTCATCATCTTGTTGGGGAACGCCTTTATAATCTGCTCGTCAAGAATAATCATAAATCCGGCGTAAACCACCAGATCGGCTTTTTCCTCCAGAAGCGCATCGGTTATGGCTTTGGTGTAAGCCGCAACGTCAGAATAGTCCTTTCTTGGTATAACCCTTGTGGCAATTCCGTTGTTTATGGCTCTTTCCAGAGCGTAAGCCCCCTCCTTGGAGGAGATAACGCAGGTGATTTTGCCGTTTTTAATCATGCCGCTTTTTTCAGCGTCTATAAGAGCCTGAAGATTTGTTCCTCCGCCCGAAACCAGAACGCATATATTTTTCATAACACTGCTCCTATATAATTTGTCATTGGCGATTTTGCATATTTAGCAGATAATAACTCCGTAATCGCCCTCTACAAGCTCGCCGAGTACATAAGCTTCTTCGCCTGCTTCCTTGATTGCCTGGATTGCCTTGTCAGCATCGTTTTTATCAACAACTACTGTCATTCCAACACCCATGTTAAATGTATTGAACATATCTCTTTCGGGGATATTTCCTGTCTTTGCGATAAGATCAAAAATAGGAAGCACCTGAACAGCCTTGCGCTCAATTTTTGCGGAAAGTCCCTTTGGAAGTGATCTTGGAATATTTTCATAGAATCCGCCGCCGGTAATGTGGGAGATTGATTTAACTGTAACCTTGTCAAGCAGATTCATTACAGCTTTGACATATATCTTTGTAGGTGTAAGCAGCACGCTTCCCAAGGTAGTGCCAAGATCGGAATAGTGTCTTGCAAGATTTGATTCGTTTACGGTAAACACCTTTCTTACAAGGGAAAAGCCGTTTGAATGAACACCGCTGGATTTTATCGCGATCATAACATCGCCTGGCTTTTGAGTATCAGGCTTAAGTATCTTATCCTTGTCCACAACACCTACCGCAAAGCCTGCAAGGTCGTATTCGTCAACAGGATAAAATCCCGGCATTTCAGCAGTTTCTCCTCCGATAAGCGCCGCTCCCGACTGAACGCAGCCCTCAGCGACTCCGGAAACTATTTTAGCGACCTTTTCCGGATAATTCTTGCCTACGGCGATATAATCAAGGAAAAACTGAGGCTTTGCTCCGCAGCAGATAATATCATTTACGCACATTGCAACGCAGTCGATTCCGACGGTATCATGCTTGTCCATAAGGAAAGCAATCTTAAGCTTTGTGCCTACGCCGTCTGTTCCCGATACCAGAACAGGCTTTGAGATACCTGTCATATCAAGCTCGAACAGACCGCCGAAGCCGCCCAGCCCGCTGAGAACTCCGCTGGTCATGGTGCGGGCAACGTACTGTTTCATAAGCTCTACCGCTTTATATCCGGCAGTAACATCAACGCCGGCTTCCTTGTAGCTGTTTGAGTAACTGTTCATAATAAATTCCTTTCAAATGTATTCTCACAGCGGTTTATTTAATTTTGCAACCGCCTATTTCTTTTCAGATATTCTGTATTCAAATTTATCCTTGGGCATTTCCTTGGGAACCTCAATAGGATATTTCTCATTGAAGCAGCCCACGCAGAAGCCACAGTCGGAATTGCCCGCAAGCTTCTGAACGCTTTCAACGCTGAGATAGCCAAGACTGTCAGCGCCGATATGTCTGCATATTTCCTCATTGGTCATCTGACAGGCGATAAGCTTGTCCTTGCTGTCGATATCTGTACCGAAATAACATGGACCTACAAAAGGCGGCGACGAAATTCTCAGATGAACTTCCTTTGCGCCTGCGTCCCTCAGCAGCTTTACAATTCTTGCGGAGGTGGTTCCTCTTACGATGCTGTCGTCAATCATAACAACTCTTTTGCCTTTTACCGTATTTGATATAACGTTGAGCTTTATCTTTACCGAATTGGTGCGCTCCGCCTGTGTGGGCTGAATAAAGGTCCTTCCAATATAGCGGTTTTTGATAAAGCCTATTCCGTAGGGTATTCCGCTTTCCTGAGAAAATCCCAGCGCCGCATCAAGTCCCGAATCGGGTACGCCTATAACGATGTCTGCGTCAACGGGGTGCTCCCTCCACAGATATTTTCCCGCTCTCAGCCTTGCCTTGTGAACGCTTGAGCCTTCAATAACCGAATCGGGACGGGCAAAATACACGTATTCAAAAACGCAGATCGTGCCCTTGCTTCCGCAGTGGCTTTCAACGGAACGCAGTCCGTTTTTGTCGATAACAACAATCTCCCCCGGTCTTATGTCCCTTACAAATTCTGCGCCTATGCTGTCAAAAGCGCAGGTTTCGGACGCCACCACATAACCTCCGTCGATTTTGCCCAGAGAAAGCGGTCTGAAGCCGTTGGGATCTCTCACTGCTATAAGCTTTGTAGGCGACATTATCACAAGGGAATATGCGCCTTTGATTTTGTCCATTGTCTTTTCCACCGCCGCTTCGATTGATGGCGCATTAAGCCGCTCTTCGGTAACGGCGTAGGAAATAACCTCGGTATCGTTGGTGGTATGGAATATCATACCCTTGTTTTCATATTTCTCACGCAGCTCACGGGCGTTTGTAAGATTACCATTGTGGGCAATAGCCAGCGGTCCTTTGACATGGCGCACCACCAGCGGTTGAGCGTTGGAGGCGTTGGAGTTTCCCGTGGTGGAATACCGTACGTGACCTATGGCGATATTGCCTTTTCCCAGCCGCTCAAGGGTTTCCTTGTCAAAAACCTGATTAACAAGACCCAGATTTTTATGATAACTGAAAACACCGTCGTCGTTTACAACAATTCCGCAGCTTTCCTGACCTCTGTGCTGGAGGGCGTAAAGCGCCAGATAAGTCTGTGCGGCGACGTCGCTTGTTTTATCGGTATAAATACCGAAAACACCGCATTCCTCATGTATAGAATCAAACATTGGCAGAACCTCTTATTAAATATTATTGGTTGAGTATGTGTCAAAACCTTGGTATGTTTTTTATCAAAATTAAAGCTCGGCTTCGGTAACCCTCTTCATCATTTCCTGATAAGCGTCCTCTACGCCGCCCATATCTCTGCGGAATCTGTCCTTGTCAAGCTTTTCATGAGTTGTTGAATCCCAGAAACGGCAGGTGTCGGGTGAAATTTCGTCGGCAAGAATGATCTTTCCGTGGAATCTGCCGAATTCAATCTTAAAGTCGATAAGGTCAACATTTACCTTTTTGAAGAACTTAACCATAAAGTCGTTTACCATGAAAGCGTACTTTGTGATGTCCTTGATTTCCTCCTCGGTGGCAAGACCCAGACCGAGTGCGTAATAGTCGTTGATGAAGGGGTCGCCCAGCTCGTCGCACTTGTAGCTGAATTCAAGGGTAGGCTGCTTGAGGGGAGTACCCTCCTCAATGCCCAGCTTCTTTGAAAAGCTTCCCGCGGCAACGTTTCTTACAATAACCTCAAGGGGAACAATCTCAACCTTCTTAACGATTGTTTCTCTGTCGCTGATTTCCTCCACATAGTGAGTAGGAACGCCTTCCTTTTCAAGCAACCTGAGCATAAGGTTGGTCATCTTGTTGTTGATAGCGCCCTTGCCCAGAATTGTACCTTTCTTTTCGCCGTTGAAAGCTGTGGCGTCGTCCTTGTAGTCAACGATAACAAGGTCGGGGTCGTTGGTTGCGAATACTTTCTTTGCTTTGCCCTCGTAGAGCTGTTCCATTTTTACTATGTTTTCCATTTATAATTCCTCCTAAAAAATATACAAATTTATTTTTAACACATCAGTCGGTCAGCCGCCGTCCGATTACAGCTCGGCTACCTTCTCCTGAAGAGCCTCGTTCTTAGCCTTTACTCCCTCAATCATATCAAGCTTTGCCTGTTCAAGCTTTTTGCTCAGTTCCTCATCCGAAAGAGCAAGCATCTGTATTGCCAGCACAGCCGCATTCTTTGCACCGTTTATTGCAACTGTAGCCACAGGTATTCCCGAGGGCATCATAACAGTTGCCAGCAGTGCGTCAAGTCCGTCAAGGGTGGAGGACTTGATTGGAATGCCGATTACGGGAAGGGTGGTGTGTCCCGCAATAACTCCGGCAAGGTGAGCCGCCATTCCGGCAGCGCAGATTATAACCCCGAAGCCGTCAGCCTTGGCGTTTGTAGCAAATTGTGAAGCAAGCTCGGGGGTTCTGTGAGCAGACATTACCCGGCACTCCACGGGCACTCCGTATTTTTTCAGCTCGCACACAGCGTCCTTCACAACGGGGAAATCGCTGTCCGAGCCCATTATTACCGCAACTTTTTTCATAAAGCATCCTCCTGTTGAGCATAATAAATATTGCCGGTGGGATTTGTGAGGAGAAAGAATTCATCCTGAAAATTGCCAGCCGGTCAAGAAAAAAACTGCAACTATAGCGTTGCAGTTTTAAATTTTGCAGTTATAAATATGATTTGAGTGCGAAAAGCTAAGAACACACCCGAATGATTCGGACATATCCCGTGAAGTATAAGAGGAATAAAAAGAAAAAACAGCACTTGCATAATAAGCTTTTTTCATTCTCTCTCCTCCCGAAACACTCAAATATAGTCCAAGCTCTGCTCTTCATCGTTTTAGCAAACCTTTACTTTGTCAGAGCATAGAACCTTACATTAATATTGTACTATATTCACATAGAAATTTCAACACCGTATTATATAAAATTTATATTAACGAACCTTGGCTTTGTTGTGCAAAATCACTATATATTCTGCCGGGGAAGCATGTTGTTTGTATATATTCCGCCTGTAACGCTCTGGGAGCTGTCGTTTAGGCTTTCCACCAGACTTTGCATTTCTCCCTTTGAATGAGCGTTGTGGGCGTTTGATATAAGCTGTTTTTTTTGCAGCGGCGTAAGCGAAGCAAACCGCTCCATTGCCTGAGGATTCTGTGCCATTGCCATAGCAAGCCCCAAAGGCAGCTCAAGACCGTTGGAATAGTTTCGTTTGTCCATTTAAAACGCTCCTTTTTTAAAAATTTCCCGGGAAATAACCGTGATTATATTGTTTCCTTCAAAGGGATAAAATAAACCGCTAAAAATAAAAAATAATATTGCTTGTCGGTTGACAAACTGTAAATACTATGTTAAAATAAACCATAATAAGTTGCTGCGGCACGATTGATGTCCGCATGAAAGGAACATAACTTAAATATGGATAATCTTTGCAATATAAACGTCATAAAAGACGTGCTTAAACGTCACAATTTCACATTTTCCAAAGCGCTGGGACAGAACTTTCTTGTAAATCCAACAGTTTGCCCCAAGATTGCCGAAATGGGCAACGCCGCAAAGGGCTTCGGGATAATCGAGATAGGCACCGGTATCGGAGTGCTTACAAACGAGCTGGCAAAGCGAGCTGATAAGGTAGTAGCGGTGGAGATAGACAGCCGTCTGATTCCGGTGCTTGAGGAAACTCTTGCGGAACATTCAAACGTTAAGATTATAAATGACGATATAATGAAGGTAGACCTTCATAAGCTGATAGAGGAGGAGTTTAATGGGCTTGAGGTAGCAGTGTGCGCCAATCTTCCGTATTACATCACATCTCCCGTTATAATGCGGCTTATGGAGGAAAGGCTTCCCATAAAATCAATAACGGTAATGGTGCAGAAAGAAGCGGGACAGCGTCTGTGCGCCAAAATGGGTACAAGAGAAATGGGAGCGGTCACAGTTGCCATAAATTACTTTTCACAGCCTAAGCTGCTTTTTAACGTGTCAAGAGGCAGCTTTATGCCGCCGCCAAATGTGGACAGCTGTGTGGTGAGATTCGATATAAAAGAAACCACTCCTCTTGGAGTAACCGATGAAAAATTCTTCTTCCAAACGGTAAGAGGAGCGTTTTCTCAGCGAAGAAAGACGCTGGTAAACTCGGTTTCGGCGTCTCTCAGCATAGATAAATCAAAGGTTTCAGAGGCGGTAAAACGCTGCGGTCTTGAAGAAAGCGTAAGACCCGAAAAGCTTTCAATGGAGCAGCTTATAAAATTTTCCGAGGAGTTAAAGACTGTGTGCGGATTTTAGAATAAATTCAACGCAGCGATTGCTGTCGTTTTGTGCAGATGAAAAGACTATAACATTCCCTTTCTTATGACATATTACGCCGTATATTTTTGATATGATATTGATGTTCAAGTCGTGCAAAAATATAGGAAGTGGTGATAATAATGTTGAAAATTAAGGGCAATACTGACCTGCACACTCAGGGAAAGAGTATAAACGCTGTAGGCTGCATTCTTACTGCGGCAGTGGCTTTTGTGGCGTCGCTTGGTAAAATAATGGGGTATCCTTCGCCGGTGAATGTAGTAGTGGCTGTGATGTCGGGAGGATATATAATTCCTGCGTTTCTCGGCTCGGCACTGAGCTACATAACTTTCGGAAATATCGAAAACGGCATAATTCAGCTGTGTTCAATACTGGTGATTGCCGGAATAAGGCTTACCGTTATGCATGACAGCCGTAAGGACAATCCGATTTTTATGGGCCTGCTTACTTCGGGCGTGATGATACTGTTCGGTTGTGTTATGTCAATTGCGGTACCTGCGGACGCCTATACGGCATCGCTGCGAATGATATCCGCATTGATAGGCGGATGCCTTGTGTTTATCGTCAAGACCGTTCAGCACAATTACCGCTGTGAGGGAGTTTTCCAGCTGGGAGGACTTAACGGGGTTTTTGCGTCTATTCTTTATATCATGACCGTTTCAACCCTTGCGGCAGCGCCATTGCCGTACATAAATGCGGGAAGAGCGTTCGGGGCGTTCGCTCTGCTGGCGGCGGTGAGAAAATATAAGACTGCAGGCGGCGCTGTTGTGGGAGCTCTTACCACCTGCGGAATACTGCTTTACAGTCCCCCTCTTGCAGGCAATACCTTGCTGCTTGCAACCTCGGGATTAATCTGCGGCGCTTTTGTGCAGTTCGGAGCGCTTGCCGCGGTTGTGGCGTTTATCGGCGTTTCTCTGATAAGCCTTGTGGCGATAGGCGTAAATTCCGATACTTTTTTTATGTTTGCCGATTTGCTGGTGGGCTGCGTGATATTTATTGCCTGCCCCGTTTCGGCGCTGAAAAAAACGGCGGCAAAATTTTTCGGGGTGCGCAATTCGGTGGACCTTGTGGGACAGACCGCCTCTTCAAGACTTAATTTTGCATCCAAAACTCTTGGGGATATAAGGGGGCAGATAGCGCTGGTATCAGCCGCAATAGACAAGAAAGCCGAAAACGCCGACCTTAAGGTAAGGGTATGCGCAGGGGTGTGCAGCAGTTGTCAGATGTTCCGAATGTGCTGGAAAAAGTCGCCAACTGTGGCGAAGCAGGCGTTTGAACAGCTTGAACAGACGGTTATGAAATACAACGGAATAAGCGAGCACGATGTTCACAAGTATCTGCCAATGTGCTGCATGATACCGACGCTGACAACCGTGTTCAATGAGTGCTATAAAAATCTTCTGGCTGAAAAGGCTGATAATATAAGGGTCAGAGAGCTGAGGGAAATACTGACCGAGCAGCTTTCGTCAATGGAGGACATTTTAAGCGACCTGTCATACAGAGTCGGGCAGGTAAGAGCGGTTGATCCGTCGCTTTCGGCTCAGGTAAGGGATTATTTCGCCCGACTTGGATACCCTAACGCCAAGGCGTGCGTTTATATAGATGAAAACAGCACCCAGAGAGCAGAGGTGTTTCTCACCGCAGAATTCAAGGGGGATCTTGTAAGGCTTACCACCGCAATAAGCTCGATTGTCGAAAATGATTTTGACATACCCGTAATTACTCAGGTCGATAATATAAGTAAGCTTTCCTTTAACGAGTTGCCACGCTTTGAAATTTCTGTGGGAACATTTCAAGCGTCCTGCGGCGACAACGAGTATTCGGGCGATACGCTTGACACCCTTGAGGTTACGGCATGCGAAAAATATGTTATTCTTTCCGACGGAATGGGAACGGGAAAAAGAGCAAGGCTTGATTCAATGTTTGCGGTAAGTCTGGCTCGTAGGCTGTTGAAGGCAGGCTTTTCAATGCCTACCGCTCATAGGCTCATCAATTCGATTTTAAGAGTAAAAGGCTGGGAGGAATCTTTTGCCACATTGGACCTGCTGCGGCTTGATTTGTGCGGAGGAAGCGCCGAGTTTCTCAAATCGGGAGCAGCCCCTGCTTATCTTTATCGTGACGGAGCGTTTAAAACCATCGGCGGACAGGCGTTTCCTGCAGGTATTCTGGCGGAATGTCCACCTGACAGCTTCAGCTTTAAGCTTTTTAAGGGAGATATTATTGTAATGACTTCGGACGGAGTGGGAGAGATGACAATACGCAGGCTTTCATCAATGTTGAAGCGAGGAATCGTTCAGCCAAAGGAGATTGCACAGCAGCTTGGCGAGCAGGCTATGAGCGTTAAAAACGGCGGAAAAAGAGACGATATTTCAATTGTTGTGGTTTTTGTTGACGTCAGGGGATAATTTTATGTATTAATATGGCAAATCCATCGTCAAAATGCACAAAAAGTAGTGTTGAATTCTGTGACAATCTGAAATTAATTACTAAAACTATTGCAAATTCGTGTAAAATGGGTTAAAATAAAAGCATGGGAAAGATTATATTTTAATTTCCCATAATGTGCAAAGAGGTCGCCGACGTCGTCGGCAGAAATCACAGGTCACAGAGTCGGGGCTGTCGGGGTATTGTCGGGCGGCTTTCGGCGAAAAACACGATGAAAGGAGAGCCCTTCGGTTTCAAGGAGGTGCGGACGGTTGATATGATTAGTAAAATACCGGAAGACTATAAGCTTCCGCTGCATTTGTTCCATCAGGGAACGAATTTTATGACATACGAATTTCTCGGCTGTCACAAGGGTGAGAAGGACGGCAGAGAGGGACATTATTTCAGAGTATGGGCGGCAAAGGCGCAGTCGGTTTCGGTTGTGGGGGATTTCAACAACTGGGACGAGGAAGCCAATCCTATGGAGATGATTGCCACTACTGAGGTGTGGGAAACGTTTATCGAGGGACTGAAGGAGTTTGACGCCTATAAGTTTGCAGTTAAAGGCTGCGACGGAAAGGTCAGATTAAAGGCTGACCCCTACGGCACCCATATGGAGGTTAATCCATCTACCGCCAGCAAAATTTATGACATCGACGGATACAAGTGGTCGGACGAAAAGTGGATGAAGGATAAGGAGAGCAAGGATATTTATAATTCTCCCATGAACATTTACGAGGTTCATCTGAATTCCTGGAAGACGAATCCGGACGGCAAATATATGAGCTATATTTCCTTTGCCCGTCAGATTATTCCGTATATGAAGGATATGGGCTATACTCATATCGAGCTTATGCCGCTTGCGGAATATCCCTTCGACGGTTCGTGGGGGTATCAGGGAATAGGCTATTATGCACCGACTTCAAGATTCGGCACTCCTGCCGATTTGATGAAGATGATAGATATGTTCCATCAGGAGGGAATAGCGGTTATACTCGATTGGGTTCCTGCACATTTTCCCAGAGATGAGGCGGGACTGTTTGAATTTGACGGAGGTCCTTCTTATGAATACGCCGACCCTAAAAAGCGTGATCATCTGGCTTGGGGTACCAGAGTATTCGATTACGGAAGGGGCGAGGTAAGGTCTTTCCTTATTTCAAACGCTCTTTACTGGATAGAGAAATTCCATGTGGACGGATTGAGAGTAGACGCTGTAGCTTCAATGCTGTATCTTGATTATGACCGCAGAGACGGAGAATGGACTCCGAATATTTACGGAGGAAAAGAAAATCTTGAGGCAATAGAGTTTTTAAAGAAGCTTAATGAAGCGGTATTCGCCCGCAATCCCAAAACCCTTATGATTGCTGAGGAGTCTACTGCGTGGCCGATGGTTACAAAGCCAACCAGCGACGGAGGTCTGGGATTTAACTTCAAGTGGAATATGGGCTGGATGAACGATATGCTCAAGTATATGTCAATGGACCCGATAAACAGAGCGTTTCATCACGATATGCTGACATTCTCGTTTTTCTACGCATTTTCTGAGAATTTTATTCTTCCCATTTCCCACGATGAGGTTGTTCACGGAAAGGCGTCCCTTGTAAACAAGATGTTCGGAGCGGATGTGGATCAGAAGTTTGCTCAGGCAAGGCTGTTTATGGCGTATATGATGGCTCATCCCGGCAAAAAACTGCTGTTTATGGGTTCCGAGTTTGCTCAGTTCAGAGAGTGGGATTATGAAAACGGTCTTGAGTGGTTTATGATTGACGAGTACGAAAATCATCGTAACTACTGGAAGTTTATAAAAACGCTCAATCATTTTTATCTTGACCACAAGCAGCTGTGGGAAAATGATTTTACCTGGGGCGGCTTCAGCTGGATATCAAACGACGATTACAAGCAGAGCATAATCGTTTTCAGACGCTTTGACCAGATGGGCAACGAGGTTATAATCGTATGTAATTTCGTGCCGGTGGGAAGGACATCCTACTGCTTCGGCGTTCCCTATAAAGGTTCTTATACCGAGGTGCTCAATTCAACCTCGCCCGACGGTTCGCCTTGCGTAAACGGAACGGTCAAGTCAAAGGCAGTTCCCATGCACGGCTTTGATAATTCCATCTGCATAGATATTCCGCCGTTTTCCGCAATGTATTTTACCGTTAAGAAAGCGCCGGTAAGAAAGCCAAGGAAAACCGCAGGGAAAAAGAAAAGCGACGGGGCTAAATCCGCAGCCAAGAAAAAAGCTCCCGCAAAAAAGAAAAGTAAGTCCGCAGCCGACATCTCGGCTGAAAAATAGAACAAAAAATATTATATTGGTGGGTGAATTGTTATGTTCAACAAAAAAGAATGCGTAGCTATGCTGCTTGCCGGTGGACAGGGAAGCCGCCTTTACGCTCTGACTCAGACGATTGCAAAGCCGGCGGTGCCTTTCGGCGCAAAATACCGAATCATTGATTTTCCGTTGTCCAATTGTATCAATTCAGGAATTGATACTGTGGGTGTTCTGACCCAGTATCAGCCTATGGCGCTGAACGAGTACATCGGCAACGGTCAGCCTTGGGACCTTGACCGTGTTCACGGAGGAGTGTTCGTGCTTCCGCCTTATCAGAAGGCGTCCGGCGCAGACTGGTATTCGGGTACGGCAAACTCAATTTATCAGAATATGGCGTTTATCGAGAGATATGACCCCGAATATGTGCTGGTTCTTTCGGGAGACCATATTTATAAAATGGATTATAATAAGATGCTGGCGTATCACAAGGCAAAGAACGCAGACGCAACCATTGCAGTTCTGGACGTTCCCAAGGAAGAGGCTTCTCGTTTCGGTATCATGATAACCGACGAGGATGACAATATCATCGACTTTGAGGAAAAGCCTAAGGTTCCCCGCTCAACTCTTGCTTCTATGGGTATTTATATCTTTACCTGGTCAAAGCTCAAGGCTTATCTTATTGCAAATGAAAATGATAAGGACGCCAGCAAGGACTTCGGAAAGAATATTATCCCCGATATGAAAAATGCCGGTGAAAAGCTGGTGGCTTACCGTTTTGACGGCTACTGGAAGGACGTAGGAACAATTGACTCCCTCTGGGAAGCTAATATGGATCTTATCAATCCAAACATTCCTATCGACCTTTACGATCCCGCATGGAAGATTTATTCAAGAAACCCCGTGCTTCCGCCACAGTATATAGGAAGCGACGCTATGGTTCAGAATTCCATGGTAACAGAGGGCTGCATTATTGACGGTTCCATTGAATTTTCAATGATTTCCGACGGCGTTGTGGTTGAAGAGGGCGCTGTGGTATGCGACTCGATTCTTATGCCGGGCTGTGTGGTAAAGAAAGGCGCAAAAGTGGAATACGCAATTGTGGGAGAAAACTCCGTTATCGGAGAAAATGCTCATATAGGCGCACGTCCCGAACATATTGAGGACAAGGACACATGGGGCGTTGCCGTTGTGGGACACAACATAAACATCTCCGACGGCTCGGTCGTTGCACCAAAGGCGATTATTTCGTCAGATATGTAGGAAAGGAACTGATTGACATGGATGTAAATATGGGTAATGTGCTTGGCCTTATTTTCGCAAATATGCACGATGGATCAGTGGCTGAGCTGACTAAAAACAGAACAATGGGCTCTATTCTTTTCGGAGGAAGATACCGTCTTATAGATTTCCCTTTGTCCAATATGGTCAACAGCGGAATTTCCGAAGTCGGGGTTATTACAAAATCAAACTATCAGTCGCTGCTTGATCATCTCGGCTCGGCAAGAGAGTGGGATCTTTCAAGAAAAAAGGGAGGTCTTTACATTCTCCCGCCTTTCGGAAATGTTGAAAGCAAGCTTTACAGAGGCAGAATCGAGGCTCTTTACGGAGCGATGAGCTTTATCAAACATTCAATGGCGGAATATGTTGTGCTTTCAGACTGCGACATTGTTACGAATATGGATTTCAAGCCTATTCTTTCACAGCACATCGCCGACGGAGCGGACATTACAATGGTAACTCATACGGGCGTGTACACTTCCGATGATATAAAGCATTCTACCGTTGTAAACACCGATGACGAAGGCAACGTAAAATCGGTGCTTATTCAGCCTGATTTAAGCGGAACCTGTACCGCAAGCCTTAATATTTTTGTGATGAGTAAAAAGTTCCTTACCGATATGATTCTTGATTCCATCGCAAGAGGAAATATCAGCTTTGAAAAGGACATCCTTCAGGCAAAATGCAGCGAGCTCAACATCAAGACTTTTGAGTATTCAAATTACTTCAGCAAGATTACAAGCGTTGCAAGCTACTTCAAGGCAAATCAGGAGCTGCTGAAGCTTGAAAATGCCCGCAAGCTGTATCTGCCAAAGAGGCCGATTTACACAAAGGTAAGCGATAATGCTCCGGTTAAATACGATCTTGATTGCTGCGTTAAGAATTCACTTATCGCCGACGGCTGCGTTATCGAGGGCGAGGTAGAAAACTCGGTGCTGTTCAGAGGCGTTAAGGTAGGAAAGGGCGCAAAGGTAAAGGATTGTATCCTTATGCAGGGAACTGCTGTGGGAGATAATTCAGAGGTATCGTATCTCATTACCGACAAGAATGTCAATATCGGAGTAAACCACATACTTACAGGCGCTCCCAGCTATCCGATGTATATCGGAAAAGGCGCTTCGGTATAGAAGTTTAAAACTTTAGAGGAAAGAGGGAATTTGCTTTGAATATTTTATACACGGCAAGCGAGGCGCTGCCTTATGTCGCCTCAGGCGGTCTTGCCGACGTTGCCGGCTCTCTTCCGGCGGCTATAAACGCCGAAGGTCATGACTGCAGAGTTGTAATTCCGTATTACGGACAGATAAAGCAGGAGCTGAAGGATCAGCTTTCCTATCTTACAAACTTTACTGTCCCCGTTGCCTGGAGAAATCAGTACTGCGGAGTTTTTGTAGGCCATGTAAACGGAGTTACCTATTATCTCCTTGATAACGAGTATTATTTTGCGAGAAACGGGCTTTACGGTTTCTACGACGACGCTGAAAGATTTATCTTCTTTTCACGCGCCGTGCTGGAGCTGCTTAAGTACATCGACTTCAAGCCTCAGGTAATAAACGCCAACGACTGGCAGACCGCTCTTGTTCCCGTTTATTATGATATTTTCTATCGCTATCAGAGCGGCTATGAGGATATTAAAACGGTGTTCACCATTCATAATATCCAGTATCAGGGACGTTACGGTCTTGAGATAATCAACGACCTGATGGGTATTCCCCTTTATCATACCGACCTGCTTTCCTACGACGGCGACGTTAACTTTATGAAAGCGGCTATCGAGGTTGCCGATAAGGTAACTACCGTTTCGCCAAGCTACGCATGGGAGATTCTTGACCCATGGTATTCCCACGGTCTTGACAGAATACTTGTACAGAAGCAGTATAAGCTGTGCGGCTTCCTTAACGGTATAGACCAGAATGTTTACAATCCCGAAACCGACCCCAATATCGCAAAGAATTACAGCTTGAAAGACAAGTCGGGTAAGGCTGTCTGCAAAATGCAGCTTCTTAACGAGCTGGGAATGGCTCAGGGAAAAGAGCCTGTAATCGGAATTGTAACAAGATTTGTTGCCCATAAGGGTCTTGATCTTATCAAATACGTTTTTGAGGATATTATCAGACTGGGCTACAAATTTGCTATTCTCGGTTCGGGCGAAAAGATATACGAGGACTTTTTCAGAGAGATGCATTACCGCTATCCCGATAGAGTAGGCGTTACAATCGGATTTGTTCCCGCTCTGTCAAAGAGAATTTACGCAGGCGCAGATATGTTCCTGATGCCTTCACAAAGCGAGCCTTGCGGACTGGCTCAGATGATTGCTCTGAGATATGGCACAATTCCAATCGTAAGAGAAACCGGCGGTCTGAGGGATTCTATTCACGACGCAGGTGCTCCCGGCGGAAACGGATTTACCTTTAAATCTTACAACGCTCACGATATGCTTGATGCCTGCACAAGGGCAAGAGTATATTATGACGACAGGATGAAATGGGGTCAGCTTGTAAATCATGCTATGAAAGAAGATTTCAGCTGGAAGAAATCCGCTAAGCTGTACATCGGACTTTATCAGGACATCCACTGATATTTCAACTTCATCTCCATATAAAAACGCTTCGGCAGAAATGTCGGAGCGTTTTGTGTATAATCATAATATTCGGGGGTTTAAAGCTTGCGGGTTTTAAGGTCGCCGTTTGCCGGATTGTCAAGCACTTTTCCTGTTTCTGAAAACCTTGAACCGTGACAAGGGCAGTCCCAAGAATGTTCCGCACTGTTCCATTTCAGAGCACAGCCTAAGTGAGGGCATCGCTTTTTTGAAATAGTAAGCAGACCTGCTGTCGATTCAAAGCCGTTAACAAAAAGCTGTGGCTTTATAATGCTTCTTGACGGGCTGAAAATGCCGGCATATTCGTTATGCTTCCCTGTGAGCATATCGCTCAGTATCATCGCCGCCGTCATCGAACCAGTTATGCCCCATTTGTTAAAGCCGGTGGCAACATATAAATTAGGCGTATTCTTTGAGTAGTTGCCTATATAGGGAATCCCGTCAAGACTCATGCAGTCCTGAGCCGCCCAGAAGTACTTTTCACTGAGATTTGGATAGTGCGCCCGGGCAAAACGCCGAAGCTCCTGCCAGTTTCCGCCCTGCTTTCCCGTGCGGTGACCGCCTCCGCCGATAAGCAGAAAGCTGCCGTAGTTTCTGAAAGAGTATCCTTTTTTGTTTTCGTCAACATACATTCCTCCCACGTCGGGAGCGTTCTCCAGTGCGATAAAATAGGAGCGGTGCTGATAAAGCTTGAGAAAATAGCTGCCGTGCTTGTTGATAAAAGGAAAGTGGGTTGTGACTATAGCTTTGTCAAAATATATCGTTCCCGAGTCGGTGACAGCGGAGTTTTCTGTCATTTCTCTGACAAAGGTGTTTTCGTAAATATTCAGCCCTTTTGATATCGCTTTGATAAATTTTATCGGATTAAACTGCGCCTGATTGCTGAACTTAATAGCTCCGGCATAATTTACGGGAATAGGCAGTCTGCGGCACAACTGAGCGTCTGCACCTATAACCTCCACAGCTGCAAGCTCCTTTTCAAGCTTTCTTTCGTCACAGGAATAAACATAGTTATCCTTTGGCTCATAGTTGCACTCTATGTTTTTACACAACCTTGAGTATTCTTTCAGCGCTGCTTTATTAGCCTGCAAATACATTTTCGCCCCTTCGACGCCAAGGCTTTTCAGCAGCTTGTGATAGACAAACCCGTGCTGACAGGTGATTTTAGCGGTGGTGTTGCAGGTGGTTGCGTTACATATCCTTTCTTTTTCAACCAGTACGTATTTTACTCCCATATGGTGCAGACGATAAGCCGTGAGAATACCGGCGATTCCTCCGCCGATAATCAGCACGTCGGTTTTTATATCTCTGTCAAGTCGGGAGAATTTGTCAGGCTCGGTTTCGGCAGTCCAGATTGAGTTCATTGCGCTGCGCTCTCTTTCTTTGTAAAATTTATCTCGGCCGTTCGACAATAAAGAATCGGAAAGCCGTCTGTTGTATATTGAATTAAGGCAGTACCGCAACCGCAGTACTGCCTTAATATTATGCCTTGATTAAATTGTGTTATCCAAAGAAAATGCCGGTACAGCTTTTGAACATCGTAGAATTATTTCTCCGGCAGAATTACCGCCGCCACAATATAGGTTACAATTCCCACACCCGTGCAGCCCAGAAGCACAAAGGCTATTCTCACCAGATTGGGGTCAACATTAAAGTATTCCCCGATTCCACCGCAAACGCCGCACAACATTCGGTTGTTTCTGAGTTTGTAAAGCTTTTTGTTCATAAAAATACCTCCTATTTTATTTGAACTTAATACTAACCTCGCCTATTCCTCCGTCGATATCTATTGGTATCTTGGAGAAGCTGCCGCCTGAGCCGTTGCTGCCCCTATCTATTGTAATTTCCCCTAAGCCGGTGTCTGATTTTATGTCATAGTCGGAATAATAGCCGTCTATTTCGAAACTGATTTCACCTATGCCGCAGTCAACGTTAAGTCCGCCCAGAATTTTTCCACTGAAATCAAGCTGTCCTATTCCGCCGTCAATATCGGCAAGATTAAGGGAACAGTTTTCAAAGCTGAACTTTCCCACTCCCATATCAATGTCGGCGTTTTCGCTTATTGTACAGTCTATAAACCTGCTTTCGCCTATTCCCGAATCTATGTCTGCATTTATGCTTTTAAGACCGCTTACGGAGTATTCGCCTATTCCTCCTGACATTGCAAAATCGGTGTATTCCTTGTCGGGAACTTTGATTGTTATAACTGAGTCGTTATAATTATTTTCAAACCAACCAAAGCCGAAAATTTTATACCATTCATACCACCTGGCGTTATTGTATCTTATGCTGAACCTGTCATTGCTGCAGCTGAAAGAGTATCTGTCTTTGGGGATGTTGTGGGCGTCAACAATAATTTCGTCTCCGTCGTAGCTTTCAAAATGAAAATTGATGGTTTTCACATCAATATCTAAGTATTCCACATTTTCGGCAGAAAAGCTTTCAGCTATGTTTTCCCTTTCAAAGTAGCCGTCGGCGCCGGTAACAGATAAAATAACAGACCCCAGCGCAACAAGGGCAATTCCCGCTATCAGCAGTATAAGCGGTAAGGTTATTTTGCTTTTCTTATTGCTTTCCATTTATACAGCCCCCCTGTCAGCAAAAAATTTGTGCGCCTTGCCGGTAAGTCGGTTCAGCAAGGAAACAAACCATGACCACACACATCTAAACAAAGGCTTGCCTGCAAAAATAGCCAGCGCCAACAGAATAAGACCTACCCCCATTGTTATCATGCCAATAGGCGGAGCGGAGAAAAGTGCCACCACTCCGGCGGCAAACAAGGCAATTCCGGCGATGCCAAGGGATAATCCCACAGCTATAAAAATCACTGCCACTGAAAACAGTACCGCAAACACCGCCGCCATCAGCGGAAACCATATGGGAAACAGTATAATTACAAGCAGCAGCTTTCCACCAAAGGACATGCCGCCCTGTGTCGCCGTAGCTGCGTCCGCCCCGGGCTGCGATTGTCCGCCCCGGTTTATTGCGGCTTTTTCGGGGATAAACTCAGCGTCCCCGTCGGGAGAAATGTCGTTGTCAGCATAAATCTGACGCACAATGTCGTCTATGCTGCCGAGGTTTTTGGCAGTCTGATCCTCATTTTCCTCCCCTGCGTCAAGAAATATTTCGTTGTAATAGTCAAGAACATTCTTCAGCTCATCCTCAGGTAGACGGCTGAGACGTTTTTTCAGTGTGTCAAGAAATTCTTCTCTTCTCATCTATCTTTCAATCCTTTCACAGCTTTCGGGATTCATTGTAAGCTAAAGCCATTTCCGATTGGCTTTAGCTTAACCCCTCTCCCCCTCGCTTAATAAAATGCCGTCTATCTTTCGTTTATGCTCAGACCAGTCGTTTCGGTACTCAGAAAGGGCAGTCCTGCCTTTGGCGGTTACATGATAGTAGCGTCGGTTTCTGCCCATGTATTCCCGGTCGTAGGTTTCAAGCAAATCGCTTTTTTGCAGCCGCCTGAGAACCGGATAAAGGGTGGATTCCGAAACGTCCACCGCATTTCGTATATACTGAGTAATCTCATAACCGTAAGTATCCCCTCTGTCAACTATGGACAGAACCATTGCGTCAAGTAAGCCTGCGCTTACAGGAAAACTCATATGCCGACTCCTTTCTGAAAATTTAAGCAATATTGTTTTGCTAATCATATTATACGTTATATAATATTGTTTGTCAACTATATATTATAAATTTGTTGATATAAACAAATCAGACTTAAGTTTTTTGTGCATAAAATGCAGCGCCGTTACATTGGTAAACAAAAACGCCTGCCGTTTCAAATATCATGCGGCAGGCATTTAGCGATAAAAAAGTCCGAGGGTAACGCACACCCTCGGACACATCTTTATCTCACAAACCCCATGCTTATCAGCGCCATTATCGACAAAGCAATAATAAGGCAGCAGGTAAATGTAAAAATTTTATCTTTGATTTCGGTTGAGATTTTTTTCATCTGATAAATCCTTTCGTTGTTTATTTCCAAAGCTAAAGGCTTATAACGTTATTCCGTTCTCAGCGCAACCACCGGGTCTTTCTTAGCTGCTATTCTTGAAGGAATAAGTCCCGCAATAAAGGTGAGAAGCATACTTATTACAACCAGAATTACCGCTGCGACTATAGGAATAGACGCTCTTACAGGTGCGCTGGTAAGATGGGATATAACCATGTTTATAGGTATCGTCAGCAGGTATGAAAGTCCAATTCCTATTACTCCCGCTGTGAAGCCTACGATAATAGTTTCGGCGTTGAACACCCGTGAAATATCTCTCTTTGAAGCTCCTATGCTTCGCAGTATGCCTATTTCCTTTGTGCGCTCAAGAACTGAAATGTAGGTGATTATTCCTATCATTATAGATGAAACCACCAAGGATATTGCCACAAATCCGATAAGAACATAGCTTATGGCGTCGATTATTGAAGTTACCGACGACATTATAAGACCTACCATGTCGGTGTACTGAATGATGTTTTCTTCGTGTCCATCGGCTTCCGCCTGTTCATTGTATTCGCTGATAATGTTCTCGATGTTTTCCTTTGAAGCAAAATCTTTCGGATAAATATTAATGCTGCTGGGAGTATCAAGGTCTGCCACTCCGAGAATGGACAGGTTTTCCTCATAGGTCGTTTCAGGAGCCTGAGGCAAAGCCTCGGATTGCTGCTGAAGCATCATTTCCGCCATGGCTGTAAGCTGCTCGTCGGTGAGGGTGTCGATCTGAGCCTTTTCCTCGTCAGGCATATCGTCATATCCTATAACCGCCAGCATTTCCTCACGGCTCATCTCACCTTCGGAAGCCGCAGTTTCTGTTTGCGCAACCATCTCGGCAAGCTGCTCATCGGAGAGCATATCAACCTGAGCCTTTTCTTCGTCGGACATATCCTCATATCCGATAGCTGCCAGAAGCTCATCTCTGGATACAGCTTCCTCTTCGGCTTCTTCAAAGGGCAGACCGGTAAACACATCGGTTTCAGGGTTGGAAAGCTGCTGCTGAACGATTTCGGAATCGTTGATTCTTTCGATAAGGGTAGTCATAAGGTCCGAACGGTAGCCGACTACGCCGCTTATAGACTGTGCCGAAGCGTCCTCGTTGGGTCTGAGTATTCCCACTACTTTAAGTTCTATTCCGTTTTCGATTACCGACTTCATATATTCCTCGTCGTCGGACATATCAACCCATCTGGAACCGTCCTGCTGATAGTAGTCGGTATTGAGAATAAGCCTGTATCTCAGATTCAGTATCTCTTCATAGGAATACTCGGTGACTGTTTCGTCAACAGTTTCCATGTTCTGCATGGCACTCATCATTTCCGACAGCTCGTTTACATCCTTTAAGCCGAGAGAATAAAGATCAAAATCGTCAAGCTCGTTATACTCGTTTACAACCACTACGATTTCATCATAGCTTTCGGGCATGCGTCCTGCGATAACATCATACTGGGCGTCCAGAATCTCCTCATTATCTATCATTTCCGACCACATATTGGATGTTGTAGACATAACCGGTGACATAGAGCCAACCGATGACGACTGCATATCGCTTACCTGTGAACCCATTCCCAGAGCTTCATATACCTGAGAGGGATTTACCTGAATAATTTCATCATCGTCGGTTTCTCTGTAGATGTTCATTTGAGTGCTGTAGGAGTATTTAATGTCGCTTGTATACTGCTCCAGCTCACCGCTGTTTTCCTCAAGGTAGGTTTTGAATTCCGTCAGATTGTTGCGGCTTGAACCTGAGGTCAGGGCGTTTATCATCAGCCCTGCGGTGTTCCTTGAATAAATTCTGTCATTGGGGCGGTTCTCGTCAGGCTGGACATTCTCCATCATTGCCTCTACCATTGATTGCAGGTCGGTGGTAGTTTCGTTAATGGTCAGCGGATAGGTGGAAAGAGTATCCTCTTGCACGGCGTTGATGTAGGTTTGAACACCATTTGAAAGGGAGAGTATAAGGGCAATTCCGATGATGCCTATGCTTCCTGCAAATGAGGTTAGAATAGTCCTTGCCTTTTTGGTAAGCAGATTGTTTTTTGAAAGAGAAAGCGCTGTAAGGAAGGACATTGAGGTTTTGTCCCCCTTCTTTTTCTCTGCTCTGGCTTTTTCCTCATTTCTGATAGGCTCTACCACGTTTGCGGTGTAGGGGTCTGAATCGTCGGTTATTTTGCCGTCCAGCAGTTTTATTATTCTTGAAGAATATTTTTCGGCAAGCTCGGGGTTGTGGGTAACCATAATGATAAGCTTGTCCTTGGAAATCTCCTTGAGTATCTCCATTATCTGAACGCTTGTAGCCGAATCGAGAGCGCCTGTAGGCTCGTCAGCCAACAGTATGTCGGGGTCGTTTATAAGGGCTCTGGCGATTGCAACTCTCTGCATCTGACCACCTGACATCTGATTGGGCTTTTTGTTCAGCTGGTCGCTTAGTCCCACTTTTTCCAGAACGTCTATTGCCCGCTTGCGTCTTTCTGATTTTGAAACGCCCGAAAGTGTCAGAGCCAGCTCAACGTTTGAAAGCACCGTCTGGTGAGGGATAAGGTTATAGCTTTGAAACACAAAGCCGATAGAATGGTTTCTGTAGGTATCCCAGTCGCTGTCCTTAAATTCCTTGGTGGATTTCCCGTTGATAATAAGGTCGCCTTCGGTGTAGCGGTCAAGACCGCCGATTATGTTCAACAGCGTAGTTTTTCCGCAGCCGGAAGGTCCAAGGACGGAAACAAATTCACTTTCGCGAAATTCCACATCTATGCCCTTAAGCGCCTGAACCGTTTCGTTGCCTGAGGTGTAGTTCTTTACAATGTTCTTTAAGCTCAGCATTTGTATATCTCCTTTGCAAGTATATTACCCTCTGCCGCTTTATATTTATCTGCAAGGGCGTCCTACGGGTTACACTGAGAGATTTTTATATCCCGCAGCCTGTTTGCTGTTACACAGTATAATTCCCGAATATAAACTGTGTTTAAACTTTATCATAAAATTTCCGCAAGTTTTGTCGCATGAAAGCTGACATAAGCTGTTTAATGCTTTGGAGGTATTGGAAAATTTCATGGTTTTTAAATGTCAACGTTAATATGTCACGAAATTTACACATTGGTGCTTTATCATAAGGTTAAATGTAAAAACGGAAGAAAACGGTGTGAAAAAGCAGAAATAGTCGGAATAAAGACTTCCAAGATATTTTGTTTGACGGCTGCGAATATTGTGAAAAATTCTTATTGCAATTTACTGCGGCGTAGTGTATAATTAAAGGAAAGCAAAGGAACTTGAAAGAGAAAGGTATGTGCTTCTATGGATAATGACTTCAACAAGCCGTCCTCCAAGGAAGAGCTTGCAAGACAAATCGCAAGAAATATGGCTATGAAAAACGGCGGAAATGTATTTTCTGATAAAGAAGAGTCCTTTTCCGATGAAAATAAGCGGGAAAATGGTTTTAATGTCGGCGATAACGCTTCCACAGGCTCATCGGGCGGCAAAGAAAAGGCACGGGACGAATCCCGTGGAACTAAATCTGGCGTAAAGACGGCGGAGAAAAGCAGTAAAAATGCCTCAAAGGACGACGATGCTCCAAAGGGTAAGGAAAAAAAGAAAAAGCAAAAGTCCAAAGTTAAAACGGTGGGAATCGTGTCAGCATCGGTGGCAGTGGTTGCAGTGGCTGCGGTTGTGGGAGTTTATTTTTACGGAATGAACAGCTATGACGGAAAATTTCTTGCAAACACTACCATAAACGGTATCGATGTAAGCGGAAGAACCGAGCGTGAGGCGTATGACCTTGTGCTTGCGGCTTCGGTTATTCCCGATGAGATAACACTGCTCAAGCTTGACGGCAGCGATATGACTATAGCACTTGACAGAATAGACTATCAGGACAATATACAGGTCACAATATCTCAGTATTTCAGCCAGCAGAATCATTACACATGGTTTGGAAATCTGTGGAGTCCTACAGCATATAATTTTGATTCCGCATTTACATATGACGAGGAAAAGCTGCACAGTGAGATAAGGCGTAAGGTGCTGGATTCACCGGGCACTACCGAGCCTCAGGATGCTTATATCGAAAAAACCGACGACGGCTTTGTGCTGGTGGAAGAGGTAAGCGGCGATACTTTTGACGAAAATAAGCTGGACGCTTTGTATGATTACGTTGACAGCCGTCTTGAGTCTGGAGAGTATACGATAGATATGAGCGGCGTTGACTGCTATGAACAACCTGAAGTTGTAGCAGCCGACCTTCAGGGACAGCTTGAACAGCTTAATTCACTTTATGACGTGGAGATAAGCTTTGATTTTACATATACTACTGAAATCCTCAGCGGCAGCGAATTTGTGGACTGGATAACCTTTGAAAACGAAGACCCTGCCGAGGGCTATACCGTTGACGCCGACAAGGCGATGGAGTATGTGGAATATCTTGCGGAAACGTATGATACCTACGGAAAGGACAGAACGTTCAATTCCACAAGCCGAGGTGAAATAACCGTTGAAGCAGGCGAGGGCTGCTACGGCTGGTGGATAGACCAGCAAGAAACCTGCGACCAGATCGTTGAACTGATAGAAGAGGGTGAATCGGTAGAGGTTGAGCCTGTTTATTACCAGAATCCTTATTCTGCGTATGAATATGTGTGCAATCCCGAGTGGAGAACGGCAGAATCCGATATCGGCGACACCTATATCGAGATTGACCTGGAAATGCAGCATTTCTGGTATTACAAGGACGGCGAGCTTGAATATGAGTGCGATATAGTTTCCGGTCTGCCTACCGAGGAAAGAAATACTCCGGGAGGAGTTTATAAGCTTTGGCTCAAGGAAAGAGATAAGGTGCTCAGCGGAAGTCTGTCCTCGGGCGAAACGTGGGAAACCCCGGTAACATTCTGGAACAATATAAGCACCATCGGAGTAGGACTTCACGACGCCACATGGCATCCCTATTTCGGCGGAAACAGATATAAGACTAACGGTTCTCACGGCTGTATTAATATGCCGTATTCCGCAGCGGAATATGTGTTTGAAAATATAGATCTGGGAACTCCTGTGGTTATGTACTGGTAAGATATAAAGCATAAGTTTATAAGCGTGTTTGTAGAGCGTCCTGCTTTGCAGATGCGCTTTTTTATGGCGGCAGCCATACGAAAATTTGACAATGAAATTTTATAGTGATATAATAATATGTATCGACCACGGAGTGTTGATATAAATCGGGGTGTGATTTATATCGGCAGCTTGAATTTGTAAATAAAGGAGTAATAGCAATGAACAAAAAGATTGCAGTAATAAAAGGCGACGGAATAGGACCTGAAATTGTAACCGAAGCGATGAAGGTGCTTGACAGCGTTGCTGAAAAATTCGACCACAGCTTTGAATACGACCAGCTTTTGATGGGCGGCTGTTCCATAGACGCCAACGGCGTTCCCCTTACCGATGAAACAATTGAACGCTGTAAGGCGGCAGATGCAGTTTTAATGGGATCTATCGGCGGAGATACCACCACATCACCGTGGTACAAGCTTCCCCCACAGCTCAGACCTGAAGCGGGACTGCTTAAAATCAGAAAGTCACTGGGACTTTTCGCAAACCTCCGTCCCTCGGTGCTTTATCCCCAGCTGGCGGGAGCTTGTCCCCTTAAGGAAGAAATAAGCGCAAAGGGCTTTAATATGCTTATTATGAGAGAGCTTACGGGAGGTCTTTACTTCGGCGAGCGAAAAACCGAGGAAATTGACGGCGTTATGACGGCTATCGACACCCTTAAATACGACGAAAATGAAATCAGAAGAATAGCAGTCAAGGCTTTTGAAGTAGCTATGAAGCGTAACAAGAAGGTTACCAGCGTTGACAAAGCCAACGTGCTTGATTCTTCACGCCTTTGGAGAAAGGTTGTAACCGAGGTTGCAAAGGACTATCCCCAGGTTACTCTTGAACATATGCTGGTTGACAACTGCGCAATGCAGCTGGTAAGAGACCCTGCTCAGTTTGACGTTATGGTAACGGAGAATATGTTCGGTGATATTCTTTCCGACGAGGCTTCCATGATAACAGGTTCAATCGGAATGCTGGCTTCCGCTTCCATGAACGAAACAAAATTCGGCCTTTACGAGCCGTCGGGCGGCTCTGCGCCTGATATTGCAGGGCAGAACAAGGCAAATCCCATCGCCACCATTCTTTCCGCCGCAATGATGTTAAGATATTCCTTTGATATGAGTGATGAGGCTGACGCTGTGGAAAACGCCATCAACAAAGTCCTTGACGACGGTTACCGCACAGGTGATATAATGTCCGAGGGAATGAAGAAGGTAAGCTGTTCCGAAATGGGCTCCCTTATCGCTGAGGCAATATAATAAAAAAATCAGGCAATACTCTGCAAAGCAATTAAGCTTGCAGGGCATTGCCTTTAATTTTGCTATTTTTCGACTTAAATGTTCCTCAGCTTATGATAATGCCCACCTTTGCCAGAGCTTTTATAAGCGTCTGACGGTCAAGGTGGAACAGGTCGCTTTCGTTAGTTTTACGCTCATGCTCAAACCGCTGGAATTTAATATAGTTTTCCTCGCAGTCCTCCGAGGAATATACATGAGCCATAATATACTGAGTCTTAACTGCATAATAGTTGACGGGAGTTAAGGTTAAAACTACTCCCGGGTCGGATTTTGCACGGTGGATAAGTTCCTTGAAATCTGTATCAACGTAGCAGATTTTGCGGCATTTGAAATTGGCAATCCGCTTTTTCAACGGAGTTTCAGCCGGTTGGGTATTCTTTTTCTTAAAAATATCGAGCAGTCCCATACATATATCCTCCAAAATGTCTTGATGTAATTATATCACCGATGCCGGGCAAAGTCAAATTTCTGCCTCGTCGGGTTGTTATGCTACAATAGATAGTAGACAATAAAAAAGAAGAACAACTCCAAAAATGATATAATGTTAAGTACCACCAAAACAAAGTATCAAAAAGGGAGTTGTTCTGATGAATAGTATAGCACAGGA
>CALXIQ010000030.1 GCA_944388405.1 uncultured Ruminococcus sp. | reverse complement strand
CCTGTGCTATACTATTCATCAGAACAACTCCCTTTTTGATACTTTGTTTTGGTGGTACTTAACATTATATCATTTTTGGAGTTGTTCTTCTTTTTTATTGTCTACTATCTATTGTAGCATAACACTTATAACCCTCAGTCAAAAAATAAACCAAAAGAGTATCCCTTGCCCGCAACGGGACAAAAGATACTCAAAGCCAGAACGTTCAGATTAACTGCTGTCCGTCGGCACCCGGTGTCGGCGATTTTTTTACAGCAGCCACTGCTCGTCAAGCCAGTCGATACGGGACATTATCCACTCAAGTCTCTGATAAGCGGAATCGGTCGCCCAGTCTTCGATTCTGTTCAGATCGTCCTCATAAGCTTCAAGGATTTCGCTTTCCTCGATTATGCAATCCATAAGCGTTCCTTGATTATTCATATCAGTCCACTTTTCCCTTACCATATCGACAAACCAATCCTGTCCCATAAGCAGGATAAACCATGGATTTGAGCGGTCGCCGAATTCGTCCACAAAGCTTTGCTCGCAGAAACCGGCGGCATAATACCCTCCGTCCGGCTCATCGTTATACGCCCAGTCAAAGTCCCACGGGGAAGTAAAGGTAAGCTTAGGATACTTACTGTCCGGGGCAAAATCAACGCACATATAAAAGCTTCCTTCGCCGCAGTCGTAGTCGTGGACAATTTCATACAGAATATACATATCCACCGCCGAATCAATATCGATCACAGCTGAAACTGCCTGCTGTGCGTCCTCCGCCTGAGATTGCACCAGCTCATAGTTTTCGTCAAAGGCAAGGTAGTTGCCGTTTTCGCACGCCTCATACAGCAGGGTGAAAAGATTGTTTGTGTACTTTCCGATAAAATCTATCTGGTTCTGAGAATATACATCATTCTTTATAGAATACTCAGCCGGAACAAACTGTCTTGTTTCACCGTTTATGTCGGTAACGGTTGCACCGCAGTAATCCATTGAAAAATAGTAATTGCCCTCTTCGGAGGTGGCGTAGTTATCAAGCTCAAGGTAATAGCCTATATCGGTGGCAGTATAGCCCTCCTCAGGCTCGGTGACGTCCACGCGGTTTTCGTTTACCTGACACTGCTCGCACAGAAGATATATTCCCATAAATTCTTCGTTTACATACAGATGGACAAACTGTGAGTCGGAGCAGTAGTTTTCACCGTCCATTATTGCTCTTCCCATTCTGAATGCAATATCGTTTTTAATCAGATCCCAGTCAGTTTTCAGCAGCACCCAGCTTTTGCACTCTGCTCCGTCGTTAAGTCCCAGCATGCTTGTTTTTGAATCAAACTTTATCCTGTATGGCACGGTGTTTTCAAGTATCTGCTCAACGTCGCCGTAGAAAGCTGTGGAATTGCCCCTCACCCTTATGCCTGCCGAGGCTTCATCTATCACCGACTGCTCGTCGCAGTTAAAAACGTCCACTACGCAGGGAAGATAGTCCTCACGGGATACAATATCCTGCATACCTTCGGTTGTTACGCTTATTATAGGCACATTGCAGCCCTCTGATACGCTTTGATTAAATTCAGCTTTCTGAGCCTTGTCTACGCCGAAGCTTTCATAGCTTGCAGGCGTTTCTCTTTCTTCCTCTTCGGGCTGCGGCGGCAGAGTTACCACAGGCTCTGAAGATACTGTGGTCTGAGCCGTCTGCGATGATTCGTTATCCGCTACCGTGCTTGTATCTTTATCGGAGCACCCTGTCAGCAACACCACTGCGGCGAAAAAAACACTTGCCGCTGAACACAAAAATCTTTTCATCAGAACGCCTCCTGTTTACAGATATAATGCGTGTTCTTAAAGTTACTGATATTATACTCCTTTACTACTGCTATGTCAATTGAATAAACCTATAGTAAAATAATTTTATTCGATAGTTACATTTTTGATGCGCTTAATTTGTACAAAATGCCGGATCACCGCAAACGGGCATTATTTATCACAAAAATAAGCACTTTGTTTGTGGTATTCAATATCGTGCAATGCAAACTTGAAAATTGTATAAATATATCTATGGCTTTACGGTATGATAAAATGAGCGGACAGCAAATCAAAAACATAGCCGCAATATAAAAGATGCCAGGCACCTGTTTTAGTTTTCATCCTTTTTTTGTACTCACATTTCTGGCATACACCGTTTTAATTCATGGCGATCCTGCACCAAAGGCAGCGGTGTACTTTCAACTGTGGCTTAATTTACACTGGCTTGTAAGTCAGCAGTACCAAAAAAAGACACAGAGTTAGGCATTGCTTGCTAAAGCATATCCCACTCTCCTTCACTTTTATAAAGTTCCTTTCGAAAACACTATACAAAGTCCTTTTTATATTATTTATATCATTTTTGATTCATACCACATGTGTTAATAAAACCCTGTTAACGTATATTCATAATAAAATCGCTTCTGTTTGGGCAGGCTCTTATTTGTAGTGCTACAGAATCGCTGTCATTTGCGTTTCTTCCTTTGCTCAATCTATTTCAATTATACGTAATGTGATTCGGTCACTGAAGATTTGATTTGCTGAATGTATAATTAATATAGAAAACTAAACAGAAAGGATGATCAATAATGTCCGTATTTATTGTAAACAAAAATAATTTTGAGCAGATTAAAAGCAGTGAAAAAACAGTTCTTCTTGATTTTTACGCTGACTGGTGCGGCCCCTGCCGTATGGTTTCCCCGTTAGTTGATGAAATTGCAGAGGAAAATCCTCAGTATCTGGTCGGCAAAATCAATGTGGATAACGAACCCGAACTTGCAAAAGCCTTTGGAGTTGTCAGCATTCCAACGCTGGTTGTTATGAGAAACGGTAAGATCGTGAATCAGTCGGTAGGCGCAAGGCCAAAGCCGCAGATTCTGGATATGTTAAAGGGCTAACTTCCTAAGACGTTTTTTATCGAGGATCTTGACTCCTTTTCTGGAAACCTCGACAAGCCCTTCGTTTGCAAAATATTTGAGCATACGAGTTACCACCTCACGGGCAGATCCCATATATTTGGCAATCTGCTCGTGAGTAAGTGGGATGATGTCAGAACCTATCCTGGCAGATTCGTCAGTCAAAAAAATGGCAAGCCTTTGGTCCATGCTCATAAAGAGGATTTGCTGCATAACCCACATAACGTCGGAAAAGCGACTGATAGCAGTCTCCATTGAGAATATTTTGATTTTTGGATTGTTCTCGCTGACTGAAGCAAAAGCAGGACCACTTATGACATAACATTCGCTGTCCTCCTCAGCATCGACCATCACATCAAAGGTAATTGCCTGCAATACACATGACGCTGAAAGCATGCACATATCACCGGGATACAAACGGTAAAGTGTAATATCTTTCCCTTTTTCAGACATCATATAAACTCTGAGACATCCGGAACGGATAAAGAATACACCGGAGCATTTCGATCCATCATGAATGGTAGTGCCTTTCAAGTAGGTCATCAAAACGGAATTCCGGCAGATATATTCCCGTACTTCATCGGATATTTCATCCCAGAATGGGAATATTTCTTTGTATATTGGTTCAAACATTGCTCGTGACATAACTATGTACTTCCTTTCAGAAAAGAGGCAAAAACATATGAAAACAATTATTATTGGCGGAGTTGCCGGCGGCGCATCTGCTGCGGCGAGACTCAGACGGCTGGATGAAACAGCAGAAATAATTATTTTAGAAAGAGGCGAATTCGTTTCTTTCGCAAACTGTGGTCTGCCCTATTATATCGGCGGCGCCATCACTAACCGGGAAAATCTGACCCTGCAGACACCGGAAAGTTTTAAAGCCAGATTCCGTATTGATGTGCGCGTATTCAACGAGGCAATTAAAATCAATCCCGAAGCTAAAACCGTAATAGTTAAAAATCTCACTACGGGTGAAACCTACGAGGAATCTTACGATACACTAATACTGTCTCCAGGTGCTGAGCCAATCAAGCCGAATATTGAGGGCGCTGACAGCGATATTGTTTTCACACTCCGCAACATTCCGGACACCATGAAAATCAAAAACTATATTGACAGCGCAAAACCAAAATCAGTCGTCGTGATTGGAGGCGGATATATCGGGGTAGAGATGGCGGAAAACCTCTCCAACGCAGGGCTGGATGTATCAATCGTCGAACTTGCCGATCATCTCATTGCTTCTCTTGACTTTGATATGGCGGCGGATGTGCATCGGTATATCAAAAAGAAAGGTATTCGGCTATACTTACAAAACGGTGTGACTGCAATCCGGGATCGTACTGTTATCCTGCAAAAGGGAGAGATCCCGGCGGATATGGTCATCCTGTCCGTTGGAGTCCGGCCCGAGACTTCCTTGGCAAAAGCCTGTGGAATTCAGGTAAACGCACGCGGAAGCATCATTGTGAACAGCAGCATGAAGACGAACCTTCCGAATATTTATGCCGTTGGCGATGCGGTGGAAGTTAAAGACTTTATAACAGGAAATCCGACATTCATCCCACTCGCCGGGCCTGCCAATAAGCAAGGCCGCATTGCGGCGGACAACATTGCCGGTTACGACAGCGTCTATACCGGCACACAAGGCTCGGCTGTCCTTAAACTGTTTGACATGACGGTGGCCACAACGGGCCTAAGTGAAAAGAGCGCAAAAGCGGCAGGCATTGACTATGACAAAACCTACACCTATTCCGGCTCCCATGCCTCCTACTACCCGGGGGCATCCAATATGTCGGTAAAGGTATTGTGGGATAAAACTACTCTCAAACTGATCGGGGCGCAGATCATAGGCTTTGACGGCGTTGACAAACGTATGGATGTCCTTGCCACCGCCATTCGTTTTGGCGCTAAGGTAACAGATCTGACTAACCTGGAACTTTGCTATGCACCGCCTTTTGGTTCAGCCAAAGATCCGGTCAATATGGTCGGATTCGTTGCAGAAAATATCATTTCAGGTATGGTCAAGCAGTTCTTCTGGCATGACGTGGAAGCCCTCCCCCGTGACGGCAGCGTAACACTGCTGGATGTACGGACCAAAACAGAGGTAGCCGGCGGAATGATCGACGGATTTATCAACATTCCTCTGGATTCCCTGCGTGAAAACCTCCATCGGATTCCAAAGGACAAACCGGTTTATGTCCACTGCCATTCTGGCCTCCGCTCTTATATCGCCTGCCGAATCCTGACGGGAAACGGCTACGATTGCTACAATCTTGCGGGGGGATGGCGGCTGTATGAGTCTGTAATAAATGAGCGCACAGTTCCCGAATATATCTGCACGGAATGCAAATAAGGTTACATGCAGAGCGCAGGTTAAAATTTTAGATTTATAAAATATTTTATCACGGCTACTGAGAAATATCAATCCAAGAAAATGGGTGAATTATGGATCATTTATATGATATACTGATAATTGGCGGAGGTCCTGCCGGATACACGGCGGCTTTATACGCAGCGCGGGCAGGATTCGACACTGTTTTGCTTGAACGGATGGCGGCAGGCGGACAGATGGCGCTGACGGGCGAGATAGATAACTATCCGGGCTTTGAGGAAGGTATCGACGGATTTACCCTGAGCCTGAAAATGCAACAAAGTGCAGAACGGTTTGGTGCAAAAACCGAATACGCCGAAGTGACTACTGTGGATCTTTCCGGCAAAATAAAAAAGTTGAAAACGACAAGCGGAGATTTTCATGGGAAAACCGTTATTATTTCCACCGGAGCGAATCCACGTGAACTTGGGCTCCCGAATGAACAAAAACTGATCGGTAAGGGAGTTCATTACTGCGCCCATTGCGATGGTCGGTTTTATAAAGGGAAGACCGTTGTAGTGGTGGGTGGAGGAAATTCCGCCGCATCGGATGCTCTCTATCTTTCCAGGCTTGCGAAGAAGGTGTTGGTTGTTCATCGCCGGGATACGCTGCGAGCAACGAAAGTTTATCATGATATGCTGCTGAAAACGGAAAACGTGGAGTTTCTTTGGAACATCACTGTTTCTGCGTTAATTGCGGATGAGAGGTTGACCGGTATCCAGATAAAGGACGTTAGAACAGAAGCAATCAAGGAACTGACCTGCGACGGCATTTTCGTCAGCATCGGCAGAAAACCCGCCACGGATTTTTTAGCAAATGCTGTTGCGCTCGACCCTCTTGGCTATATAGTGGCCGACGAATCCACAAAGACAAATATAGAAGGTGTGTATGCCGTGGGCGATGTTCGGACCAAGCCGCTTCGCCAAATCGTTACCGCCGTATCGGATGGCGCTGTAGCAATACATTATGCCGAAGAGTATCTTTCAGGTAATAAAAAAGCTTTGTAACTGTATCACAGAATCCTTTCTTCATTTATTTGTATAACAAATAAAAAGATAGATGAGATAACTGTGTGTGAAAACAGGTTTTACCTTTGTCGGCATTGTGGTAATCCGGTCTGATTAATCCACAACGCAGGATTATCACTTATGTGCTGCGGACAGAAAATAACGCCGCTCAAGCTCGGAACCGTAGCAGCCAGCACGGAGTCCCGGTGGTAACTACGGAAGGCAATGCCGTCAAGGTGGAGGTCGGTTCGGCACAGCATCCTATGACTGAAAAGCATAGAATCCAGTGGGGCTTATCTCCAAACCGACAAAGGCGTTCAGCGCAAGCGCTTGAAGGTGAGCGCAGTCCCAGTCGTAACCTTTGTCCTCCATGAATTTGTAATGTACAAATACGTCATCAAGTTAATCTGATTTCGTACTTGCAAAAGGCATTATAATCCGATTTCATAATTTTGTCAAGATATATTTAAGAGCTATTTTGTGAATAATTTTGAATAAACCCTTGCTTTTCCACCAATGGTGTGCAAGCTGCAACTCACACGAGGCACAAGCCGGACGGTAAGCGCCTCGGCAAAATAATCCGCCGCGCAGGAAATCGCAGAGAACATGGCAATGGAGACATTTAAAGGAAAGATTGCTGTTTGAGGACAGATACTTTTTAGCGTTCCTCAATTCTGATACAAAAGGGACAGACAAGGTAGTACAAAAACTAACTGCCATGAGCCTATGTAATCGCCACAATAGAAAGCGGACTGATGACGGATTGTTCCGCCAAGTCCCCGGGAAACAAAAAAATCGGAAAGCCGATAATATCAGGCTTTTCGGACATAGATACAAAACAGCCTTCCGATTTGGAAGGCTGTTTTGTATTAAAGATTGTTTCTTAATATGTGTTGCGACTATAAAATAAATATCTTATCAACGGACAAACGGACATAAAAATAATCCGCTACCACAAAGTGATAACGGATTATTTTGCTCACGAACTCACTTCCCTTGACGGTTACCAACCGATAGCCTACACAAAACGAAGTGAGCGTTAGCGAACGGATCGATATTGCGCCGTCCGCGCTAGGACCGCCGTCCGCACTTAGAACCCGTATTACGACTATGAAACAGATATTTGCTCAGCGGGCACAAAAATATCCGCTACCACAAAGTGATAACGGATATTGCCCCGTCCGGGCTAGGACTGGGGTGGATAGTGGGATTCGAACCCACGGTCTTCAGTGCCACAAACTGACGCGTTAACCAACTACGCTATACCCACCATATTAAAAAAGCACGTTTCGGCGGCAAACTCACCGTCCGTGCTTAAAACAATGGCGCGCCTTACTGGACTCGAACCAGTGGCCTACTGCTTAGAAGGCAGTTGCTCTATCCAGCTGAGCTAAAGGCGCATATAGGAAGTAAATAAAAATTGCACCGTCAGGTGCATATTGGAGCGGGTGATGGGAATCGAACCCACATGACCAGCTTGGAAGGCTGGAGTTCTACCACTGAACTACACCCGCAAACGTTATTTTCCGAGGAAAATTTCACACCCTCGCTCAATCAACGAAGTTAATTATAACACATACCAAAACTCTTGTCAAGCCTTTTTTTCAAAAAAATCAGAAAAAATTAAGCAGGCGGCGCTTTTTGTTTACAACCGCCTATTTTGGCTTTTTGTGTTGCTTAATTTTGTTTAAAATAGCATCCTTGAAAAAGAATCCGACTATTCCTATAACCATAAATGCAGCTATAATTCCTATAACAATCACGAAATTTCCGCTGCCTACATTGCTTCCCAACACCGTAGACATAATAATTGCAGGAAGCCGACAGGGCATTACATACATAAAAAAGTCCTTTGCGCTTACCTTTGTAAGCGGCACAATATAGGTCAGCACGTCTTTGGGTATGCCGGGAATAAGATAAAGCAGTATCAGTATTCCCGTCAGCTTGCGCTCGTCCTGGAGAAATTTAAACTTTGTTATCTGCTTTTCATCCACAAACGCTTCAACAATCGGCGTTCCTATCTTCTTTACCAGCAGGAAAATCACTAAGCTTCCCAGCACAACTCCCGCAAAGGATAAAACCGCCCCGAAAAACCAGCCAAACAGCAAGCCGCCTACTATCTGTATCGGCGGAACTACTGCAATAATAACCTGAATCGCCTGTATTGCCGTGAAAACCAGCACTCCCCCAACGCTGCCGTAGCTGCTGAGGGTTTCTCTTATGCTTTCCATTCCCTCGTCGGTGTTTAGGCTGCTTATAAACGGCCACAAAAGATATGTCGCCCCTGCAATTACGGCCACAAAAACCACAAGGCTCAATATCTGCACCCTTTTCCGGTGTCTTGCCATTCTGACTTTTCGTTCTTCTTCCGTTTCGTTTTTTATAATGCTGTCTTTATCTTTCATATTCAATCAGCTCTCTTTTCAGACTCCCCGGCTGTGTTATCTGATCTTTGTGCCGGACAAATCCTGCGTTTTATTTTCTCCTTAGTATTTTCTTTCTGAACCAGTTTACATAGAGGTCAATCAGCTGCGTCAGCACCCTGTCGTATAAAAAGAAGAATGCGTTTGCCGCCAGCCAGATAACCAAAACGGCGTATCTTCCGAACATCTCCATGCCCTCAAGCATATCGGCGCCCACGAAAACATACTGAAACAGCATATAAAAAATTATAATCGCCGCATTGAACACTATGTATTTTATCGCCACCGAAGCGGCTTTGTTTTTCATTCTGTCAAGATAGAATTTCAGTATCGGGTAGTAGCCCATAAATAGAATAAAAAGCAGCGTTGCCTGATAATTGGGCGTTACCAGCAAGGATAGAAAGCTGGTCGCCGCATAGGTGGTAACCGCCCAGCGAGCGCTTGTTTCCACTATCATTATTACCATCAGAAAACCCGCAAATGTAGGAATCGCATAATCAAGCATGGGAAACATTCCCGTGCAGAACATTGAAAACACACAAACTGCGGTTACAATCCCTCCAAGCGACACCTTAAACGCCAGCTTGTTTCTCATAAACGCCTCCGTATCAGCAGCATGAAATCAAGTCTCCGCCCATCATTTCACAGCAGCAGTCGGCACAGCACAGAGTGGTGCAGCAATCCATAGGCCCTGCCGCCTGAGTCTGATAGCCCGGGTTGGGGGTTCCTCTCATAAAGCCGCCTCTTTGCTGGTTCATCTGATTTACCGCCGCCTGATATTCGGGATTTCCCGGCTGCATCCGATAAGCAGTCTGAAAGTTCGTATATGCGTCGTTGAGCCAGCCTCTGGTATAGCAGACGCTTCCCTTAAGGAAGTACCACTCGGCTCCCCGCTGTCCCTGCGCAACCGCATCCAGCAATCCGTCCGCTCTGGTTATATCTCCATTCTGAATCATGCGGCGTATCTCCTGATAGTTGACGGAAGAATATCCTCCGCCGCCACCATAAGATGAACCCGAGGAATATCCTCCGCTCTTGCGCTGTTGCATAATCTGGTCGTATGCCGCATTGACCTCAGCCATTTTTTCTTCCGCAACGTCCGCTATGGGACTGTCCTGATACTGATCTGGGTGGTACTTCTTTACAAGCTCTTTATAGGCTGTCTTTATTTCGTCGTCGGTGGCATTGGGAGAAACTCCCAGCACCTTATAAGGGTCGTTCATTTAATCTCCTCACTTCTGATTTACTTTTCAGCTTTATGCAAACCGCCCTGAAACCGGGACGGTTTTGGTTTTATTGCTTATCCTGCTTTATTTTACGCCTGTAGGTTCCCTTTTGTATCTGTTCAAACACGTATTTCAAGCCAAGATAAATTATATTGTCAACAATAGGCTTATACATCTGAATATCCAGCTTTACATACGCCTCGGCCAGCTCTCCCAGCGTAAAATTTACGCTGTCGGCGGCGTAGTCGCAAAGCGCCTTGAAATCCCTATCTGAAAGAACGTCCGAATCGCCGTCACTGCACAGAAAAAGCAGAGGATTGTATCCCCTTTTTTTGTAGTCCTCTTTAACGTCGTCCAGAGCGTCGCAGATGTAGATATACCTTCCCAGCAGATACCCGAATCGCTTTAAGACCGGCTTGCTTTCTTCCTTATTACAAAGTCCGCAAGCAATCTCCGCCATCATTGCGGCGGTAGGCTCGCACGCCTTGTCGATACTCTGGGTCTTTTCTTGCTCGGTGGCTCTTTGCAGCTTCATCTGCTCTTCTATAGTATCGGCAAGCTGAGGATATTTAATCCTTGCTTTTTTATAGAAACGCCTGAAAAACGGCAGAGCCGCCGCCGCACGAAGCTTGTGCTTAAGCCCTCTGTCGGCAAGGTCGTCCCGAAGCTTATGATAAACAAGTATTACCGCAGCATAAGCGGGATATTCAAGACCGTTTTCGCACACGGCGCACACTCTCTTTTTCAGCGGATGAACAATGCACCTCTGCCTGCAGGCGGTAAGAGAAAGGTTATTCAAGGACATATTCATCAAAGCCAGAAAGGTAAAATCGTAGCTGAGGGTAAGTCTTGAAACAAGACCGAATTCCCTGCCCATCTTTTTGCACAAGCCGCAGTAAACTCCCTGATAGGTGTCAAATTCGCACACCCTCATATACGGCTTGAAGGCTCTGACATATCCAAACATACAATACTCCTTAAAAGGCAATTATACCCCGCCAATGTGTACAAGCTGTGACAGCCGTGAAAAAATGCACACAATGGCTCGGTTTATGCCGCAGTCAGCCGAAAACAGACTGTATATATTTTTTATTATACTATTGACACATAAAAAAGTCAATATTAATGTGTAAATCAATAAAAAAATCTTGAACAACCGTTTTTTTCTTGCGTCGGACGCCGTTTTTCGCCAAAACACTTGCATTTAAACGCCGATAGTGATATAATAAAAAATATGTATTCCGAAATTTATCCGGTATAACAGTCACTATGCTTTAATTATACCACCTGCTTCGGAAGACAATATAAAAAAGGAGTGAGCGGCTTGAACAGAGAACTTGTTTCTATAATGATACAGCTTGTAATAGGCTGTGCGGTTATCATGACGCTTATTGCAATCGCCTGCATAATAACGCCCAAAATAGCCGCCCGCATAAACAAGCGTTTTCACAGCTCAGGTGAAAGTCCCGCAAGGGTGGAGGATGATAATAACGCCGGGACAGAGCCTTCGGTCAAAGGCCCTTACGACGCCCAGCATGAGGACTACGACCTGAATTACAAAATATACAACAAGGATATATACGCTATTGATTTTAAGCGAAAAAACAAAAAGGATACCGACCCAAAAGATGATTAAAAGGTATATGACGCTTAAAATCATAGGACTATTATAATTGAGAAAGAGGTTTTTATAATGGCTAAGGATAAAAAAATGGTTGACGCAATAACCTCAATGGACGAGGATTTTGCAAAGTGGTACACCGATATATGCAAAAAGGCTGAGCTTATAGAATACACAAGCGTTAAGGGCTGTATGGTTATCCGCCCTTACGGCTATGCTATCTGGGAGAACATTCAGAAGATTCTTGACGGCATGTTTAAGGAAACAGGACATGAAAATGTTTGTATGCCTATGTTCATTCCCGAAAGCCTGCTTAACAAGGAAAAGGATCACGTTGAGGGCTTTGCTCCCGAGGTTGCGTGGGTTACCCACGGCGGAAGCGAAAAGCTTGAGGAGCGTCTGTGTGTTCGTCCCACCTCGGAAACCCTTTTCTGCGAGCACTATGCGAATATCATTCATTCCTACCGAGACCTGCCCAAGCTTTATAATCAGTGGGTTTCGGTTGTAAGATGGGAAAAGACCACCCGTCCTTTCCTGCGTTCAAGAGAATTTCTGTGGCAGGAGGGTCATACAATTCACGCCACCGCAGAGGAAGCCATCGAGGAAACTGAGCGTATGCTTAACGTTTATGCGGATTTCTGCGAGAAATACCTTGCTATGCCGGTGGTAAAGGGCAGAAAGACCGACTCTGACAAATTTGCCGGAGCGGAAGCTACCTACGCCATCGAAGCGCTTATGCACGACGGCAAGGCTCTCCAGGCAGGAACCTCCCACTATTTTGGCGACGGCTTTGCAAAGGCGTTTGAAATTCAGTATACAAACAAGGAAAACAAGCTGCAATATCCCCATCAGACCAGCTGGGGTGTGACTACCCGTCTTATAGGCGCTATTATCATGACCCACGGCGACGATAACGGATTGGTGCTTCCTCCTGCGGTTGCTCCCGTTCAGGTTGTTATCGTTCCGATAGCCCAGCATAAGGAAGGGGTGCTCGATAAGGCAAACGAACTTTTTGAAAAGCTTAAAGCTAACGGAATAAGGGTTAAGCTTGACGATTCGGACAACTCTCCCGGCTGGAAGTTTGCAGAATACGAAATGAAGGGCGTTCCTGTAAGAGTTGAAATTGGTCCCAAAGATATTGAAAACAACCAGTGCGTTATTGCAACCAGATATAACGGAGAAAAAACTATCGTTTCTCTTGAAAACATGCTTGAAACCTTTAAAGACAAGATAGTAAGCCTGCTTGAGAAGGATATTCCGCAGGGAATGCTTAACAAGGCGATGGAAAACAGAAAGAACAGAACCTATCAGTGCAAAACCATGGACGAGATAAAAGCCGTGCTGGAGGAAAAGGGCGACGGATTTGTAGAGGCAATGTGGTGCGGCGAAGAGGAGTGCGAGGACAAGGTAAAAGAAATTACCGGCGTAGGCTCAAGATGCATTCCTTTTGAACAGCACGAAATTTCCGACAAGTGCGTATGCTGCGGAAAACCTGCAAAGAAAATGGTGCTGTGGGGCAAGGCTTATTAAGATTCAATCCCACTTGGTTTCTTTATAAAAACAGCGGAGCTTTGCATAAAGCTTCCGCTTGTTTTGTGCCGCAAATTATGAACATTACGAAATATTATTATGGAAATTGCCCATTTACATAGGGTAAAATCGGCGTAATATGTGTAATATCATGATTTTTTGCAGGATTGCGAAAAACAACTTGCAAAATTCGCCGTAAAGGTATACAATAGTACAGGATGAAAAATAAGCGATTGGTCTGACTTTTCCGTCCGGACACGGCAGAATGGTCAGAGCTTATGCTTTGTGAAACGCAAATTTAATTTATATGGTATGGAGGATTATGTTATGCTGCTATCTGAAATGACAAAGGAACAGCTTGAACAATTCAAAGCGCAGACTCAGGCTGAATACGACGGCTACAAGGAAAAAGGACTTTCTCTCAACATGGCAAGAGGTAAGCCTTCATCCGAACAGCTTGACTTGGCAATGAAAATGCTTGCCGCCGTAAACAGCTACGACGCCGATTACAAGGCTTCCGACGGAACAGACTGCCGTAACTATGGCGGACTTGACGGAATTATCGACGCCAAGAATCTTTTTGCGCCTATGCTGGGCGTTTCAACCGATGAGCTTATAATCTGCGGAAACTCCAGCTTAAATATTATGTACGACATGATTGCAAGATGCATTATATTCGGCGTTGACGGCGTTCACAAGCCCTGGAAGGATTACGAGAAAATCAAGTGGCTGTGCCCTGCTCCGGGATATGACAGACACTTTGCAATCTGCGAAAGTTTCGGCATTGAAATGATAACCGTTCCCCTTAACGAGGACGGCCCTGATATGGACATGATTGAAAAGCTGATTGCCGAGGACGACACAATAAAGGGCGTATGGTGCGTTCCTATGTATTCAAACCCCACTGGAATAACCTATTCCGATGAGGTGGTAAGACGCTTTGCCGCTCTCAAGCCAAAGGCTGAGGATTTCAGAATCTTCTGGGACAACGCTTACTGCATCCATCATCTGACCGAAACCCCGGACAAGCTGCTTAACATTCTTGACGAATGCAAGAAGGCGGGCAACGAGGACATGGTATACGTCTTCGCTTCAACCTCAAAGATTACCTTTGCAGGCGGCGGAATTGCCGTTATGGCAGCTTCAAAGAAAAACGTTGATTACATCAAGTCGCTGATGACGATTCAGACTATCGGCTATGACAAGATAAATCAGCTTCGTCACGCCAAGTTCTTCAAAAACTACGAGGGACTTATGGCTCACATGGAAAAGCACAGAGCAATTATCGCTCCCCGTTTTGAAGTGGTGCTCAACGCCCTTGACAAGGAGATTGCACCTCTGGGCATCGGTTCATGGCACAAGCCCAACGGCGGCTACTTTATCAGCTTTGATTCAATGGAGGGCTGCGCTAAGAGAATTGTGGCTCTTTGTAAGGAAGCGGGAGTTGTGCTTACCCCTGCGGGAGCAACCTATCCTTACGGCAAAGACCCCAAAGACTGCAACATAAGAATCGCACCCACCTATCCTCCCGTAGAGGAGCTGGAAGAGGCTATGAAGATTTTCGTATGCGCAGTTAAGCTTGCCAGCGCGGAAAAGCTGCTTGCGGATATGAAATAAGCATAACAAACCATAAAACTAAAGGCATACAACGAGCAAAATCCGTTGTATGCCTTTTTTATTTGAATCAAATTACGGCTTTGTGACTGAGCGTGCTTAAATAAACATTCCCATTATCCTGGTTTCAAAGTCCTCCGTCTGAATCCGTTCGCCGTCTATTGAAAGGGCGCTTACGTTTACGTCAAGCAGCGCTCTGAAGCTGATTTCATACTCCTCATTACGGGAATTAACGCCTGTAAAGGTGGCGGTAAAGGTGAAAGGATTGTACGACCAGCTGCCCGACTGGAAGTATTCGTCGATTACCTCGCCGTAGTTTTCACGGGTCATGGTCATTTCCAGTGAAAAATCATAGGTGGAGCGTCTTATTCTTAAAACCTGCACCGCAAAGATAAGGGCGTACAGAGCCAGCAATACAACCGCAGCGATTACAATTCTCCGCACAATTTTAAGCTTTGACTTTTTCTTTTTGTGTCCGCTTACCGGCGCATGAACAGGCTGAGCGGGTCTTTTTCTCTCCTCATACGCCCTTGACGGCTGCTGCCGTGGGTGCTCCGGGGGAGTGGTCTGACGTTTTGGGTGCTCGTAAACCCGCCTTGGCGCAGGCTGATATTCCTGCTCCCTGCGGATCTGTTCGCTTGGCACCACCCTGCCGCAATTGGGACAGATTTTCATTCCGTCGTCTATTCTTGCATGGCAGGACTGACATATTCTACCCATACAGCATTACCTCGTTATATATATCTTATTACCGCAACCACCTTGCCGAGAATGGCAACGTCGTCTGATATGATAGGCTCCATTGCGTCGTTTTCGGGCTGAAGCCTGTAATGTCCGTTTTCTTTATAAAATCTCTTGACAGTTGCGCTGTCGCCGTCCACAAGGCACACGGCGATCTCGCCGTTTTCAACCACCGAAATCTGCTCCGCTATAACAATATCCCCGTCAAGGATAGCGGCGTTTATCATCGAATCTCCCCTTACTTTAAGGGCAAACAGCGGATTTACATAGTGCTTTTCAGGCTGAAAACTTATGTAGTCGGTAATATCCTCTATGGCGGTGATGGGCGTTCCTGCGGTAACGGTTCCCACCAGAGGAACCATTGTGCCCTGTCTGCCCACCAGCTTTATGGCTCTGTTCTGATTTGCTCCCTTTTCAAGCAGTCCCTTTTCGGTAAGAGAAGCTATATACCGGTGAGCGGTGGAGGTTGACTTAAACCCGAACTGAGCGCAGATTTCCCTGACGGTAGGAGGGTAACCTTCCTCAAGGCGCTGTTTTATAAATTCAAATACTTTTCTTTCGTTTTCCGTTAATTTCATAAATGCAGTTCCTTTCCTGCGGCGTTTTCCGCTTTTATATCAAATCTGACGTAATGCGCCGCCGCATTTATCTTATGACCTGCTTTGTTCAAGCTTTTTCGCCAGTCTTTTTGCCACCTTATAAACGTCGCCGCAGCCCAGGGTTATCACAAGATCCCCCTCTGTGACATTCTCAGCAAGATAATCCACAACCTGACCGAAATTATAATCCTTCTGCTGTGAGGTCTGTTGGTCGGCAACGTCATGAGGGGTGTCAAACCACACCGCCCCTTTGATTTTTGAAGACAGATCCTCGGTGTAAATTCCGTAGGTGTTTTTCTCTCTGCTGCCCATAATATCGGTTATTACCGCCTTATCCGCAATTGACAGAGCAGTTACAAAATCGTCAAGCAGCAGCTTGGTTCTCGAAAATGTGAAGGGCTGAAACACCGCCCAGACCCTTTTGAAGTCGAGTGATTTTGCCGCCTTTAAGGTGCAGCTTATCTCCTGTGGGTGATGGGCGTAATCGTCAACGATAGTAACTCCGTTTATTTCGCATATCTTCTCAAAGCGCCTGATAGCCCCCATAAAGGTTCTGAGCCCCTCGGCTATTCCCTCATAGGACACCTTACAATATCTTGCCGCAGCAATTGCCGCCAAGGCGTTAAGCACGTTGTGGTCACCCGGAACATGAATTTCATATTCTCCCTGCTTTTCCCCTTTCACATAAAGCTCAAAGCGGGTGCATAGGCCTTTTTTCTCGGTTATTTTTGCAGAGTAGTCGTTGTTTCTGCCAAAGCCGAAGGTTATGATTTCTTTTTCTATGCCTTTAAGCGAATCCATGGTGTTTTCATCATCGCCGTTTGCCACAACCGCCTTTTCGGCGCTCTGGGCAAACTTTCTGAAGGAGCTTTTTATGTTGTCAAGGTTTTTGAAATACTCAAGATGATCCTCGTCAACATTTAAAATCACCGCAACATCGGGGTGAAGTTTAAGGAAGTGATCCTCAAACTCGCAGGCTTCGCAAACCATAATATCGCTTTTGCCGCAGCGTCCCGAACCGCCTATGCTGGGAAGCTTTCCCCCTATTACGCAGGAAAGATCCACACCCTCGCACATAAAAATCTGGGTAAGCATTGAGGATGTAGTGGTTTTTCCGTGCGTTCCCGATACGCACACCGCATTGTTATACCAGCCTGTCACAAGCCCCAGCAGTTCGGCTCTCTCGCACACATAAGCTCCGCTGTTGTTGGCGGCGATAAGCTCGGGATTATCGCTCATTATGGCGGCGGTATAAACGATAAGCTCCGCCCCCTCGATGTTTTCCGCACGCTGTCCCAGGTACACTTTTATACCCATTTTTCTCACGGCGTCAAGGGTTTCGGTTTCGTTGTTGTCAGAGCCGCTTATTTGATAGCCCTTTGCATGAAGAATCTGCACCAGCGGATACATGCCCGAACCGCCTATGCCAATAAAATGCACACGATGCACACGATTCAAAATTTCATCGGTAATCATTATTGCAACGCCCGTTAAATTTAAAATTCAACGGACTTTCCCCCGTTTCATTAAAAAGTCGTTCCGATTAAAGTCGGTTTAACTGACAATAAGAATATACGTTTTACATAATTCTATTATAGTACATTTCTCAAAAAAAATAAACCCTTTTGCTGAATATTTTTTTGTTTTCGGGGAAAATTTTTTGTGTGAGCATATTTACTGTCATTGATATTTTCAAAATAATCAGGCAGCAGGAAAGGACAAAGCTATGGAAATTACAGAAATCAAAGTCAGGAAGCTTATGACCGACGGAAAGCTGAAGGGAATAATAAGCGTAACAATCGACGGAGTGCTTGCAATCCACGACATCAAGGTGGTGCAGGGAGAGGAAAGGTTGTTTGTTGCAATGCCCAGCCGCCGTGACGATTCGGGAATGTTTCGTGATATTGTTCACCCCATTACCTCAGAAACCAGAGAAAACATCGAGCGGCAGATTCTCTCCGCCTACAGAATGGAGCTTGACAGACAGTCGGCGGAAAGCATATCCCAAGGACAGCAAGCGGTACAATAACAAAACGGGCGCATGAAATTCGCTTTCCTGCAAAAGTGGGGGAGCAGAAAAACATACGCCCGTTTTTATTTTTATAAAAATCAGCTTAGTCAGATTAAGATTGTACTGTCGTTTTCGCATTTGCGGCAGACCCATAGAAAAGCAAGGCTATCCTACACCCATAAGGCGGAGGATAGCCGTTTATTTTTTCTTATAAAATACGCTTATGATTATCGACTTGCTTGTGCCGAAATAATCTTAAATCAAAGCTTTGCCAGAGTCGCAAACTTTTCTTTAAGAGCAGGATAAATCTCTCTGTAAAGCTGATAATAGCTTTCGTATATTGGTACATTTTCCTCAATAGGCTGTTGGATTTTGTCCGTCTTTACCACGGCGTGGCAGGCTTCGGGAACGCTTGAGTATATTCCTGCGCCCGTCAGCGCCAGCAAAGCCACTCCCAAAGCGGGGCCCTCCTTTGAAGCCGCCGTTTTTACGGAACAGTTATACAAATCGGCAAGCATAGACCTCCACAGGGGCGAGGTTCCGCCTCCGCCGCAAGCCATCATGTCTGATACGTTTATGTTCATCTCTCTGAAAACCTCCACACAGTCGCGGAGAGAATAAGAAACGCCCTCAAGCACTGCTCTCAGCATATCCTTCTTAGTATGCATTGCCGAAAGACCAAAGAACACTCCTCTGGCGTCGGGGTCAAGGTGGGGAGTTCTCTCGCCCATAAGATATGGCAGGTAAAGCAGCCGGTTTGCCCCTACGGGAACGGTCATGGCTTCCTTGTCCATAAGATAGTATTCGTCAACGCCCATATACTTTGCTGTTTCCTTTTCGGCGTTGCAGAAATTATCCCTGAACCATTTCAGCGACAGTCCCGCTCCTTGGGTTACGCCCATAACATGCCATGCTCCCGGCACTGCGGCGCAGCAGGTGTGCACTCTACCCTTTGGGTCGATGGAAATTCCCGAGGTGTGAGCAAACACTACTCCCGAAGTTCCGATGGTGGTAAACGCCTTTCCGTCCTCGCACACTCCCGTACCGATGGCAGCTGCGGCATTATCTCCCGCTCCGCCCACTACGATAGTGCCTTCGCAAAGTCCCAGCCGGTCAGCCATTTTCTTTGTGACGGTTCCCGTTACTTCGCAGGACTCGTACACCCTGCCCAGCATGGACATATCAATATCGAGAGTTTTGCAAACCTCCTCCGACCAGCGGCGGTTGGGCACGTCAAGCAGCTGCATTCCCGAAGCGTCGGAAACCTCGGTAGCGTATTCTCCCGTAAGAATAAATCTGAGATAATCCTTGGGCAGCAGAATGTGACGGCATTTTTCATAAATTTCAGGCTCGTTGTTTTTTACCCATAGTATCTTTGCCGCCGTCCAGCCGGTAAGGGCAGGGTTTGCGGTAATCTCAATAAGCTTTTTCTCGCCAAGCTTTTGGTTCATCTCGGCTACTTCTGCGGCAGTCCGCTGGTCGCACCAGATTATAGATTTTCTCAGCACATTGTTGTCTTTATCAAGCATAACAAGACCGTGCATCTGACCTGAAATGCCGATTCCCTTAACGTCATGCTTGTCAACACCGCTGGCAGCCATCACCGCTTTGATTGTGCCAATCATAGCGTCCGCCCAGTCGGCAGGGTCCTGCTCTGCATAGCCGTTTTTTGGCTGATACATGGGATATTCAATGGTTTTGGAAGCAATAACCGTACCAATCTCATCAAAAAGCACCGTTTTGGTGCCGCTTGTTCCGCAGTCAACTCCTATTACATAAGCCATATAAATTTACTCCTTTTTATGTTTTAATTTTATAACAAAGCGGCAAAAGCCTTTTGCCGTTAAACGATTACATTTTATTGCAGCCGCAAACTGCGGCTTTCCGCCTTTTGACGGCTTTTACTTCATAAGCGAAAAGTCCTCCGCACCGTGCTTGCAGACAGGGCACACAAAATCCGCAGGCAGCTTTCCTTCGTAGATATATCCGCAGATGTTGCACACCCATCTCTCCTTGCCATCGTCCTTTTTAGGGGCGGGCTTGGGCTTTACGGAGGCGTGATAATATGAATAAGTCATAGGCGGTTTTTCCGAAAGCACCTTGCCATCGATCACGTCGGCGATAAACATGGTGTGAGTACCCAGCTCAATAGTCTGCACCACCTTGCAGCTGATATAAGCGCAGGTGTTTTCAGCCACGTAAGGGATATTATTTTCCGCTCTGATTGAGGTAAAGCGGTAAAATTTATTTTCCCATCTTCCGCTTGAAAATCCAAAATGCTTAAAGAGTGAAAAATCTGCGCTTTCGTCAATAATCGAAACGTTAAATTCTCCGCTCTGCTTGATCATGTAATTGGTGTAGTTGCTTTTGTTCACCGTAATGCTGACGCGGTTGGGGGTTGCAGTAACTTGAGATAGAGTGTTTATTATACACCCGTTAGAAAATCCGCCGTTTGTTGCAGTAAGCACATAAAGTCCGTACGAGATTTTAAACATTGCATTGTTATCCATGTAATTCCCTCCCATTTAAATGTTAGTTAAAAAAGCTTTGGAATATTATTTTCTATCGGCTATCATTATTATACGATATTTTTCACAAAACAGCAAGCCTTAAAAGCAAATTTTATATATTTTTTTTACAAATAAAATTGACAAACCGTCTTGTAAAAACAAACTGTGTGTGATATAATGAATAAAATTATTGCGCTTGCCTTCCATCAGGCGGCAGGTATAATTGCAAAAATGCAGAATATTTTTAGGCAAATTAATTGGAGGTGTCTAATATGAAAAAATGGGAAGGTTATCAGAAAGGCGTTAATCTGGGCGGCTGGTTTTCACAGTGCGATTACACGGAGGAGCGTTTTAACAACTTTATCACCGAGGAGGATTTCAAGGTGCTTTCAAGCTGGGGACTTGACCATGTGAGAATCCCCATAGATTACAACCTTGTGGAAACGGAAGAGGGCGAGTTCAAGGAATCGGGCTTTGCTCATCTCGACCGGGCGGTTGCATGGTGCGAGAAATACGGGCTTAACATGATACTTGACCTGCACAAGACCGCAGGATATTCCTTCGACAGAGGAAACGACGTCAACACCTTTTTTGAAGATGAGCAGCTTCATCAGAGGTTTTACCGCCTGTGGGAGGAGCTTGCAAGGCGTTACTCAAAATATCACAAACGTCTTGCGTTTGAGCTTCTTAACGAGGTTACCGATCGGTCATATTGCGAGATTTGGAACAACATTTCCGGTGAAGCAATTGAACGAATCAGAAAAATCTCTCAAGATGTAACCATTCTTGTGGGCGGCTACTGGAACAACAGCATCGACGCCCTTAAGGACCTTGACCCTCCAAGGGATGAAAATATCGTCTACAATTTCCACTGCTACGGTCCTATGCTGTTTACCCATCAGCATGCAAGCTGGGCGGGAACGCTGGGCAAAATGCCTGAGGACGTTCATGTGGTTTTCCCTGATACCGCTCAGAATTATATTGACATCATCAAAAATTCTGTTCCCGGCGGATTTTTCACCGGGGATATTGAAAGACATGAGCTGCTTGGCGAGGATTACTTTGAAGCCTGCTTTGCAAGAGGGCTCAAGGTGGCTGAGGAAAGAAACGTGCGGCTTTACTGCGGCGAATACGGCGTTATCGACAATGCCGATTTACAAAGCATTGTAAACTGGTACAAGGCGATACACTCAGTTTTTGTACGCCACGGCATCGGCAGAGCAGCGTGGTCATACAAGCAGATGAATTTCGGGCTTTCAGATGAAAAGATGAAGCTGGTTATAGATGAAATAATTCCCCTGCTTTAAACCGAAAGGAGTAAGTTTATAAATGGCAAAAGCCAAAAGCGTATACGTCTGTTCTCAATGCGGCTACGAATCCTCAAAATGGAACGGCAAATGCCCCAGCTGCGGCGAATGGAACACCTTTGAGGAAACCTTTTCCACAGTGGCAAGAGGTAGCGGGTCGTCAAAATCCGCTTCCCGCTCCTCCAGGGACCTCTCAGACAGTATTCACGGAATCAACGATGTTGACGCAAGCTTTGACGAGGTAAGATACAAAACCGGGCTGGAGGAGCTTGACAGAGTTCTCGGGGGAGGGCTTGTCAAGGGAAGCCTTGTGCTGCTGGGGGGCGAGCCGGGCATAGGTAAGTCAACTCTTCTGCTGCAAATTTGTCAGCAGCTGGGGGAGGAGCATACTATTTTATATGTTTCCGGCGAGGAATCGGCAAGGCAGATAAAGCTGAGAGCTCAGCGGCTGGGAGTTGACAGCGAAAATCTGTATCTTTTAGCTGAAACCGACTGCGAGGCAATCTGCGACGTTATAATAAAGGAAAAACCGGAGATTGTAATAATCGACTCTATACAGACTATGAGCATAAGTTCCCTTACCTCTGCTCAGGGCTCGGTTACACAGGTAAGGGAATGTACAAACCTTTTTATGAGAACGGCGAAATCGGAGGAAATACCTTTCTTTATTGTGGGGCACGTCAACAAGGACGGCGCAATCGCAGGGCCAAAGGTAATGGAGCATATTGTTGACTGCGTTTTGTATTTTGAGGGTCAGCGCAATCTGCCTTACAGGATATTGCGGGCTGTGAAAAACCGTTTCGGCTCTACCAACGAGATAGGCGTGTTTGAAATGATAGACACAGGTCTTGCCGAGGTGGACAACCCTTCGATGATGCTGCTGTCTGGCAGACCCACCGACGTTTCCGGCTGCTGCGTTGCCTGCATTATGGAGGGTTCTCGTCCTATAATGGCGGAGGTTCAGGCTCTGGTGACAAAAAGCGGCTTTGCAGTGCCACGGAGAACCGCCACCGGCTTTGACTACAACCGCATGGCGATTATAATTGCTGTGCTTGAAAAGCGTCTGGGATTTTTCTTCGGAGGACTTGACGTATACATAAATGTGGTGGGAGGACTGCGGCTTGACGAACCTGCCGCCGATTTGTCAATCGCCCTTGCTTTGTATTCCAGCCTGCGTGATAAGGTGGTAAGCGATAAGATAATAGCCTTTGGCGAAATAGGTCTGGGTGGCGAGCTGAGGAGCATTTCCCACGTTTCCCAGCGGCTTTCGGAAGCTCAGCGCCTGGGCTTTGAAAAATGCATTCTCCCCGCTCAGGCGTTAAAAGGGATAAATCCTCAGAGTTACAGCATGAAAATAATCGGCGCAAGGTCGGTAAGAGACGCTTTCAATGCAGTTTAGCAGTACGCTTTTTTGTACAGAAAGGAGAGCGTAATGGAAAAATACATACTGGCTCTTGATCAGGGAACAACCTCTTCAAGGGCTGTGCTTTTCAACAAAAAGGGAGAAATCTGCGGCGTTGAGCAGCTTGAATATCCCCAGATATTCACCTCAGACGGATGGGTGGAGCATGACCCTTACGATATTCTCAACTCTCAGCTGAATGCCGCAAAAAACGTCATTGCAAACTCGGGGATTTCACCCTCTGATATTATGGGCATAGGCATAACAAATCAGCGTGAAACCACAATCATCTGGGACAAAGCCACCGGCAAGCCGGTATACAACGCCATAGTCTGGCAGTGCAGGCGTACCGCCGCCATGTGCGAGGAATACAAGGCGCAGGGGCTGGAAAAATTCTTCCGTGATAAAACGGGACTGCTTATCGACCCTTATTTTTCTGCCACCAAGATAAAATGGATTCTTGACAACGTAGAGGGTGTCCGTGAAAGGGCTGAAAAAGGTGAGTTGCTTTTCGGAACGGTGGACAGCTGGCTTATCTGGAATCTGACCGGCGGCAAGGTTCACTGCACCGATTACACCAACGCTTCACGAACTATGCTTTTCAATATTCACACCCTGACGTGGGACAAGGAGATAATGGGACTGCTGGGTATACCCTCCTTCCTTATGCCGGAGGTTGTGCCCTCAAGCGGCAGAATAGGAGTTTGCAAAAAGGATATTTTCGGGACTGAAATTCCCATAACAGGCTGTGCCGGCGACCAGCAGGCGGCGCTGTTCGGACAGTGCTGTTTTATTGAAGGGGACGTTAAAAACACCTACGGCACAGGGGGATTTTTGCTGATGAACACTGGCAAAACTCCGATAAAATCAGCTCACGGGCTGCTTACCACCATAGCCTGGGGAATAAACGGACAGGTAAGCTATGCTCTTGAGGGGTCGGTGTTTGTTTCGGGAGCGGTGGTAAAATGGCTGAGAGACCAGCTTGGTTTGATTAAATCTGCCGCCGAAACGGAGGACATAGCCAAAAGCGTTGAAACTACCGGGGGAGTGTATGTTGTTCCGGCATTTACGGGACTGGGTGCGCCCTACTGGGATTCCTCGGCGAGAGGTGCGATTGTGGGACTTACCAGAGGTTCAAACAAAGCCCACATAGTGCGAGCCTGCCTTGAAGCCATTGCATATCAGACGGTGGACGTACTGAAAGCCATGGAGGAGGACACAAAAGCCCTTAACGTTATCAAAGCCGACGGCGGCGCATGCGCCAACAATTTTCTAATGCAGTTTCAGGCGGATATTCTGGGCAGAACCATTGCCAGACCAAAGAATGTGGAATCCACCGCAACGGGAGCGGCATATTTAGCGGGACTTGCCTGTGGAATGTGGAGCAACACCGACGAACTGCTTGCCCTTTGCGGTCAGCTGGACGAGTTTCGCCCCTCAATGGAGGACGACACAAGAAAGCGTCTGCTTGACGGCTGGAAAATCGCCTTGGGCAGAGTTAGACAATAAAAGTTGTAAACTTTATGTAAACATTGTTGCCATGAAAATACTTTCCTTGACTTTGAGGGTCAAATGTGTTATGATATATAAGCCGCTTGTTTTCGGCACTTAAAGACGCAGTGAAATAATCTGCGCACCGAACGCAGCGAGTTTTTTATGAAAAGGCAGGTGCATTTAAAGATGTACGCAGTAATTGAAACGGGCGGAAAGCAGTATCAGGTAAACGTAGGCGACGTTGTTTTTATCGAGAAGCTTAACGCAGACGCAGACGATACCGTTACTTTTGACAAGGTAATGGCAGTAGGCAAGGACGACGGAATCAGCGTAGGCGCTCCTTATGTTGAAGGCGCAACAGTTTCCGCTAAGGTTCTTAAGAACGGAAAGTCCAAGAAGATTACAGTTTTCACTTATAAGCCTAAGAAGGGCGAAAAGAGAAAAATGGGTCACAGACAGCCTTACACCAAGGTACAGATCGAAGCTATCAACGCATAATAATGATCTGCGCCGATTTTTACAAAAGCAAGTCCGACAAGCTCGTGGGATTTCGTATGACGGGTCATGCGGGTATGGCGGATTACGGACATGATATTGCGTGTGCAAGCGTGTCCTCGGCTGTTATGATGGCAGCCAACACTATTACCGAAGCCTTTAAGGTTGAGGCTGAGGTAGAGGTTTCAGAAAACGAAATTGTACTCAGACTGATTTCTGATGAAAAGGAATACGGCGACAGGGTTCTGCTGGGACTTGTGACTCACCTTTATTTCCTTTCGGACGAGTATCAGGGCTGTATCAGGGTTAAGGTTATTGACGTATAACCACCCTATGAATTACATGACGGAGGTGTAATTGTAATGATTAGAATTTCCATGCAGTTTTTTGCGCATAAAAAGGGAATGGGTTCTACCAAGAACGGCCGTGATTCCGAGGCTAAAAGACTCGGTGTAAAGAGAGCTGACGGTCAGTTTGTTCTTGCAGGCAACATTCTTGTTCGCCAGAGAGGAACTCACATTCATCCTGGCGAGAACGTAGGCCGCGGTTCGGACGACACTCTGTTTGCTATGGCTGACGGAGTTGTAAGATTTGAAAGAATGGGAAGAGACCGTAAGAAGGTTTCGGTTTATCCGCAGGCTTAATTTAAAACAAGTAAAGCACGGGACGTCTTGAAGCCGCATTTAAAATCGGTCAGGCGTCCCGTTTTTTCAGCGATGCCGTAAGTGAAATAAGGCAAAACAAAAAGGAGGCTTGGATATAATGTTTGTCGATCAAGCGAAAATTTATATAAAAGCAGGCGACGGCGGTGACGGATGCGTTTCCTTTCACCGTGAGAAATATATAGCCGCAGGCGGTCCGGACGGCGGCGACGGCGGCAAGGGCGGCGATATTGTTTTCAAGGTTGACGACAACATCTCCAACCTTATTGATTTCAGGTACAAGAAAAAGTACGTGGCCGAAAAGGGGCAGAACGGTTCCTCCAAAAACTGCACCGGCAGAAACGCTCCCGACCTGGTAATAACCGTTCCAAGAGGAACGGTGGTAAGAGAAGCGCAGAGCGGCAGGATTCTGGCGGATATGTCGGGAGATGAGCCGGTTGTAATTGCAAAAGGCGGCAAAGGCGGCAGAGGAAACGCTCATTTTGCCACCCCTACAAGACAGATTCCCCGTTTTGCAAAGCCGGGCTTCAGGGGAGACGAATACGAAGTTGTGCTGGAGTTAAAGCTTATAGCCGATGTGGGGCTGGTAGGCTTCCCAAACGTGGGAAAATCGACGCTTATTTCTGTAGTTTCCGCCGCCAAGCCGAAAATTGCAAACTACCACTTCACCACCCTTACGCCTGTTCTGGGCGTGGTTAAGATTGAAGAGGGAAAATCCTTTGTAATGGCGGATATTCCCGGACTTATTGAAGGTGCAAGCGAAGGAGTAGGCTTAGGGCACGAGTTTCTGCGCCATGTGGAGCGGTGCAGACTTATCGTTCATGTAGTGGACGTTTCGGGAATAGAGGGACGTGACCCCATCCAGGATTTTGAAGCTATCAACCGTGAGCTTGCCAACTTCTCCAAGGAGCTTGCCGAGGCTCCCCAGATTGTGGCGGCAAACAAAAGCGACATGGCGGACGAGGAGCAGATAAAGCGGTTCAGGGAATATGTTGAAAAGACAGGGCTTCCCTTCTATGAAATTTCGGCGGCGACCACAATGGGCACCAAAGAGCTTGTTTACGGAATTTGGGAACAGCTTGAAAAGCTTCCCCCCGTTAAGCAGTTTGAAGCTCAGCCCCTTACTCAGCAGGAGCTTGATGAAAAGCTGCTTTCAAGAAAGGATTTCAAGATTACCATCGAGGACGGAATTTATTTTGTGGAAGCCGACTGGCTGTGGGATATTCTCCGCTCGGTTAATATGGAGGATTACTCGTCGCTGCAATACTTCCAGCGGGTGCTGAGAACAAGCGGTATAATAGACAAACTGCTTGAAATGGGCATCAACGAGGGCGATACGGTTTCCATATTTGATTTTGAGTTTGAATTTGTAAATTAAGAGGTGTTTGTAAATTGACATCACGGGAAGCAAAGCAGTACTCGCCTTTGGCTCTGGCATTTATGGGGGACGCAGTTTTTGAACAGCTGTGCCGTGAAAGGCTTATACTGACCGCTAACATGCCGGCAAAAAAGCTGCACGAACTGGCGGTAAAAAAGGTGTGTGCGGAATATCAGGCGGCGGCAGTAAGGTATCTGCTTGAAAATTCCCTGCTGTCGGATGAGGAGCTGGAGATTCTCAAGCGGGGCAGAAACGCCAGCGGCGTAAATGCGCCCAAGCACTCCACGGTGAGCGAATACAGAGCGGCTACGGGGCTTGAAAGTCTGTTCGGATTTCTTCATCTGTGCGGCAGACATGAGCGGGTGGCTGAGCTTTTCGACATTGTATGGAACAACGGAGGTAATCAGATATGAATGCATCAGTAGTTTATTCAAGCATGACGGGTCACTCAAAAAAGCTTGCTCTGGCAATTGCCGAGGAACTTGACATAACCGCTTACAACGTAAAGCTGGAAGCTCCCGAGATTAAAAACAACGATGTTGTGTTTATTGTCAGCGGAATCTACGACGGCGTCGCTTCAAAACAGCTTATGGATTTTATCGATAACCTTGAACCCGACCAGGTAAAAGCGGTGGCGCTTGTTATGTCAAGCACCACTCAGGATTACTCAAAATGTCAGATCAAAAGGGAGCTGGAGAAAAAGAACATCCCCATTGCCGGGGAGTTTTCCTGCTCAGGGTCGTTTCTTGTGATAAAGCTGGGACATCCCAATAAAGAGGAGATTAAGCAGGCGGTTGAATTTGCCCGTCAGATATACAACCAATACATATAAGCCAATCATTCAAAAAGCAAAACATAAACATTTAAGGAGTTGAACACAAAATGTCAGGACATTCAAAATGGGCTAACATTAAAAGAAAAAAAGAAGCTACCGACAGCGCAAAGGCTAAGATTTTCACCAAAATTGGCAGAGAAATGACTGTTGTGGTAAAGGAAGGCGGTCCCGACCCTGCCAACAACTCAAAGCTTCGTGACCTTATCGCCAAGGCCAAGGCAAACAATGTTCCCAACGACAACATTGAAAGAATCATCAAAAAAGCCGCAGGAGATAGTGAGAAAAACAACTACGAGGAAATGGTATACGAGGGCTACGGTCCCAGCGGCGTTGCTGTTATCGTGGAATGTCTTACCGACAACAAAAACCGTACCGCAGGAGATATTCGTCACTACTTTGACAAGTTCGGCGGAAATCTGGGCACAAGCGGATGCGTTTCCTTTATGTTCTCCACTCAGGGTACCATAATTATTGAAAATAACGGCGCCGATGAGGACAAGATAATGGAGGACTGTATGGAAGCAGGAGCGGACGATTTCAACATTGAAAACGACGTTATCGAAATAACTTGCCAGCCGTCCGACGTTCACGCCATTAACGAAGCCCTTACCGCTATGGGCTACAAGGTGCTGTCTGCCGAAACCGAAAAGGTTCCCTCAAGCTACACCACTCTTACCGACGAGGACGCTATCAAGAAGATGAATCTTCTCCTTGAGCATCTTGAGGACAACGACGATGTTCAGAACGTTTATCATAACTGGGATATGCCCGAAGAGCCTGAGGAGGACTAAGCCTCTTCTCTCTCGACTTTAACTAAATATAAACACAAAAAATCCTGCCGAAGCTTCGACAGGATTTTTGTATTTTATATAACTCAAATATGTTTATTATCTCTGGTCAAGAGGAATGTAATCTCTTTCGGGTCTTACCGCCTTGTATGCGGGACGGATTATTTTCTTTCCCGTAACAAGCTCCTCAAACCTGTGAGCGCACCAGCCTGCCATTCTTGATACGGCAAACAGCGGTGTGAACAGATCCTGAGGTATACCTAACATTCTGTAAACAAGTCCCGAATACATATCAACGTTTGCACACATTACTTTATGTTCGCCCTTTTCCTCCGCAAAAAGCTGAGGGGTAAGTCTTTCTATTGTTTCAAGCAGACGGAATTCCCTTTCAAACTCTGTTCCCTCGGCAAGGGTTTTGGCGTTGGCTTTAAGTATAACCGCTCTGGGGTCGGAAAGGGTATAAACTGCATGACCCATTCCATAGATAAGACCGGTTTTGTCGTATGCTTCTTTTCTCAGAATCTTTCTTAAAAAGTCTGCAACCTCCCCCTCGTCGTCCCAGTTCTTTACGTTTTCTCTTATACATTCCTGCATCTGGTCAACCTTTATGTTAGCACCGCCGTGACGAGGTCCTTTAAGAGAACCGATTGCCGCCGCATAAGCCGAATATGGGTCAGTTCCCGAAGAAGTAAGCACCCTGCAGGCAAAGGTGGAGTTGTTTCCGCCTCCGTGCTCCGCATGAAGTATCAGCATCAAATCAAGCAGCTTGGCTTCCTCGTCGGTAAACTTTCTGTCGGGTCGAAGCGCAGACAAAATCATCTCAGCCGTAGAATGGGAGGGAATCAGGGGATGCATTATCATGCTCTTTCCGTCAAAGGTTCTTCTTTTTACCTGATACGCCGAAACCATTATATTAGGCAGCTTTGAAATAATGGAAATAGCCGTAGCCATTTCATACTCGGGGCTGTTGTTTTCGGGATTATCGTCATATGAATAAAGTGCAAGAATGGAACGGGCCATTTTGTTCATTATGTTCTTGGAGGGTGCTTTAAGTATCATATCCTCAAAAAAGCTTGGGGGAAGGGCTCTGTTTTCAGCCATAATATCCTTAAACGCCGCCAGCTCCTGCCTGTTAGGGAGGTTGCCCATAAGCAAAAGATAAACTACTTCCTCATAACCGAAACGGTTTTCGGAAACTGCGTTATTTACAATATCGTTTATATTATAGCCTCGGTAAATCAGCTGACCGTCAATTGGAGATTTCTCGCCCTCGTTGACAACATATCCGTGTACGTTGCATATATTGGTAAGTCCTGCAATAACTCCTGTTCCGTCAGCATTTCTCAGACCTCTCTTAACTACATACTTATCGTAATACTTAGGGTCGATGGAGTTGTTTGCAACAAACTGCTTATAAAGCAGATTTCTCGCTGAATCGCTTATCATTATTCTCATCTCATTTCATATAAAATTCTCTTTCGCATGCTTAACGTATTTATTTTACTACATTTAATGACAATTGTCAAGTGAGGGCAAAAATATACAGCAAAAATCGGACTTTTGCGGTCTTGTGGCGCTGCACTGTTTTTTGAAATTTATTTTAACCTTGTTATGCTACAATAGATAGTAGACAATAAAAAAGAAGAACAACTCCAAAAATGATATAATGTTAAGTACCACCAAAACAAAGTATCAAAAAGGGAGTTGTTCTGATGAATAGTATAGCACAGGAA
>CALXIQ010000029.1 GCA_944388405.1 uncultured Ruminococcus sp. | reverse complement strand
TTATAGCGGTTTCCTATTTTAAAGATCACACGTTAGGAAATTCGCCTATATTTCACGATGCGGTGTTCGGCAAACAAGCCGGAGAAATTGCCGCCTGTATTCAGGGAGCGTTGACACTTATGATTATTCATTCTCTGGCTTACGCAGGAAATGTGAATTATACTATTGGTCTGATTGTGTTTGGGTCATTGCTGGCGGTAGTCCTGACGCAAATTATTATTTCTCCGAAGATGAAAAAGTACAGGACCGAAGAAAAAGAAATGCTTAAAAATCAGATAAAAAAGGAACAGGGTTATCGCTGAACAGGCATACTGTTACACCCCTCGATGTGGTTGCATCGGGGGTGTAAAAATAAAAGTGTATAAATCTTAGAATAATGCAAGGGCATCTTAAAAATAGTATAGATTTTTATTCTGACGGTTTTACTGCGGCGGGAGAGTTTTATATTTTTCTATCTACAAGGGATCGTTTTGTATCTTTTCACATGGAGGTTATTTACAGAACATTTTGACAGCAAAATCATTGGAAACGTTTGCATAATTCAGCAGGAACATTATGGCTTGAAATTTTGCACAAATTTTAGCAGCAAATGTTGTGCAATAGGCAGAAATTCAGGGAGCATAATGCAAATAGCACAAAAACGTCTTGAAAATAATTAGCAGTGGTGTATAATTGAATTGTGGATTATGTTACCCATCACACGGGTTTGTCCTATGTTTATTTGCAATGGGGGGAGAATTGTGAAGAAAAACATTCTGGCGGTACTGAGCGTTATATGCTTACTTTTTGCGGCTTGCTCGGATGAGGCTGCCAACGACAATACTTCAAGTGCAGCAGGTGAGCAAAGTCGTGTTGAAAGCGCAGATCAAAACCAATCGAGCATTACGGAAAGTCCATCGGGCGGCAGCAGCGAGGTTGAAAAGATTTTTTTAAGCGACAATATCCTGTATTGGGCAATTCCGGATCTATGCGACATAAGCGTTGAAAACCTGAATTCGCTGAATCGGTATCTTGCCGATAACAATTACGATTTCAATCTTGATTTTGTGAGTTTGCCTTTTGACAGTTATTTTAGTGAACTGGAGAACTATTCCGGCGAACTGGATATTGCTTTTACGGGATTCAATACCGATACAAATGCTGTATGCAGCTTGATGAGAAATGGTTATTTTGCAGAAATGGACAGTTTACTTGAAGGCAGTCAGCTGTATGAGCTTTACAGTGAGAAGCAGTGGCAGTCGATGGCTGTGGACGGTACAATATATTCAATTCCCAATCTTTGCGCAGGAGTTTTTGGTTACAGCTACGTTTTTAACAATGATTATATCGATAAAGAAGCTGCCGAGAATTTTGATATGAAATTTTCTTCGCTTGATGACCTGATGGGAGAGCCAAGTGGTCGGGACAACTTTTCCGATATTATATATCTGATAGACAGCTTTGCTTTTTCACATTTAAACGGCGATTATTATGAAAACGGACTGATTTATTCAGAGGAAAGCCGGAGTATTATTCCGGTGTTTAACGATGAGCCGACGCTTGATTTTTTACAACGCTTAATGATTATTATAACGAGGGTTATATAAATTACGACCTTAATTTATTAGGCAACGGTATCGACAACAGTGCATACAGCCAAATGGTTGATTCAGAAAATTTTAAAGTTATAATCGCAGGCGACGTAAGCGCATATGAGAATAATGATAAATTTACCGTTAAAACTACTCCTTCAATGATTTATTCGCGCCCCGCCGCAGGGACAGGTATAGTGGCTGATTCGGATAATAAAGAAACGGCTTTTGAACTGCTGACACTTGTGCGGACTGAGCCGGAGGTATTAAAATTTCTGGTGCTTTCAGACCCCGAAAGCGAGCAGTCTGTGGTGTTTACTGCCGAATTAATAATAGGCGATAACTATTTTTCCGCAGACACATCAGGCAGTAAGGAATATTATGACAACGATGTTTCAGCTTCCGTTTTTCTTGGGTTCAACGCCGATTATTCTGAAATAAGCGACAATTTGTCGGAGATAATAAGCATTTGCAATGACGGTTTGAACGTCTGGAAAAGTGAAAATTTTGAAGAGGAGTTTGAGCAAATCCGGCAAAGGCTTGACGAAGCCGGAATAAACGAGTTGGCGGAAGAGATTAACGAGCAGTTTGAAAGTTTTAAAACCGATGGAGAACAGCCATGAAAAAGCTTATATTAATTTTAACCTGCCTGCTTTGTTTGTCGGCGGCAGGCTGCGGCAATAATGATGAGAATACAGAAAGCAGCGGTGATTCGGCACAGACTTCGGTTAATTATGCGGTTGACAATTTATCGGAAACAACCTATATGGATTCGGGAATAATTTATCGGGAGGATCAGCGCATTTATTATTATGACGCACAGTCTGACCAGACTGTTGTAATCTGCTCAGATCCATCCTGCAAGCACGAAAAATTCACAATAACCTCAGACTCGGACTGTACCGGGGTTGTGAATTGCACCGTAAACAGTCTTTGCTATCTTAATGGCAAGCTTTACCTTTCATATCCCGAAAATGGCGATGCTCTGGGCGTCAAAACTTTGTTTGCCGCTGAGGTGGACGGCTCAAACCGCAAACCGATAGCCGAAATAGATGCGCAGGTTATAGACCAAACGCTTTTTACTAACGACAGTGTTATTATTGCATATTCAAATCCTTACGACCTTTCGGCAATAAACAACGGCGTTGTGCCTGAAGTTCCCGAGTGGGAGGCGGGAATATATACAATTGACCTCGAAAGCGGAGAAACCGTCGATATATGCAGTCATAAAGCCGAAAGGGGCAAAATAAGCAAGGTAAGCTTCGACGGTGAAAATATATATTATCTTTTTGAATACACAGAGGATATGCTCAATCACGGAGAGATTTATAGATACAATCTTGAGAGCCGAGAAGATGAAATGTTGAAGGCTTTTGAAAACGCATATTTTTACGGTGGATTCAATACAAAAGGCGTGCTGTATACAACGTATTCGGGACAAGAATATTCACTTCACAATTATTCTTTCGGCGGAGAGGATGTAACGGTGGATACTGTGACAGACAGCCCGGAAGGCACTTTTTCAGGATATTATTATCTTGACGATAACAGTTTTATTTACAACAAAACTGGCACCTACTATTTATATGATCTGAATGCCAAAGAATCAAAGCTGATAGGCAAACCTTGTGGAGTCGCAACCCTTATATTCGCAGTACTTAACGACAAGATTTATCTGAGCTGTGACGAAAGCAATACGCTGTCAGTTGGAATCGGATATCTGACTAAGGAGGATTTTCTTAACGGAGATTTTGACAAAGTAGTAACAGTAAGAACGTATTGACAGATGATAAACAATGTCCTGCGGCAATAAATACCGACCAATAATAAAACGTAACGTTAAGCCGATTGTTTTCATACCCCGAAAGCGCATAACGCTTCGGGGTTAAATTCTGCCATTTTGTATTGTAGCGGTGAGGTTTTGTCCTTGAAATCGGCGACTGTCTGTGATATAATAACCTTGAAACAAAGTGCAACCCAAATTGTTTTAACAGCATTTTATCGTACTAAGGAATCGCCTTACGGTTCTTTTTATGATATAATAATCATGGTCGCAAGAGGATAAATATTTGTTTTGGAGTTGGTGAAAATGCGTATTCTTCTGGCGGAGGACGAGCGGGACTTAAATAACATAATTACACGCAAGCTTACGTCGGACGGCTATTCCGTTGACAGCTGCTTTGACGGCGCTGAGGCGATAGACTATCTTAAAGCCGCCGAATATGATGCGGTTATTCTGGATATAATGATGCCCCGTGTGGACGGCTTTGGAGTTTTAAGCTACCTGAGAAGTCAGGGAAAATCCACCCCCACGCTGTTTCTGACGGCGAAGGACTCCGTTTCAGACAAGGTAAAGGGGCTTGACAGCGGTGCGGACGATTATCTTGTAAAACCCTTTTCCTTTGAGGAACTGGCGGCAAGGCTGCGGGCTATGACCAGAAAAAAATTCGGCATGACCGATAATATACTGCGGGTCGCCGACCTTACCCTTGACACCGCTTCTCATACAGTCAGACGGGGAGAATGTGAGATTACCCTTTCCGCCAAGGAATACAATCTGCTTGAATATCTTATGAGAAACAAAGGCATTGTGCTTTCAAGAGAAAAAATTGAAAACCACATCTGGAATTTTGACTACGAGGGCGGCACAAACGTGGTGGACGTTTACATCAGCTACCTGAGAAAGAAGATCGACGGCGACCGTCCCGATAAGCTTATTCATACGGTACGGGGCAGCGGATATGTGATAAAGGAAAAGAAATGAAAAACTTGTCTGTAAAATTCAAAGTAACAATATGGTTTGCGGTGATAATGATTTTTATCGTCGCCGTAACATTCTGCATTATTCTGTGGGCGAGCAATTCGGTAATGCAGAAAAATATTCAGGATAACCTGATTGAAACGGTGGAGGATAACGTTGACGAGGTTGAGTTTTTTGAACAGCTCAGCGATGTGCAAAGCGACCACGGCGACGACCAGTATATTGCCTACAACGGAGGCTATCTTGAAATAGACGATGATTTTCTCGACCGTGTAAACGGCATTATTACCGCCCTGTATCATAACGACGGTAGGCTGCTTTACGGCGAAAATCCCCTGGCGATGGTGACGGCGGACATACCCTTTTCAGACAGAACAATGCGCCCGGCGGTGTCTGACGGCACTACATACTATGTGTTTGACTGCCGTCTTGAATCTGACGGCACCGAGGAACTGTGGCTGAGGGGAATGGTTTCTGAAAATCAGGGCACCGGGCAGCTTAACTCTATAATAAGGATATCGGCAATTGCGCTGCCTGCCTTGCTTTTGCTGGCTGTAATCGGGGGCTACTGGATTGCCGGCAGGGCGCTGCGCCCCGTTGAGAAAATCACCGAAGCGGCGTCTCAGATAAGCCGGGGACGTGACCTTAACAAGCGTATCGGACTTGGTAAGGGCAGCGACGAGCTTCACAAGCTGGCAAATGTTTTTGACGATATGTTCAGCCGCCTTGACGAAGCCTTCAAAACCGAGCAGCGGTTCACCTCCGATGCATCTCACGAGCTGCGCACTCCTATGGCGGTAATAATGGCTCAGTGCGAATACACCTTAGAGGAGCCAAGAACTGCCGAGGAATATACCGAAGCTTTAACGGTAATTCAGCGGCAGGGCAGAAAAATGTCACGGCTTATTGAGGATATGCTTTGCTTCGCCCGAATGGAGCAAAACGGAAAAAGCTATCCCATGGAAAGGCTTGATTTAAGCGCCCTTGCTGAGGACGTTTGCAGCGATATGTCGCTTATAATGGATAAGAACATAGCTCTTGAATGGCATATTAAACAAGGTGTGTTTGTATCGGGAAACCGCACCCTGCTGACAAGACTGCTTACCAATCTTATAAGCAACGCCTATCGTTATGGACGTCAGGACGGGGAGATAATCGTCACCCTTGATGAAACTGATGAAATTATTCTCACTGTAAAGGATAACGGTATTGGAATTTCAAAAGAGCAGCAAAAGAAAATATTTGAACGCTTTTACCGGGCGGATTCCTCCCGCAACACCGAGGGTACGGGGCTTGGACTTGCAATGGTTAAAGACATAGCCGATTATCATAGCGGCAGCGTGGAGGTTTCCTCAAATGAGGGAGAGGGCAGCGTGTTCACAGTGCGTTTTCCCCGCCTATAACCGAAAAAAATAAGCCTTAAAAAATAATTTTAAAAAATTTTTTGTTCTAATGTTTCTCTAATATTCGCAGTTTATACTGTAGGTACAATCAAAAAAGGAGTGATACATTATGACAAAAATCAAAAGCTTATTCAGCACCACAAAAAGAAAGGTAATCTCAATCATCTGCATAGTAATTATTGTTCTGCTTCTGGCTTTCGCAATCGGTGCAATTGTGGTAAGAGCCACCTCTATCGGCGAGGATGAAGCCCAGAGAATTGCTTTGGAGGACGCAGCACTTGATGAATCGGAGGTTTCGGGACTGCGGGCAAGGCTTGGCTATGACGACGGACGTTTCTGCTATGATGTAGACTTCTACAGCAACGGCGTTGAGTATGAGTACAGCATTCAGGCAAGCGACGGAGATATTGTTTCAAGAGATATTGACGGCAATGTGCCGGGCATGACAATAAATCAGAATCTCTCCTCTCAGGCTGACAGCCCAGCTACAGAATCTTCCGCCGAATCTCAGCAGCTGATTGACGACAGCTCGTCTCAGAGTGAGCAGGTACAGGCGCAGACTCCCGCTCAGCCCCAGAACGATTCTTCGCAGGCTGATACCCAGCAGACAGATTCATCACAGGCTGATGCACAGCAGACAGATTCTTCTCGGACAGACTCCCAGCAGGCGAATACTCAGCAGTCAAATTCACAACAGACAAACACCCAGCAGAGCGGCATAATTTCAGAGGAGCAAGCTAAAGCGGCAGCTCTTGCCGACGCAGGTCTTTCCGAAAGTCAGGTTACCTTTATCAGGGTAAATCTTGACAGAGACGACCGTACAACAGTTTACGACGTAGAATTTTACACCTCCGACACCGAGTATGATTATGAAATAAACGCCTCCGACGGAACGGTAAGAGAGAAAAGCACCGAAGCCTTTAACATTCAGTCAAACGGCGGAAACACTGGGGGTAATGATTCCTACATAGGCGTTGACAGAGCAAAGCAGATTGCCCTTGACCATGCGGGATTTACCGAGTCTCAAGTGCAGTTTTCAAAGGCGAAGCTTGAAAATGACGATGGAATGGTGGAATATGACGTGTCCTTCTACTACAACGGCATGGAATACGACTATACCATTAATGCGGCAACGGGCAATATTATCGAATTTGATTACGACAGAGGATAATTGCCGGTATTATGAAGATTTCTATCCCTCAACAGATGTTGGGGGATATTTTTTGTTCTCTGTAAGCGTGGAGCGGATTTGAATTTTTATCCCCGGCTTGTTGCATTTTGCCCCGACTTGTGATAAAATATATTTAAAACAGGGATACTTACAATCACAAAGTGTGTTGCTTTCATTTTGATACTAAGAGGTAATGTTATGATAACCAAAAACGACCTGCCGGCGTGCCCGGTGGAAACCACATTGATGCTTATAGGGGACAAATGGAAAGTTCTGATAATCCGCGACCTTATGACCGGCACAAAGCGGTTTGGCCAGCTGAAAAAATCGGTAAGCGGCATATCTCAGAAGGTGCTTACCGCAAATCTCCGCAGTATGGAGGATAACGGCTTGCTGACAAGAGAGGTTTATCCCGAAGTGCCGCCGAGGGTTGAATATACTCTTACTCCCCTTGGCAGAAGTATGCAGCCCATTCTTGATTCTATGGCGGAATGGGGCAACAGCTTTAAGCAAAGCTTTGAAGAAAACACTTGAATATTCAAAAAACACAGGCAGTACCGCACACAAAAGGGCGTTGCCTGTATTTTATTGATTGACTGTAAACAAAAAAATCCCCCGTCTTAAAGGCGGGGGACAACTTTATGGTTATAATCGTCAGTTATTTTGACAAATCAATGTTTCTTACTGCGTCACGTACCTTCAGCACAAAGGTAGGGGATACCGAAAGTTCGTCTATGCCCATTCGCAGGAATGTTTCGGTGAGGGTGGTGTCTGCCGCCAGCTCGCCGCAGATACCTATCCATGCGCTGTTTTTGTGGGCATTTTCCGCACTCATCTGAATCAGCCGCAGCACCGCTTCGTGATGGGTGTCGCAAAACTGCTCGATGTCGGGATTCTGTCTGTCGCAGGCAAGGGTGTACTGGGTAAGGTCGTTTGTGCCCACGCTGAAAAAGTCCACCATAGGGGCGAGCCTGTCGCTGATTATCGCCGCAGCGGGAGTTTCTATCATAATACCAAGCTCCACCGTGTCGGAGTAAGCAATGCCCTGCTCTTTAAGCTCCTGCTTTACCTCGTCGCATATTGCAAGGGCTTTTTCCACCTCTGAAACGCTTGTAATCATGGGGAACATTATGCCTAAGTTACCGTAAACCGAGGCTCTGTAAAGCGCTCTCAGCTGGGTTTTGAAAATTTCGGGACGGGTTAGGCAGATTCTGATGGCACGGTAGCCGAGGGCAGGGTTTTCCTCCTTTTTAAGATTGAAGTAATCAACCTGCTTGTCTGCGCCGATGTCAAGGGTGCGTATAATCACCTTTTTGCCCGCCATGCTTTCCAGCACTCGTTTATAGGCTGTAAACTGCTGCTCCTCGGTGGGGTAGTCGCTGTTTTCAAGATAGAGAAATTCGCTTCTGAAAAGTCCGATTCCCCCGGCGTCGTTTAGAAGGGCTGCACCTATGTTGTCAACGCTTCCGATGTTGGCGTAGATGTTTATTTTAGTGCCGTCAAGGGTTATGTTTTCCTTGCCTTTAAGCTTTTGCAAAAGACTCTTTTTCTCCTCGTCGGCTTTCTGCTTTGCCAGCAGAGCGGCTTTGGTTTCCTCGTCTGGATTTACAAACACCTCTCCAGTAAAGCCGTCTACTATAGCTTCGTCGCCGTCGTTAATCTGGGAGAGAAACTCGCTGCCCACACCGATAACCGCAGGAATGTTCATGTTTCTTGCCAGAATCGCCGTGTGGGAATTTGACGAACCGTGAGCGGTGACAAAAGCAAGCACTTTGTCCTTGTCAAGGGAAACGGTTTCGCTGGGGGCAAGGTCGTCTGCACACACAATCATTTTGTCGTCAGTCTCCGCTCCGCCTGCCGCAGTGCCGTTAAGGTTTGCGATTATGCGGTTTGAAATGTCCTTTACATCGGCGGAGCGAGCCTGCATATATGCGTCGTCCATTGATGAAAACATCTCGGCGAAGTTGTCCGCCGTTACGGCTACGGCATATTCGGCGTTTACCTTCTGAGTGTCGATTATGTTTTCAATCGACTCGTTATAGTCCTCGTCCTCAAGCATCATCATATGAATCTCAAAGATCTGTGCGTTGGTTTCCCCCACTTCCTTCAAAGCTTTTTCGTATATAGCCTGAAGCTGATTGGTTGAAGCTTCCTTTGCGGCGTTTACCCTTGCCTTCTCCGCCTCGGTATCCTCAACATGAACACGCTTTACGGAAACGTCCTGCTTTTTGAAGATTGAAATTTTTCCGATTGCAATTGCTCCGTAAACGCCTTTGCCTGTGTATTTTACCATAACAATTCACCTCTATCATCACAGCGTTAAGAAAACAAACGCTGTAAATTAATTTTTCAATCACTTTTCAGCTTCCCGCAAGTCGGTCGGATACAATTCTTTGTGTCCATGACTTGCTTATAGAAAGGTCGGCTGTCTTTTAACTAATAATAGCTAACCTCCCCTTTTTTATTGTTACTCGGATTATGTTTATTATGAAAAGCCTGTCAAGGTCTTTTCATACATTTCCATCTACATGGATTTTACCGCCGTCTGCCCCTCGATAAGTCCAAGCCTTAAAGCTGTTGAAGCAGTCTGTATATATCATTTCTCTGCGCCAGTCCGTCAGAAAAAGCGGTAGCTCCGCCTGCTGCGGTACCAAGCTTGAGAGCGTATGGGTAGTCGCCGTCAAGAGAGCCTGCAATAAACCCTGCCACCATAGAATCGCCTGCGCCTAAAGAATTTACTACTGAACCCTTGCAAACTCCGCAGGTATGCACGCTCCCGTTTTCGTCTATCAGTACTGCTCCCTTTTCAGCCATTGACACCAGCACGTTTACTGCGCCCATTTCCTTTAGCTTTTTTGCGTATTCTACAATTTCCTCCACGTTTTTGAAAGCGACCCCGAACATTTCCTCCAGCTCATAGTTGTTGGGCTTGATGAGAAAAGGCTTGTATTTAAGCACATTGAGCAGCAGCTCCTTTGTGGCGTCCACTATGACTTTTATATCCTTTTGCGCAAGATGCTCAAGTATTTTTTCGTAGATGTCGGACGGCAGAGTGTTGGGAATACTTCCTGCCAATACAAGAGTGTCGCCGTTTTCAAGTCCGTCAAGCTTTTTGTAAAGCTCAGCTATTGCCTCGCTGTCGATTCTGGGACCCTGACCGTTAAGCTCGGTTTCTTCGGCGGATTTGATTTTTACGTTGATTCTTGAAAATCCGTCCTTAAGATGGACAAAATCGGTTTCAACGCCCATTTCCCTGACTCCCTCTTCAATAGCCCGACCGGTAAAGCCTGCAATAAAGCCCAGAGCCTTTGAATTTATCCCAAGCTCTTTTAACACCAGCGAAATGTTTATCCCCTTTCCGCCGAAAAGAATTTCCTCCGAAATTGAACGGTTTACCTTTCCGACATTTATTTCATCCGTTCGCACAATATAGTCCACTGCCGGATTAAAGGTAACGGTATAAACCATCTATAAAGTCTCCTTTTAAACGCATATAAATTTTCCTGATTTTATATTAGCACATACGCAAATGTAAATCAAGTATTTTCAGTTAAAAACATTATTTCTCTCACAAGTTTGACCCAGCGAACAAGGTTTTTCATTCAGGATTTTTTATCAGCCTGAACTGCGAGCGGTTTGATTCTATTATCCCCTCAGCCCGAAGCTTGCTTATCTCTGCCGAAACTGCGCTGCGGTCGGCTTCAATATAGTCAGCAAGTCCCTGCCTGTCATATGGTATTGTAAAGGAGTTGCCGCCTTGAAGCCTTGCCTGAAACAGCAGAAAGGTCATCAGCTTTTCACGGATGGTGCGTTTTGAGATTATCTCAATTTTCTCGTTGAGCCGCAGGTTTTTCTCCGTTACAAGGCGCAGCAGATTGTTTATCAACTTTGAATAAAACAAGCTTTGGTCGGGGCTTTCGCTAAGAATTTTTTTAAGCCCTACAAGCATTATCCTGCTATCGGCTGCCGAAATAACACTTACCGGCATAGTCGGCGTGTCTGAAAACACAAATACCTCCGCAAAAATCTGGGGCGATTCCACAAGAGCGATAATGCTTCTGTTGCCGTAGTAATCATTTCGCACCACCTGAACAGAGCCTGAAAGCACAACGCCCAGCGATTGGACATTGTCGCCTTCGGTAAGCACAGTCTGATTTTTAGAGAAATTCTGGATTTTTGTGAAAGGGCTTGTGAGGATAAACTCCAGTTCCTCGTTATTCATATTGCCAAAAAGAGGGCATTTTTTCATCAGCTCAAAATCTTTTTTCATATTTTTCGTCCTTTGTTGGATTTACAACATACTTACACTGATTATTATACTATAATTTAATCACAGAATCAATCAAAAAAGCAATTCTGATAAAAATTTTCGGAGGTAAGAAACGATATGATTAGAAAAATCATCAGAATAGACGAAGAAAAATGCAACGGTTGCGGAGCTTGTGCTACAGCTTGTCACGAAGGCGCAATTGAAATGGTTGACGGCAAGGCAAGGCTTACAAGAGAGGATTACTGCGATGGACTGGGAGATTGTCTGCCCGCCTGTCCCACAAACGCCATCTCCTTTGAAGAACGTGAAGCCCCGGCTTACGACGAGGAGGCTGTACTTAAAGCCAAAGCTCAGAAGCAGGCGGCAAAGCTTCCCTGCGGCTGTCCGGGAAGTCAGTCAAGAACCATTGCAAGAGCTCAAACTGCTGAGGCAACGTCCGCACCTGTATCAAGTCAGCTTTCCCAGTGGCCGGTGCAGATAAAGCTTGTGCCGGTAAACGCTCCCTATTTTGACGGAGCAAATCTGCTTATAGCCGCCGACTGCACCGCATATGCTTACGGCAATTTCCACAACGAGTTTATTCGTGGCAGAATTGCCCTTATAGGCTGTCCAAAGCTGGACGAGGGGGATTATGCCGAAAAGCTCACCGAGATAATTAAAAACAACGACATCAAAAGCGTTACTATCGTAAGAATGGAAGTGCCCTGCTGTGGAGGAATTGAAAACGCCGCCAAGAGAGCATTGCAATCAAGCGACAAATTTATCCCCTGGAGAGTTGTGACCATAACCACCGACGGCAGAGCGGTGGAATAATTAAAAGCTGAGTAAAAAACGGGTTTTGGGAACTGTTATTGTCCCCCAAACCCGTTTTATTTTATGTTATACAAAGTTACCCCGAAAGAGGGTCTTTAAACAACGGCAGTTGTGGCGGTGAAAAGGTAAACACCACAAACAGCACGCCTATCAGGCAGATTAATGCAAAGGCAAGCCAAGGTAATTCCCATTTCATACTTCCTCTTTTTAGCAGCCATGCTTCAAGGGCAAATGCTACCGCCGCCGAGATAAAAAAGATGGCGATATTCACCCAATCGGGAGATTTGCCAATCGCCCCGTTGTAGGTGTAAAACAGTGTTGGAATCAGAACAAGACCCGTAGCAATTCCCGCAAGCTTCACCCACCAGAAGTTTTTATACTCTTTAAAAAAGCAGCTTTGAATCAGTGCGAAGATAAACATTGGGAAAAACAGCAGTTTCATATGCTCCCATGCAGATTCGTTCACTGCGGAAAAGGGTGCGGCAAAGATGCTTTGATTGGACCAATCGTAAAGAAAATGCAGCAGCGTTCCGCCCAGCGATGTAACGGTAAAGCCTGCAAACTGCCAAAGTGTCACATCTCGTTTCATAATCACACCGCCTGTAATTTTGATTGTTTTATCTTATGCATAGGAGGAGAAATTTATTCTTTTTTTAACATCGATCCGCTCGCTTCGTTTTGTGAAGGCTATCGGTTTGTAACCGTCAAGGGCAGTTTGTCCGTGCATCGGTATGCAACAGGGTTTGTGGGAAAATATTTTCTGAAGGAACGTGTTTGTGCAGTGCGTCAATTAAATGTGGCGATGTGGGCATCGCCCTCTACACAATAGTGCGTTAATGCGGGACGTCGAGGGCGCCGTCCCGTACAAATTCTCAGCAAATTGTGCGAGGGGGATAAATAGTATACGGACAAACCCTGTCGGAAACCGGGTGAACGGGACGATGTAAGCATAGTCCCCTACAGGACGTGCCAACATAGACTTGATTTTTGCATAAAAATATCCGCCACTGAAAAACAGTAACGGATTAAATTTACATGCTCTCAATTGCTGCGGCAACAACAAACCTTGTTTAAAACTAATGCACGGACAAACTGCCCTTGACGGTTACAAACCGATAGCCTTCACAAAACGAAGCGAGCGATTAGCGAGCGGATCGATATTGCGCCGTCCGCGCTCAGGACTGGTCGGGGCGACAGGACTTGAACCTGCGGCATCTTGGTCCCAAACCAAGCACTCTACCAAACTGAGTTACGCCCCGATTTTGTAAGCCGTGCAGGTAAAAACAATCCTGCAGCGATGTGCGACCATATAATTATATACCGTTTCTCTTAAAAAGTCAAGCCCGGAAACGACTTTCTGCGTTTTGCACAAAATTATAAACAATTAAATCGACTTTGTACCGCCTAATGACAGCATGTTCCCGAAATGTGTTGTAAAATAAAAATGTTTGGTGAAAATTAAATGATATCCATTGCTTTTTTTCGGATTGTGTGCTATGATTATTAATAATTAATGTAATTGTAGACGAAAGAAAGGAATGTTTGTAATGAAAACAAAAAGATGCCCTCATTGCCATGCTGAAATTTCGGAGGAAGCAATACTTTGTAAGTATTGCCACTCACTTTTGCTTGACGATGCAAATGGTTCGGTCGACGCAAACAGCATAAACAACGACGAAGAAAGTACCATTGTCTTTAATAAACAGTCGCAGGACGACGACAGAACGAGAATTTTTTCTGCGGCTCAGACCGGCGAGCGGTATGATAACAACCCTTCCGCCCCGAACGAGCAGAATGACTACTATAACGAGTATGAACCCGATGATTCGCAGGAATATGACGACTACTATTACGACGACGAAGCGTATCAGGACGAGTATGAGGACGATTACAGCGACAACGGCGACGAAATAGACCCTAAGAAGAAAAACGCCATGATAGCTGCCGTTATTGCGGTGGGCATAATTATTATAATAGTAGTGGCGGTTATCGTGGGCTACAGAATGTTCGGCTTTGGGGGAGATGACGAGTCTTCTACAGGCCTTGACGATATTGTGGTGAACACTCCTCCTCAGAGCGACAGCACGGCTCAGGACAGCTCATCATCTGCTCAGCAGACGGAAAGCCTGCCCGTTGTTACACCATCCTCCGAAGCTGATTCCTCCGAAGCACAGCCATCGGTTGAATCAAGCCAGTCGGATGTTGAGATTTCTTCCGCTTCCGATTCGTTCTATGACGATTCATCAGCCGCCGACCTTTCAAGCGTTTCGGACGATACTTCATCGGTTTCGGATACTTCTTCAGCTGTGGATTCAATCCCCTCAGATGACAGCTCCCAGACCGACTGGTCATCGGATGAATCCTTCCAGAGCGATTCTTCCACTGTGGATATTGTAGTGGACGACAGTACCGTAATGGACGCTATTGCATCTCAGCTGGATGGAACAATATCCTCCTATGAGTTCAGAGAGGCGGACGATAATTACAGATACTACTATGTGTTTACCGAAAATGAGCACGGCTACAGCGTGGCGTATAATGTGCATACAGGCGAATCGGTAATTGTTATGCACTATTAATTCAATATTTTGGAGCTTGTGAGCTTTTGCTTCCGCAGAATGCATGAATATTGTGTTCTGCGGATTTTTTAGTGTAATATGTTTGTTTGATTGCGGTTTTACAAAATCTTATTGAAATATTTTCTGATGTATGGTAAAATAAAATAAGTATATGCAATTTATTTTGTAAAAATAAATTGGTTTTGAAGTAAACAGCATGAAAAATACCGAATGTTCAAACGAAAGAGGGTGCAGGTCTGCGGCGGGTGGAATTTAAGCCTATGTAAAACGCAGACAGGAATATGAATAATTATGACGTGATAATTGCAGGGTGCGGAGCGGCAGGACTTTACGGAGCGTATAATCTTTCACGAAGCCTTAAGGTGCTTGTACTTTCCAAAATGGAGCTTACCTTGTGCAACTCCTCGCTTGCTCAGGGGGGAATAGCAGGGGTTTATAACAGCCCGGAGGATTCGCCGGAAAAGCATAAGCATGATACCTTTGTGGCAGGGGGATTTGAAAACGACCCCGTTTCCACAGACGTGCTTGTAAACGAGGCGAAAATTGATATTGCCAAGCTTATCGAGTTGGGCGTGGATTTTGATAAGCTACCAAACGGCGATTATCACCGCACTCTTGAGGGCGGTCACGGAATGCACAGAATATTCCACCACAAGGACGCCACGGGATTTGAAATTGAAACTACGCTGCTTAGAAATGTTCAGCAGCTTGAAAATGTAACCATATGGGAAAACGCCGTAATGTGCGACTGCAAAAAGACGGCTTCTGGATTTTCCCTTCTGGTGCTGAAGGACGGGGAATATATCATCTGCAACAGCCGCTGCACAATTTTTGCTACCGGCGGAATAGGCAGAGTGTATGAATATACCACAAATTCCGCCATCGCCACCGGGGACGGAATAACCATGGCGTATAACATGGGGGCGGAGATAAAAAATCTCAGCTACATACAGTTTCACCCCACCGCTTTTAACAACCATCATACCAGAGAATGTTTCCTTATTTCCGAAGCGGTGAGAGGAGAGGGAGCATATCTGAGAAATTGCGATGGACAGCGGTTTATGCAAAATTACGACAAGCGACTGGAGCTTGCACCGAGAGATGTGGTTTCTCACTCCATAATCTTTGAATCACGAAAAACCGGCTCGGATAAATTCTATCTTGACATCACCCACAAGGATCCTGAGTTTATAAAACAGCGGTTTCCTATGATATATTCAAACCTGCTTAAGGCGGGCTACGATATGACTACCGATATGATACCGATTTACCCCTGCCAGCATTACCTGATGGGGGGAATAAAGGTTGATACCTATGCAAGAACCACGGTGGACGGACTTTACGCCTGCGGAGAATGTTCCTGCACGGGAGTTCACGGAAATAATCGTCTTGCCAGCAATTCACTGCTGGAGGCGCTGGTGTTTTCAAGACGGGCGGCGTCGGACATAAACGAAAGGCTCAAAACCAAAGGCATAGCGTTTATGCCTTACGATTTTGATTTGTGCGAAAACGCCCCTCACATTCCAAAGGGACTGAGAACGGAAATCAGAAAGATTATGCAGACGGCGTATTTTGTAATCCCAGATATTCCATCGGTATTTTCCGGCTACGAGCGTATTATGCATATAAAGGAAATACTTGACACGGGAAGATTCAAGATAGACAAAGACTATGTTGAAGCCAAATCCCTTGCCACGGTGGCGTATATAATTTTAGGAGAAGCGTATAAGATAGCGTCGGAAAATGCGGAGCTTACACCTCAGCCGGCGTTTGAAGCTCCCGAGGAAAGCAAGGGTTAAGCCGACGGGGAAATCCCAGCGGGATATTTTATTGGATTAAGATAAATTTTATAGATGAAAGGGTTTTTAAGATGACACTGATGCAGTTTCAGATTGACGATATAATCAAAACCGCTCTGCTTGAAGATATAAACTATGTTGACGTTACAACCGACTATCTTGTAGACGACAGCGCAGTTTCCACCGCAAAATATGTCGCCAAGGACAGCGGCATTCTCTGCGGAATCGACGTGGCTCTCAGGGTTTTTTCACTACTTGACAGCAACGCGCAGTTTGAAGTGTTTATCCACGACGGCGAGCATGTTGAAAAGGGCGACATAATCGCAAAAATTACCGCAAAGACAAGGGCGCTGCTTAAAGGTGAAAGAACGGCACTCAATCTTTTGCAGCATATGTCGGGCGTTGCTACCGCCACAAATCGCTGTGTAAGGCTGGTGGAGGGGACGAAGGCTTCCATAGCAGATACACGCAAGACCCTGCCGGGATTGAGGGTATTGCAGAAATATGCCGTTACGGTAGGGGGTGGAAGAAATCACCGCTACAACCTGTCCGACTGTGCAATGCTTAAGGATACCCATCTTGACGCTTACGGAAGCATGACCGGGGCGGTTAATGCGTTGCGTGAAAAAATGGGTCACACCGTAAAGATAGAAGTTGAGGTTGCAAATCTTGAGGAGCTGAAAGAAGCGCTGGAGCTTAAGGTGGAGATTATAATGCTTGACAATATGTCCTGTCAGGATATGGCGGAGGCTGTTAAGCTTACCGACGGCAGAGCAATGCTTGAAGCTTCCGGCAATGTAACTCCTGAAACAATCCGGGCGATTGCGGAAACGGGAGTTGATATTATATCTCTGGGCGCAATTACCCATTCGGTAAAGGCGTTTGACATTTCAATGAAGATTGACAAATAAGTTGCAGTTCAGCAGACCTGTCCTACAAGCATAGAACAGCTCTGCTGTTTTGATAAAACGCCGCTTGGCGGCAATTTGAGGGGGAGATTTTTATGTCGTTAAAAAGAAATAATCAAGTGGATTTCACAGTGCTGTTGATTGTGCTGCCGCTGATATTTCTGCTGATAGGGGTTGTATTTCTTTCGGTGGCGATAGGCGTGGGAGTTTACGACCGGAACAAGCAAGACCGCTGTAGCGAAACAACACAAGCTCAGGTGGTGGATATTGCCGTCAAGCGTGGGGACGATGGGGGACTGCTTTACGCTCCCGTGTTCGGTTACGCGGTGGATGGGCAGGAGTACATTAATCAGCAGAGCATCTACTCCAACCCCTGCGGCTATTCAGTGGGGGAGGATGTGGAGTTAAGCTATAATCCCAACGACCCTCAGGAATTTTACGTGGAGGGGGATTCGGCGCTTAATCTGCTTATCTATATTTTCGGCGGAATAGGGGCAGTGTTTTTGGTAGCAGGAATAATTGTGCTTATCGTGCTGCTGAAAATCCGCAAAAAAGCAAAGGAGCAGGCAGCTTCTCAGTGGAATTATAACGATAATTCCTACTGGACATATAACGATATAAATAAGGAGTGATGACAAATGGCAAGCATTATGGATTCAGAGCGGCAGTTTCACATCAGGACCATTCCCGAAGAAGTAGGCAGGTATGTAATTCTTCCCGGCGACCCTGGCAGAGTGCCTGAAATTGCAAAGCTGCTTGACAATGCGGTTCAGGTGGCGTGCAACCGGGAGTACAATGTTTATACCGGCTATCTGGACGGCGAAAAGGTAACGGTATGCTCCACGGGAATAGGCGGTCCTTCCGCCGCCATTGCAGTGGAGGAGCTGGTTAAATGCGGCGCAGACACCTTTATAAGAATAGGCACCAGCGGCGGAATGGACCTAAATGTAAGCGGCGGTGATTTGTGCATTGCTCTGGCAGCGGTAAGAGGAGAAGGCACAACGGCGGAATATCTCCCCATAGACTATCCTGCGGTGGCGGATTTTCAGGTTGTCGCCGCTCTGGTTGAAGCGGCAAGGGAGCTTTCCACCGACGAAACGGGCAACGGTTATCACGTAGGCGTTGTCCACTCAAAGGACAGCTTTTACGGCGAGGTTGAGTCGGAATCCTCCCCCATGGCGGCAGACATCAGACAAAGATGGGACAGCTATCTTAAATGCGGCTGTCTTACCTCGGAGATGGAATGTGCGGCGATTTTTGCAGTCGGCACCGCAAGGCGGGCACGCTGCGGCGGAGTTTTAACTGCCCTCTGGAACGTTGAGCGTTCAAATGCGGGGTTGCCCGACAACATCACCTACGATTCCACTCGGGCGATAAAGTGCGCAATAATGGGGATAAGGAAGCTGATTGCGGGGGACAGGATTAAACGACAAGAAGAAACCGGTGTGTGAAACAAAAACATCAGCCGCCGGATTTTACAAAGCGGGTAATATCCCACAAGCTTGCAAGTCCTTTTATCTGTGACAAATGCAGCTGTGGGCGGTTATCAACAGCGAGCCAATAAAGGAGGAGAAGATATGTACAAATTCCCGAAAGACCTTTACGCCGACGTGCGTATCGAGGAAAAGTCAAGTTCAAACATTTACATTAAAAACGGTGAAGTTGAGAATAACATGGCTATATCGTCAGTCGGCGCAATTGTGCGGGTTTATGACGGCGAAATGTGGTATTCAAGCGTTACAAACGACATAGCATCGATTCAGGACGAGATTGATAATCTGGCTAAGCTTGCAAAGCCCAATCCAGGTATTGTGAACGATCCCATGGTGAAAAATCTCCAGGTAAATCAGATCAGCCTGCTTGTTTATGACGGAGATAACGACTTGCGGAAGGTGAGCAGAGACAGAAAAATGCAGCTGCTGGAGGGGCTTATTGCCGATTGCGTTGATAAAACCATTCCCGAAATAAATACCTGGGAGGCGTATTACAACGATAACCATAAAGTCAAGCACTTTTACTCCAGCAAGGGTGCAGCGATTACTCAGGACAGACAGGCGTGCACGGCGGGAATGCTTTTTAAAATTACTGTAGACGGCGTAACTACCACCGGCGGAAAGCACTATCAGAAAATGGATTTTGACGGACTGCTGAATCACTCGGAGGAGATTATTTCAGAACGTGACAGGGCGCTTGACTTTGCAAGAAACGCCGTTGACGTTACTCCCGGCGACTATATCTGCGTGCTTGCGCCTGTCGTTACTGCTATGTTTACCCACGAAAGCTTCGGGCACAAGAGCGAGGCGGACTTTATGCTTAACGACAAAACGCTGCGGGACGAATGGGTAATGGGCAAGAAGGTAGGAAACGAAAAGGTCTCAATTTGCGACAGCGGCGATATGCCAAACCACGGCTACACCCCCTTCGACGACGAGGGGAACTCTGCCTGTGAAACGTGGCTTATCAAAAACGGAGTGCTTACAGGCAGGCTGCACGACGCACATTCGGCGGCGGTGCTGGGCGAGAAAACAACAGGAAACAGCCGTGCTCAGGACTATCAGTATATGCCGATGGTGCGGATGACCAACACATATATGCAGGGCGGCAGCGACAATGTGGATAAGATGATTTCCGAAATAAAGGACGGAATTTATGTGTACGGCGTAAATTACGGCACGGGAAATTCAACCTTTACAATGCAGCCCAACATCTGCTACCGTATTCGTGACGGCAGGCTTGCAGAGCCTGTAAGAGTAAATGTTGTTACAGGCAGTGTGTTCAGAACTCTGTTTGATATTGACGCAGTGGGGGACGATTTCCAGCTTTTTGACACCTATTACTGCGGCAAAAACGACCAGACTGTGCCTGTTTCGGCAGGCGGTCCCACCATTCGGGTCAAGTCCCTTACGGTAAACTAAGGAGGGGAAAAGCATGAGAGAAAAGTATACATACAACTGCATAAAATCTGAGATAAAAATCGAGGAAAACAAAATACAGTCGTTTCAGAAGACTGCTTCCGCTACACAGTCATTCCGCATTTACCAAAACGGATTTCTTGGGGTGCATTATCAGGTAGGGAAAATAAGTGACGACCGGGGCTTTGCTCTTGCAGAAGAAAAGCTTTCGCTGAAAAGGCAGTACAAATATCCTCTTGAATCGGGAGTCCGTCACCGTGACAAGCGAGAGAGAATTCTAACCGATAAGGAGCTTATGGAGCTGGCACAGGAGTGTGTTTCCCACCTCAGTGAAAAATATCCTCGCTTTGTTTTGTCGGGCAGCATTTTTCAAAGACAAACGGACGAGCATTGGACAAACGAAAATGGACTTGATTATCAGAACATTGACTGCAGCGTTGATGCCGGCATTATTTTCAAGCACGTTGACAGCAAGGACATTTCTGACGGCTGGTTCGGTTTCGGAAATAGGAATTTCAGCCCTGAAAAGTTATATGAAATGGCTGAAAATTATCTTGGCAGCTTTGAAAAGCAGATTGACCTTCCGGAGGAAATCATTGTTCAGAAGCAGTATTATGATTTTTACGGCAAGCTGACAGAATCCCTTAACGCTGAAGAAATTGCGCTGGGAACGTCGCTGCTTTCCGGCAAGGTGGGACAAAAGGTATTTGCCGACAGCTTTACGCTGCTCCACGACGTTTCGGACGAAGAATGCTGGCACAATAACTTCTGGGACGGCGAGGGCTGCGTTACCCAAGGGGACAAGCGGGTGTTTATTGAAAACGGCGTTGTGCTTATGGGCTATTCTGACAAGCGTACGGCGGAAAAATATGGCGTGCCGCACACAGCGAACGCAGGCAGCAATTACTGTGATATTCCGTACATCGGTTGGATTAACGGAAGAATAAAACGAAGCGATAAGACCATCAAGGAGCTGCTTGACGGCAGACTTTCGGTAGTGCCTGTTGCGTACAGCGGCGGCGGTTTCAACGACAAGGGAGATTACGTTATGCCGGTGCATCTGGCTTACCTTTCCGACGGAGAAAAATTTTTAGGCAAGCTTCCTCCCTTTACGCTGTCGGGAAATATGTTTGATATGTTCGGCAAGGACTTCATCGGCGTTGGCTCAGACAATCCCATTTTTAACGACAAGCAGATACTTGTTAAAATGAAAGGGTCAAAAACCTGATTCCCATACAAGTGAGAACGGACGGTCTGTAAACACAAACCGTCCGTTTTTGTTATAATATGATTTTTGTAATATCAGCTTACAGGTAGTAATTCCACATTTCCGTGTGAATTGCGTCTGCCGCCTTGGCAACCTGCTGAAGTCTTGAGGAGCTTACACGGTTGGTGAGGCAGATAAGCACATAAGGATGCTCCGCCTCTACAACTGCGGTGTCGTGGTGGAGATAGTCCGTCCAGCCGCACTTGGAATATACGGTGTATTTTCCGTTAAGACCTATTCTGAAGTTGCTGGAGGTGGATGTGGCAAGTCCTTTGCGGATAAAATCGGCGTACCTTCCGTTGTAGATGTAATCGTACATCTGAATCCATTCCTTTGCGGAATCGGCAGCTGAAACATAGCCCCACCGGGTATTGGCGTTTACCGAGGTTCTGCACCCAAGGGATGAAATGAATTTGTTGTAGCCGGAATAACCGAAATAATCCTGAAGCATATAGTATGCGCAGTTATCGCTGTAGTCAAAGATATACTGCATACACTGCTTTATTGTGAACTTTGTTCCGAAGCGGTAATTCTTTATTGTGCCCGAGCCGCTGGAATAATCGCTGCTTTTGTAGGTAAGCTTTGTGCTCATTGACGGCGAGCCGTCTTCCATCTGCTTGAGGCAGTAGAGCATATAGGGCATTTTTACCGTGCTGGCAGTGCCGAGATAGGTTTCTGCGTTGTATGCCACCATCGCTCCGCTGTCAAGGTCAAGCATCAAGAAGCTTGTTGTTCCGCCAAGACCTGTAAGCGCACTGTTAAGTCGGCTTTTTGCACTGGAGGATATGCTGTAGCCCTGACCGTTCGTAACGGTAATTGAGCGGGAATTGTTATAGCTGTTGATGATAGAGTTGTAGCTTTTGTTGTTGAAGCTGCGCACATTATCCCATGAGGAGCATTTTCCCACAATCTTTACATCGGGAGTTTGTGAAACCGCCCTTACCTTTACGTAATAATTCTTGCCGGTGGGAATAGCCGTTGTGGTAAGGCTTGTAACGTTTCCCGAAGTTATTTCCTTGATAAGGGTGGAGTTGTCCGACTTCTTTGAGTTGTAATAAACCTGATATCCCGTAGCGTTTGGCACTTTGCTCCAGCTTATTGTTACGGAACGTCTGTCAATGTCGGTTTTAAGGTTTTTCACCTGAGCAGGCTTTGAGGAAAACTTCATTTTCACCAGCTGTCCCTCATAGGTTTTCCAGTTTCTTACCTTGATAGCCTGAACCTTATAGGCGTTTCGCTGTCCTGCAGCTCTGTCGTTGATTTTAAGGGACGTGCCGGTAACGGTGGTGAGCTTTTTGTAACTGTCTGTTGCCGCATCGTAGCGGTAAACTATGTATTTGTCTGCGTTCCTTACGGCGGACCATTTAATGGTGTAGCCCGATTCGGTCACCGAAGTAGCCTTAAGATTCGTAACCTTACCAGGGTCAGTGGAGGCGTATATCGTCGACCAATCACTGTAAAAGGTTTTGCCCCCCAGCTTTAAATAGCTTTGTATGCGGTATTTCAGAGTAGTGCCTTCTTTCAGCCCACCTTGATTGTGCCTTACGGTGGTGGGCTTGAACAGCTTATAGGTTTCCCAGACCTTTTTCTGAGAATTCCACTTTTGCAGCTTGTATCCGCTTATGCCGCTGACCTGATTCCAGTCAAGCCTTACTACCGTAGGAGATGAATTGGTGTTTACAAACCCTGTAGGCGTCTTTACCGTGGGAGCTTTTATGGTAAAGTTCAGGCACATTGTTCCGCTGTAGCCGTTTCCGGTGCCTTTGAGAAGAATGGTAGCAACGCCTATATCGGTGTTGTTGATATACTCAATTGTGTAGTTTGCACCCTTTATCACTCTTTTTCCGTTGTAGGTAACGGCAACAGCGGGAGTTATGGGCTCTCCCGTAAATTCGTGAACGGAAGTGTAGCTTACGTCGCAGTTGGTGATGTCCACCGTGGTATCGGCAGGCTCGTCGTTGGCTTCGCTGTATCCGGCGGTATTCTCATAGGCGTATGAAGTAATTGCAAGTTTATCAGCCGTGAGAAAAACGGCGCCAAGCATTAAAGCGGAGCACAAAACCGCCGTCGAAAGTTTAAATTTCATATTTAACCCCCCTCATATTCTTTTTATAATTATATCATTTTTTTAATCATCTTTCAACGAAATCTGTAAGCGCAATTAAATTTCTACATTTTGCATATATTTTTCACCCATTGTTTGTGGCAAATACACATATATAACCGATAAACCCGGTAGTTTTCAAGCGGCAGGGCTATGGGTTTTTCCTTTTGCGAAGCTTCTCCCTTATTTCACAGAGAGCTTCGTTGAATTTTGCAGACCTTGCAGTAGGGTGAGCGAGAATAAAATTCCTTTTGAAAAAGCCTATTCTGTCGGTTAGTCTTGCCATGTCAGCCCGCAAAGCTTCAATTCTGGCGTTGATTGCGGCGGCTCTTTCCGATTCCTCAAGTCTGGCGGCAAGTTCTTCCCTTGACCTTGCCAGTTCCGCTTTGATTACGGTAATCTTCTCAAGCAGCTTGTTTACATCCAGAGCGGTGCGGACCGCATAGATAAGGTCGGAGATGAAAACTGCGGTTATTACCGTTAAAGCTATCGCCATCACCGTGGAGGACATGGAAAGCACCAGTCGTTCTATCGGTCGGTGAATAACATACATAAGCAGCAGCGACAGCAATCCCCAGAACAGCGACGACCGCAGGCAGATACGTCCTTTTATATTAAATCTTCTGTCGCTGTAGTCCCAGTATTTCATTTTAAGCAGCATTTCCATAAGCCAGCCGGTAAAATACTCAAGAATGGTAGTTCCCACTAAGCCGAAGAGGTAAACCAGCGGGGGACTGTCCTCAACCGGCAGACAGATAAGCAGTATTATAATCGCACCGAAGCCGTAAATGGGCAGCAGGGGACTTCGCAGAAAACCTCGGTTTATGAATTTTTTCTCGGCGACGGAAACAATCGTTGATTCAATGCACCAACCTACAAAGCAGTATATGTAAAAAAACATCAGCCATTGAAAAAAGCTGTATTCATACATCCCACGCCCACCTTTCAAATTAAGATTAAGCCTGTTATTTGTGTAATTATAGCACTATATATGATAAAAGTCAACTATCCTGAAAGGCGGATAAAACATTTAAACCGCCGGGGAGAGCAAAGCATATTAAATTTGCAATTAATTTACAAATATATGCAACCTTCCGTAAAAATTAAATCATTTTCTGAATATATGCCTCGGTTTTTATCTCATTTTAATATTTTTTTGAATTTTTTGCCCTTGGGTCTTGCAAAATGAAAATATATATGCTATACTGATAAAGGTGTTGAATTTCGGGATGGGATTTCGTATGAAAATCTATGATAATACATCGGAATAATTCGGGATTCACAGCAAAATTTATAATTTATAAGGAGAATTGGTTTTATGGAAATCAAGAACGAGTATCTTGCCGGCGTGTACGCTCAGGTTGAGAAGCGCAACCCCGGCGAAAAGGAATTTCTCCAGGCTGTTAAGGAAGTTCTGGAAAGCTTTGAGCCTGTAGTAGAAAAGAGACCTGACATTGTTGAGGCAGGCATTATTGACAGAATTGTTGAGCCCGAAAGATTCATTCAGTTTAGAGTTTCTTGGGTTGACGACAATGGCAAGGTTCAGGTAAACCGCGGATTCAGAGTACAGTTTAACTCTGCTATCGGACCTTACAAGGGTGGTCTGAGACTTCACCCTTCAGTATGCGCTTCAGTAATTAAGTTTTTGGGCTTCGAGCAGATTTTCAAGAACAGCCTTACAGGTCTGCCAATCGGCGGCGGTAAGGGTGGCTCTGATTTCGATCCTAAGGGCAAGTCTGACGGCGAAATTATGAGATTCTGCCAGAGCTTTATGACAGAGCTTAGCAAGCACATTGGCGCAGATACCGACGTTCCTGCTGGAGACATTGGCGTTGGCGCAAGAGAGATCGGTTATATGTTCGGTCAGTACAAGAGACTTCGCAACGAGTTCACAGGCGTTCTTACAGGAAAGGGACTTTCCTACGGTGGTTCTCTGGCAAGAACAGAGGCTACAGGCTATGGTCTGTGCTATTATACAGAAGAAATGCTTAAGTGTATGAAGAACGACAGCTTCAAGGGCAAGACTGTTGTAATTTCCGGTTCAGGAAACGTTGCTATCTATGCTACCGAAAAGGCTACCGAGATGGGTGCTAAGGTTGTTGCACTTTCCGACTCCAACGGATACATCTATGATCCTAACGGCATTAATCTTGACGTTGTTAAGCAGATCAAGGAAGTTGAGAGAGGAAGAATTAAGGAATACGTTGACCGCGTAGAAGGCGCTGAGTATCACGAGGGTTGCAAGAACATCTGGACAATCAAGTGCGATATCGCTCTTCCTTGCGCTACTCAGAACGAGCTGGACGGCGAGTCTGCTGATATCCTTATCAAGAACGGCGTATTCGCAGTTGCAGAAGGCGCTAACATGCCTTCAACTCCCGAGGCTATTGAGAAGTTCCAGGCTGCTGGCGTTCTCTTTGGACCTGCAAAGGCTGCAAACGCTGGCGGCGTAGCAACATCCGCACTTGAAATGTCACAGAACAGCGAGAGACTTTCCTGGACATTTGAAGAGGTTGACGCTAAGCTGAAGAACATTATGATCAACATCTTCCACAATTCTTACAATGCCGCTAAGGAATTCGGCGTTGAGGGCAACCTGGTTGCAGGCGCTAACATCGCAGGCTTCCTGAAGGTAGCAGACGCTATGATGTGGCAGGGCGTTGCATACTAATTTAATACGCTAATATCAAAGCTTCCTGTTCGGTTACGTTCAGGAAGCTTTTTTGTTATGATAATTCCGGAATCAAGGAAATATTAGCTATTGTAATTAGGGGAACACTGTGATATAATGCTTATATACAGTAGAAAGGCGGGTATAAATGAACAAGGCTCTGGCTCACTTTAAAACAATCACAAAACACAGACATATGGTAATAAAACACTGCTGGTATGCGGGGATTTTTCTCCAGGGGTTAAAGCACGACCTGTCGAAATACACTCCCACCGAGTTTATTCCGGGAGTTAAATACTATCAGGGAAACCGTTCGCCCAACGAGGGAGAACGAGAGGATTACGGCTATTCAAAGGCGTGGATGCACCACAAAGGCAGAAACCGTCATCATTTTGAGTACTGGACCGATTACGACACCAAAACAAGATTACTGACCCCCATCAAAATGCCGCTGAAATATGTCAAGGAAATGTTCTGCGACAGAGTAGCCGCCAGCAAAATTTATCAAGGGGAAAATTACAACGACTCGCACCCCCTTGAATATTTTCTCAGGGCTAAGGGCAGAAGGCTTATTCACAAGGATACTTCTGATTTTCTTGAAAAGCTGCTTGTAATGCTTAAGGAAAAAGGTGAAAAGAAAACCTTTGCATATCTGCGGCGTGTAGACAAATATTAATTATATCGGATTTTTGCCTCGCTTTTGCTTGACAAAAAGGAGATAGTGGGTTATAATTAAACAACAAATATTTTACAGGAGGGCTTTAAATGGCAGTAAATTCAGGCAGAAAGATGTTCACCAATCCTGCAATCTCAAGAGTTGAGCGTTTTGACGACGCTTTTACGGGAGCTGAGGTTGCAAGCTATAAGGGAATACTGGCTAAGACTTTATATTTTCTTGCGATTATTCTCGTCGGAATGGGAGCGTTCTTTTACATTCACAATTACTTTGAAGCGCAAAACTATACCGCTACTCAAATCGCCGATGGCTATTACATTTACGCCAACGAAGCGATTATTCTGTTCGGGGCGCTTATAGTAACCCTTATAAGCGGACTGGTAGCATCCTTTGCAGTGAAAACAATTCCGCTGACAGGCACAATCTACTGCGCCGGAATGGGATATGCGGTAACCTTTCTTTCCTACACCTACGCTGCGGCGTACAGCGGCATAATCGTTGAGGCGTTGCTGCTTACGGTGCTTATTATCGGCGTAATGGCGTTTTTGTATGCGTCGGGCATTGTCAGGGTAGGCAGACGGTTCAGAACGGTGGTTTACACATGTCTGCTGGTTTCGCTTATCGGCGGAATAATCTTCTCACTTATGCTGTGGCTTGCGCCGGGAAGCTCCATTGTAACTTCCATACTGGCGATTCAGAACGGACCTATAGGCATAGTTTTTGCGGTGCTGGGAGTGTTGCTGGCTTCGGCTCTGCTGCTCACTGACTTTGAAACTATAGCTCAGACGGTGCAGAACGGCTTGTCCAAAAAGTACGAATGGTACTGTTCTTATGGGCTGATGGTAAGCGTTTTGTATCTGTATCTCAAGGTTCTTGAACTGCTTGCCAGAATACAGAACAACAGGAGATAAGCTAAAAAATTATCGGCAGTCGGTAAAACGGCTGCCGATTTTTTATTTGAATTTTTATAAAATACTTGTCACCCATCAAGATACGCGTCTACAAAAACATTAAGCTTTTCATAGGTTTCATGGCTTATAACGTGTTCAATTTTGCAAGCGTCGGCATTGGTGTTTTCCTCGCTTACGCCCAGAACGTCCCGCAAAAACCTGGCAATAAGCAGATGACGGTCATAAACCTCTCTGGCTCTCAGGTAGCCCTGCTTTGTAAGCACAATCTGACCATCAGGCTCCATGGTAATAAAGCCGTTTTCCTTGAGAATACCCATTGCCCTGCTTACGCTTGGCTTTGAATATCCCAGCTTTGCCGCAATATCAATAGACCTGACATACCCTTTTGTTTCCTGGAGGATAAGAATAGTTTCCAGATAATCTTCGCCGGATTCCTTTATAGCCATATTAACCGCACCTGCCTTTCCGATTCGTTTAAATTTAATACATTATAACATATTTTTGTGACAATTGCAACCTGGATTATATAATTTGAGATAATTATTTATCCTGTACCGTAGTCTTTATATGCAGCTCTTCCAGCTGTTTTTCGTCCACTTCCGACGGACAGGCGCTCATAAGCTCGCTGGCGTTCTGAACCTTGGGGAACGCCACAACGTCCCTTAAGCTGTCCGCTTTGCACATTATCATTGCAAGACGGTCAAGACCTATGCCCATTCCGCCGTGGGGAGGAGCGGCATAGCGGTAAGCGTCCACAAGGAAACCGAACTTGGCTTCAATCTCTTCATCGGTCATGCCAAGGGCTTCAAACATTCTCTGCTGAAGCTCATAGTCGGTAATTCTCATTGAGCCGCTGGAAAGCTCTGTGCCGTTAAGCACCAGATCCCACGCCTTTGCACGCACGTTTCCGGGGTCGCTGTCAAGATAGTCAAGACATTCCTCCATAGGCATTGTAAATGGGTGATGAGCCGCAACCCAGCTGTCGTTTTCCTCGTCGTACTCAAAGAAAGGCATTTCGGTTATCCATACGAAATTGTACTTGTCCTCGGGAATGATGCCCAGCTTCTTTGCGGCAATAAGTCTGATTGCGCCTAATGTAGGTAAAACCACTTTGTTTTTGTCTGCACAGATAAGCACAAGGTCGCCTTTCTGGGCGTCAACAGCAGCGCATATTCTCTCTAAATCTCCCTCGCCCAGAAACTTCTTGAAGGAGCAGTTTGGCTCGTCCGCCCAGCGAATGTAGGCAAGTCCCTTTGCACCTATTCCCCTGGCGTGCTCAACCAGCTTGTCGATTTCCTTTCGGGTGTAGGTTTCAGCGCCGTTCTTTACGTTTATGGCACGAACCGTTCCGCCGTTTTCCAGAGTGGATTTGAATACCACAAAATCAATATCCTTAACCGCATCCGAAATATCGCAGATTTCCATTCCGAAGCGGGTGTCCGGCTTGTCCGAGCCGAAGCGGTTCATAGCGTCGGCAAAGGTGATTCTTTCAAGGGGCAGGGGAATTTCCACTCCCATAATCTCGCTGAACAGCCTTGCAATATACCCCTCTACGCAGGACTGTATATCCTCGGCATCAACAAAGGACATCTCAAGGTCCACCTGAGTAAATTCAGGCTGTCTGTCGGCTCTTAAATCCTCGTCACGGAAACAGCGTGCCAGCTGAACATAGCGGTCGTAGCCTGAAATCATCAGCAGCTGCTTGTATATCTGAGGGGACTGGGGAAGGGCGTAAAATTTTCCCGGGTGAACTCTCGACGGCACAAGGTAGTCTCTTGCTCCCTCGGGAGTTGATTTCATCATCATGGGAGTTTCAATTTCAAGAAAGCCGTTTTCATAGAAATATTCTCTTGTAACCTGGGCGATTCTGTGACGCTTTATCAGATTTTCCTGCAATCTGGGATTTCTCAGGTCGAGGTAGCGGTATTTCAGCTTCAGCTCCTCGTTTACCTTGTCGGAATTTGTAACCTCAAAGGGAGTTGTTTCCGCTTTTGAAAGTATTCTCAGGTCGGTGACCATAATTTCAATCTCGCCAGTTTTAAGCTTTTTGTTTACACTTTCACGCTTCTGAACGTTACCCTTCGCCATCAGCACATATTCGCTTTTAACCGCCTGAGCCTTTTCAAATACCGCCTTGTCGGTGGCGTCGTTAAAGGCAAGCTGAACGATTCCCGTTCTGTCCCTGAGATTTATAAAAATAAGGTTTCCAATATCCCTTACCCTGTCGGCAAAGCCGCAAACTACAACCTCCTGTGGGTCGTTGGAAACCTCTCCGCAATAATGGGTGCGCCTTAAGCCTTTCATTGTATCAAGCTTCATTTTCATTACTTCCTTTGCAATTTATTTTGTCTGTAAAAATATTTATCATAAGCCGTCCTGCTCTGCGGTTTCCTCCGCTTTGAGGAAGGTGTCAAGATAAGCTTTGAGAAACTTTTTCTTGTTGTCCCAGAACATAAAAAACATTCCCGCAAGCCACAACGCCCCGAAGCAAGCCGCCCCCGTTATTTCCTCAAGAGCCACCAGCATAAGGGCTATAACCGCTATTATAAGCGTCCATAATATACCGAAAATATAGGTGTAAAGGGGCTTCCTGAACTTTCCCGAAATTTTCGAGCCGTTTTCGGTTTTCTCGATTTTGCCGTAAAACCCGGTTGTGCCTCCGTCCCGTTTTTTCGCCTGATGGTGAAAAATCTGAAACTCGGTCTGAGAGGAGCGTCTGCCGTAAAACACCGTTTCATTACGGTATTTTTTCATAAACTTGCCGGTAGACATTATGTTCACAGTGGGGAAATGCTCCACTATTTCGCCGTCGATTTTGCGGGCGACTCTTTTGGGAGTAAGACTTGTTTCAATTTCGTAGCTGACGGGCAGTATCAGCAGCATTTTCTATCTTCCTTTCCGTTGGTATGGCTGTAAGGGCAGATGTAAATCCATCGCCCGGCATCGTCAGTCGTTTTCTCCTCCGAAAGCTTCCACAAAGTTTCGGAACATTTCGTCCTCAGCCATAAGCGTTTCGTAATAACGGTCGGCGAAATCCTCAAGCATTTTTTCGCCAAGGCTTATATCAGTCTGCTCGCCGGTTTTCATGTTCTTGACCTTTGCCGAGCCTGAGTCAAGCTCGTTGTCGCCCAGCACCATAACGTATTTTGCCCCTATCTTATCGGCGTATTTCATCTGAGCCTTAAGTCCTCTGCCCACAAGGTCGTATTCCACAAAATACCCCTCCGAGCGGAAGCGTGAGATTATGCCTATAGATTCACGGATGGCTCTTTCGCCCATGGCGGCAATGTAGATGTCGCAAGTCTTAGGCTCCATAAACTCGCAGCTCTGCTTTTGCATTGTGAGAATAAGCCGCTCAAGTCCCATTCCGAAGCCCAGAGCCGGAGCAGGCTTGCCCCCCAGACATTCTATCAGCCCGTCGTAACGTCCGCCGCCGCAGATTGTTCCTTGAGCGCCTATGTCGGTGGTGATAAACTCAAACACCGTTCTGGTGTAATAGTCAAGCCCTCTTACAATTCTGGGATTAACCTTGTAGTCTATTCCCATAAGCTTAAGGTTCTTCTGAAGCCCGTCAAAATGCGCATGACAGTCGTCGCACAGGTAATCAAGTATTACAGGAGCGTCTGCCGCTATGGCTTTGTCCTCCTCCGACTTGCAGTCAAGCAGCCGCATGGGGTTTTTCTCAAGCCTTTCCTGACATGTAGAACACAGCTTGTCCTTGTACTGATTAAAATAGCTTTTCAGCGCCTTGTGATATTCCGCCCGGCATTTTGGACAGCCGATGGAGTTTATGTTAAGCTCAATGTTCTTAAGCCCCGTCATATCTATTACCGACTTTGCAAGGGCAATAAGGTCGGCGTCGGCGGCAGGCCCTTCTGCACCAATCATCTCGCAGCCGAACTGGTGAAATTCCCTTAACCTTCCCGCCTGAGGCTTTTCGTGGCGGAAGCAGGACAGCACATAGTAAAGCTTCTGTGGGAAGCCTTCGTTAAGCAGACCGTTTTCAATTGCCGCCCTGATTGTTCCTGCGGTGCCCTCCGGTCTTAAGGTGAAGGTGCTATCCCCCGTTGCCGAAACGGTGTACATCTCCTTCTGCACCACGTCGGTGGTGTCGCCTACCGACCGCACAAACAGCCCGGTGTCTTCAAAGGTGGGAATACGTATTTCCTTAAACCCGAACCGCTCAGCGCAGTTCTTTACAATCTGTTCTACAGTGTGCCATTTGTAAACCTCGGCAGGGGTAACGTCCTGAGTGCCCTTTGGTCTTTGTATTGATATTGACATAATTTCAAGTCCTTTCACATTTGCAGCTGTCCGCCGAAAAGAAGCCCGGACAGCTAAAATATATCCGCCTTTTAATGATACCCGAATATGCCCCATTCGTCAAGTGGGAAGCTTAATTTTTGCAGGGTTTATTGCAATTTTGCGGTGTGCAGGCAAAATAAAAAAGCCGCCCCGACAAAAGGGACGACCGAAATCGTGATACCACCCTAATTGCAAAGCCTGCAAAACACAGACTAAGCCACTTATCTTCTCCTTAACGCAGAGGCTACGCATACCTTTAAACAGGTACAAGCTCGTGAGGCGTCCTTCAGTTTATCAAAGCATGAGCGCTTTCACCCTCCGCCCTCGCTGACAAGCTTAAAATAAACCTACTCTCCTCCGTCATAGCATTTTATATTCTGATGTAAAAAAAGTGATAACGGTTAAAACCAACGTCCACCAAAGCTTAATGTCTTATAGGATTCACAATATTTCTCCAGTCAAGATCGCCGTGTTCAAGGCAATGGATAAGAGCTTCGGCGGTTGCGATGTTTGTCGCCACGGGAATGTTGTGAACGTCGCACAGTCTTAACAAAGTAGACTCGTTAGGCTCGTGCGGCTTCGGAGTGATAGGATCGCGGAAAAACAGCAGTATGTCGATTTCGTTGCATGAGATTCTTGCCCCGATTTGTTGATCTCCGCCTTGAGATCCGCTTAAATAGCCCTGAATTTTAAGCCCGGTAGCTTCGCTTACAACCTTTGCGGTAGTTCCGGTAGCGCATAGGTTATGCCTACTCAGTATACCGCAGTAAGCGATGCAGAACTGTATCATCAGTTCCTTCTTTGAGTCATGAGCGATAAGCGCAATATTCAATTTTAGCCCCCCAATTCAAATAAGTATTATTTTCAAAAAGCCGAAGCTTGTTCGGTTTTAGTCTGAATGTGTTGAATTTCGTTCTTTATTTTCTTGCAGATGTGAAAAAGCCATAAATCAACAGAGCCTGACGAAAGCGGCGCACCCCTTTCAAAGCATATCTCAAATCAAAGGCATATTTTAAAACGTTACAAGCGTGATACTGTTTGCGGTGTAAAAATTGACAATGGTAAGCGTACAGCAAATCGACGGTACCTATTATTATTTTACCACAGAATTTAATTTTGTCAAAGCATTAATTGTGAAATAACATAAAATCGTTAATTCATATTAATTTGCAATGCATTTATTGGTTATATTGCACAATAAATTTTCAAAAATTATTGTGTCATCAAAACGTTTATGCCAAAAAAAGACATCCGTCTCAAAGGCGCGGTAATCGCCGCAAAATCTGTAATCGTTCGCATAAACATAATACCACGGCGGCGGTTGTAACAGCATAAAACCGCCGCCAAAACATTACTTAACCGTAAAAATAGCACAACAAATCTTCTGTACAATCCGCATAGCTTAAGTCTGTCGCTTAATGTGATGCGACTCAGATTTGCGACGCTTCGGACAGCCGCAAGTCACCTTACTCCATACTGCGTTAGGAAAAGCCCTCTATCAGGGATGATACCGTGTTTTTGGCATTGGCGCCGCCCTCGAGAACTACCGAAAATGCAATCTCGGGTTCGTATGCAGGATAAAAGCCTATTACCATACTGTCGTAGCCCCGAGGAGATTGAGGAGTGCCCGTCTTTATCGCTGCCTGCCGTTCAAACCGGGCAAGGGAGTATTCTCCGTAGGTGTATTTGGTGGAAGCGACCATTCCTTCTATGCAGACCTCGTATGCGCCGCTCTTGTCGGGCGTTGCTGCGGCTGTATTTACTCCCGGCGAGTAAATAACGCTGCCGTTCTGATCGGCTATTTTAAGCACAATGTTGGGCGAATATCTTGTGCCTCTGTTGCCTATCTGCTGCGCCATAAGAGCAAGCTGTAAGGGAGTGCAGGCGGTTTCAGACTGACCAATTGCAGCCTGAATAAGCTGACCTTTCGTCCATGTTTCCCCCATGCTTTCAAAAAGCTCCGGAGAAGCTAAGCGGCCGCCGTATGCTGGAAGCTGGAAATCGGGGCTTTCTCCAAGGCCAAACATTTTCTCGTATTTTACAAGAGCGTCGATCCCAAGCTCTTGTGAAGCCTTGTAGAAAAATATGTTGCAGCTTACCTCCAGAGCTTTTCTGACTGTTGTAAACCTGTGCTCGTTCATGCAGGAAAACTTCATTCCCGATAAATCGTAAGAACCCTTGCAGAAAAAATATGTTGAGGGGGTTATAACGCCTTCCGATAATGCGGCTATCGCCGTGCAGGTTTTAAGAGTCGAGCCGGGACGGTATAAGCCCTGAGTTGCGCGGTTCAAAAGGGGGGAGTTTTCGCTTTTTATTATTTCATCGTAGTTTTCCGAAAATCCCTCAAGCTCAAAATCGGGAGCGGATGCCATGGCAAGCACTTCTCCTGTGTTGCAGTCAATAACCGTTACAGCCCCCGCAGAGCCTGACGCAGGAGCGCTGTCCCGGTAGATTACGCCGCTTTGGTATTGGGTTATTGCGTTTTTCAGAATATTCTCGGCTTTAAGCTGAAGTTGTGAATCAATGGTGAGATAAACGTCTTTGCCGTTGCGGGGCTCAACGGTGTTTTCGGCGGAAAGATACGTCTCACCTCCTAAGGTGGTGTATTCAAGCTCAACATACCCGTTTTCACCGGTAAGATAAGAGTCGTAGGCAAGCTCGATTCCGCCTTGCGGCTTCCCCGATGAGCTGAGAGCGCCTATAATGTGGACGGCAGTGTTTTCTGGGTAGTATCTGTTGCCGTTTTCGTCTGTCCCCGCAAGAAGCGTCCCGTTTCTGTCATAGATGTTTCCTCTTGACGCCAAAATGTCTTTCCTTACCGTTGTGACTATAGGGGTATTGCGGACAGCGTACACGGCGTAAAGCTGAACGTTGAACAACACCGCAACGCATATAGCCGCCGAGATAAAAATAAGAGTTGCCATTGCAAATACCCTTGACTTTTCTGAATTTTTCACAGCCGCACCTCCCTGAATCAAGTCCGTAAGCGTTCTTTAATAATATGCTGCGAAAAAAATTTTTTATCCCCGGCTTGTCCGCTGTAATCAAACAAAAAACCGAGACATATATATTTACAAAAAACAGGACGTGGCTGACGAGCGTCCGGAAATGAGGGAGATTTATGTTTGTTAAAACGGTAAAGATCAAAAAGCCGGGAGCGGCGCTTGCGGGAGCAGTGGCGATACTGCTGTGCGTTATTGTGGTGATAGCAGTCATAATCGGCAAAATCGGCAATCCTACGGTGTATACTCTTAAAACCGAAACCCAGAGACAGGATTTTCTCAAATCAATGGGCTGGTCGGTTTCCGAGAAATATACCGAATGTAAGGTCGTAACAATCCCTGAGGAGTTTAACGACGTCTATGAGGAATACAACAAGCTTCAGAAAGAGCAGGGCTTTGATCTGGAAAAATACAAAGGAAAAACAATAGAGGTTTATACCTATCAGGTGTACAACTACAAAGGACATGAGGATAAGGACTGCATGATCTGCAATCTTATGATATGCGACGGGGTGCTAATAGGCGGCGACGTCTGCTGTACCGAGCTTGACGGATTTATTCAGGGACTTAAAAATCCCGAAGCGCAATAATTTTCAGGGGGCGGATAGACTGTATCCGTCCTTTACTTTTGTGTGTGAATATGCTATTATTAATGTGTCTTGTTTTAAAAGCGACCGTCACGCCAAAGAACGACGGCATAGCGGAGGGATATGCCGCTGGGTTGATAAAAGAAGGAGCAGTATCAATAATGCGCTTAGATAAATTTATTTCCTCTCAGCGGTCTGACCTTTCACGCAGCGCAGTAAAAGAGCTGTGCAGAAAGGGTTTGGTCAGCGTCGACGGGCAAACCGTAAAAAAATCGGATGTGCAGGTAGATGAAAATTCAGCTCAGATATATGTAAACGGTGAAAAAATCAGCTATCAAAGACATCTTTATATTATGCTCAACAAGCCGCAGGGGGTGGTGTGCTCTACAAAAGACGGAGAATCGAAAACCGTCCTTGAGATTATTCCACCGAAATACCGTCGTAAAGGAATGTTTCCCGCAGGCCGGCTTGATAAAGATACCGAAGGCTTTGTGCTTATTACCGACGACGGCGAGCTGGCGCATAAAATGCTTTCACCCAAAAGCCATGTTCCAAAAACTTATTTTGTAAAACTGGAAAAGCCGTGGGAAGAAAGCTACATAGAAGCTTTTGCCAATGGTATGACAATAGATGGGGATGAAAAATGTCTGCCTGCGGAATTTAAGGGAGGCAGTGACAAGTACGAATGTACCCTTGTACTTCATGAAGGGAAGTTCCATCAGGTTAAACGAATGTTCTGTTCGCTGGGCAATAATGTGGTTTATCTTAGAAGAATTTCCATAGGAAGTCTGGAACTTGACCCCAATTTACCCCTTGGAGAGTGTTTGGAGATTTTGCACAAAGATGTTGAAAAACTTTTGGCACAGTAACGATTTGCTTAACAATATATGGAAACGACTGTTGATTTTTCGTCATTATTTATAAATAGTTATAATAAAGTTTAGTGAAAAAAACTCTTGTGTTTATATGAAAAATTTGCTATGATATATATGTAGCTAATATAGAATTAGTAAAACTTAAATAGGGAGGTTCTTATAAAGATGGCCAGTGTATCACTAAAAGGAATCTATAAGAAGTATGCAGGCGGTGTCATTGCGGTTTCCGACTTTAACATCGAAATTAAGGACAAGGAGTTTATCATTCTCGTTGGTCCTTCGGGATGCGGAAAGTCCACAACCCTCAGAATGATAGCCGGACTTGAGGAAATCAGCGAGGGCGAGCTTTATATTGGCGACAGACTTGTTAACGATATTGCGCCTAAGGACAGAGATATTGCGATGGTTTTCCAGAACTACGCTCTTTATCCTCACATGACGGTTTTTGAGAACATGGCGTTTGGTCTTAAGCTTCGTAAGGTTCCTAAGGACGAAATCGCAAGAAAGGTAGAAGAGGCTGCAAGAATTCTTGATATTTCTCACCTGCTCGACAGAAAGCCTAAGGCTCTTTCGGGTGGTCAGAGACAGCGTGTTGCTCTGGGAAGAGCTATCGTTCGTGAGCCTCAGGTATTCCTTCTTGACGAGCCGCTGTCAAACCTTGACGCTAAGCTTCGTGCTCAGATGAGAACTGAGATCTCAAAGCTTCATAAGAAACTGGGAACAACATTCATCTACGTAACTCACGACCAGACAGAGGCTATGACCATGGGTGACAGAATCGTTGTAATGAAGGACGGCTTCATTCAGCAGGTCGATACTCCTACAAATCTTTACAACAATCCTGTTAACCAGTTTGTTGCGGGCTTTATCGGTTCGCCTCAGATGAACTTCATCGACGCCAAGCTGCTTAAGGTTGACGGTAAATATGTTGTTGAATTTGGATCCGAGGATACAAAGACGACCCGCGGCGTTAAGTACACCGTTGAGGTTCCCGAGTCCAAGGCTGATGCTGAGGCTCTTGAGCCACTGGTAAATCAGGAGATTATTCTCGGTATCCGTCCAGAGTGTCTGCATGATGAGGAAATGTTCCTTTCAACTGCAAAGACGGGCGTAATCAACGCAACTGTTGAAGTAACCGAAATGATGGGCGCTGAAACATATCTGTATCTTACCTGCGAGGGTATTTCTCTTACTGCAAGAGTTTCACCTCGTTCTACAGCAAGACCGCAGGATGTAATCAAGATTGCTATTGATCCTAACAGGATTCATATCTTTGATAAGGAAACCGAAAAGGCAGTTGTTAACTGATTAAATTGCAAAAGGTACGACTTTTGTCGTGCTTTTTGCTTATATAGTACTAAAAACATATAGGCTTTGCGCAAAAAAGTATGGCTTTGTCCATGCTTTTTTGCGTATATGTAGCCTGAAAACGTTTAAGGGAGGACTTATATTTATGATTTTCAGAAGAGCGACTGCTTTTTTAGTTGCGGCGGGATTGACTCTTACCTGCTTTGCAGGCTGCGGCGAAACTGATGACAGCTCCGGCAGCGGGGCTGAATCACAGGCTGCAACCGAATCGGAAGCCGAAAAGCTGCCTGAGACAGACGAGGAATGGCATCAGGCAATGATAGAAACGGCTATGTATTCCTATGGCAACACCACCAAAATGCAGGAGAAGATAGCTAAGGCGCAGGCAGGCGAGGAGGTTACGGTAGCATATCTGGGAGGTTCGATCACCGAGGGCATCAGCGCAGGCGACGACGCTTGTTACGCAAAGCTTTCTTATGACCATTTTGCCGAGACATTCGGTACGGGCGATAATGTAAAGTACTGCAATGCAGGTCTTAGCGGAACGCCTTCACAGCTTGGTATACTCAGGCTTGAAAGAGATGTGCTTCAGTATAATCCCGATATCTGCTTTATTGAGTTTGCGGTAAATGACGGAACGGATATCAATTATCAGAACGCCTATGAAAGCATCGTCCGTGAGCTTATCGAGGACGACGTAGCGGTAGTGCTGCTGTTTTCGGTTACGGCGGAGGATTATTCCGCTCAGGATTATATGAAAGAAATCGGCGAGTATTACAGCCTTCCTATGATTTCTTACTGCGACGCTTTGCGTTTTATGTTTGAAAACGACAGAATGACATGGGAGGACTTTTCCGACGACCAGTCTCATCCTAACGTTGCAGGACATCAAATGGTTGCTGAAATGGTAAATTACTATTTTGACACTGTTATGGACGTTGAGGCGGAGGAGTATGTTTACCCCACACAGCCTTTACATTCGCCCAGACTGGTTGGTTCTCACCTTTATGAGAACACCAATCTTACCCCCGAATCTCTCGGAAGCTGGAGCGAGGGCACCGATGTCGCCAGCTTTACAAACGGCTGGTCATATGTTTCCGGTCAGGGCAACGAGCCGCTGGTATTTAAATTTAACGCCAAGTTTGTTTATCTTATCTACAAGGAAATGGGTCAGGGCAACTACGGACCCGTTCATGTAAAGGTAACATGTGACGGCGAGCCTTATAACGAATGGGATATTGACCCCGTTACTTCGTCGGGCTGGGGTAATCCTCAGATTATAAATATCGGAATGCAGGCTTCGGAAAAAGAGTATGAAATTGAGATTTCCATGTCGGAGGGAGCAGAGGAAAACTTCATGCAGATTCTTGGCTTCGGCTATACTCTGGACGAGTGATTCTCTTGAATAGTTTTCTGACCAACAAATGACTATGGGACAAACTGCGGCTTGACGCCGATGATTGTCCGGGGTGTTTACAGAAAATAAGCCTCTGCGGCGCATTGAAAGCTGCGACGCAGGGGCATTATTTATGGGTAAGGGTTTGTAAAAAAATTTTTTCAGCATCTCAGGCTGTTTTTGTGCATTTTTTACTAAATGACGCTTTACAAAATCCGAAATGTGTGTTATAATACCGATGTATGCATTTAATGAAAGGTATGATTGCTTATAAAAGGGATTGCCGATTCACATTGTCATTATGATGACAGCGCATTTGACTGCGACAGGGATAATCTGCTGGACGAGATGCTGACGTCAGAGGATTCTGCTGTCAGTCTGTTGGTTCACGCCTGCACCGATGAGGCTTCGGCGCTGTTCGGAATTAAAACGGCAAAAAAATATGATAATTTTTACACATCTATAGGATTTCATCCCGAGTGCTGCGACAGGCTGCCGGAAAATTATATGGAGGTACTGGAAAGGCTTTTGGAAAAGTCCCGAAAGATTGTTGCCGTGGGCGAGGTGGGGCTTGACTATCATTACGACGGCTATGACAAGGAGCTGCAAATCAGGTTGTTGTGCGACCAGATTCAATTTGCAAATAAGCATGAGCTGCCGCTTATATTTCACTGCCGTGATGCTACCGCTGATTTTCTGGAGATTCTCCACAGATACAAGCCTATGGGAGTAGTCCATTGCTTTTCGGGTGCGCCGGAGGTGGCAAAGGAAATTGTTGATTTGGGGCTGTATATGGGATTTACCGGCATACTTACTTTTAAGAACGCCAAAAAGGTCAAGAAATCATTCTGCACTATTCCGACGGACAGGATACTTCTTGAAACCGACTGCCCCTACATGGCGCCTGAGCCCTTTAGAGGAAAGCGCTGCACCAGCGATATGATAGAGTACACCGCACATGTGGGAGCCGAGCTGATTGGCATTACGCCGCAGGAGCTTGTTGACAAGGCGAGAGAAAACACAATGAGGCTGTTTAATATAAAAGCAAAGTAACAGCAGAAAGGATTTGAAAGGTCATGGAAACGCTATATCTGGTAATACCATGCTATAATGAAGAGGAAATGCTGCCCATTACGGCGAAAGCCCTTATGCAGAAAATGGACAGGCTTATTTCGGAAAGAAAAATAGCTTCCGACAGCAAGGTGATGTTTGTTGATGACGGTTCAAAGGATAGAACGTGGGAGATAATAGAGAAGCTTCATTCGCTGAACAGAATGTTTACCGGGGTGAAGCTGTCACGGAACAAGGGTCATCAGAATGCCTTGCTTGCGGGACTTATGACTGCTAAAAATTATGCAGACATATTGATTTCAATGGACGCGGATTTGCAGGACGATATAAACGCCATCGACGGATTTCTCGAGAAACGGGCGGAGGGCTGCGATATAGTTTACGGTGTTCGCTCTTCCAGAGAAAAGGACACTGCCTTTAAAAGAGGGACGGCTCAGGCTTACTATAAGCTGCTTGCAAAGCTTGGGGTTGAGATAACCTATAACCATGCCGACTACCGGCTTATGAGCAAGCGCGCAGTGGAGGCTCTGGCGCAGTTTAAAGAAGTCAACCTGTTTTTACGTGGACTTGTTCCGATGGTAGGCTTCAAAAGCGATATAGTTACATACGTAAGAAACGAACGTCAGGCAGGGGAATCAAAATATCCTCTCAAGAAGATGATAGCCTTTGCAGTGGAGGGCATAACCTCCCTTTCGGTAAAGCCTATAAGGCTGATAACAGCTCTTGGATTGCTGGTGTTTGTGGTGTCCATAGCAATGCTTATCTATTTCTTTGTAATCTGGTGTCTGGGCAAAACCGTGGCAGGCTGGACCACAACGGTAGTTTCGGTATGGGCGCTGGGAGGTCTTCAACTGCTGGCAATAGGAGTTATAGGGGAATATATCGGAAAGATTTATCTTGAAACAAAAGAACGCCCCAAATTTATTGTAGAAACCAATTTGGAAGAAACCGATTAATTTATATTAAGGAGTATTAAATCATGGCAAATGAAAATCAGAAAAAAGTATTGGACAATTCTGCGCTTGTAGAGGCGATCAACGACATGAGAAAGGAATTTAAACCCGAAACTCAGAACAAGGTTATCAATCTGGCGCTTAGGGCAACCTTTCTTGTACCTGCAATCATCGATAAAAGTACTCAGCTTGTAGCCGACGCAGACAACCACGTTAATTTTCAGGAAAAACCTCAGGTTAAATTCCTGCTTATTACACATAAGGAGAGGGGAACGTTTTTCCCTGTGTTTACCGACGGAGCAGAGCTTGCAAAATTCAAGTCGGAGCAGAAGTTCCAGGGCTTTGCAATGAGATTTGCCGACATAGCCGCTTTAACGGAAAGAACCCCCAACACCGCAGGTTTTGTAATCAACCCCATGAATCAGAGCCTGCCCTTTACAAAGGCAATGCTTGAGGCAATAAAGAACACACTGGCAAAAGCCAAAAAAGCCCGTGAGGAAGCTGAAAAGGCTAAGTCCGGCGATGAGCCTTCACATCCCAACATCACCGTTACCACAAACAAATAATTGCTGCGATAACGGGCACACTACACTATAACTAAACCCATAAATGGCGGCTCGGACGGCGGGCTTTACGGCGCAGTCTGTGAACCGCCTTTGGCTTTGTTTGCGTAAGGGAGGGTAAACTAATGGAAAAGACCTTTTCGCAGCAGGTATACGACGCCATTGCCATTATCCCAAAGGGGAAAGTTACGACCTACGGGGCTATAGCCGCCGCAATAGGCAGACCTAAAGCCGCAAGATTCGTAGGCTATGCAATGAGCAAATGTCCCGAGCATCTGCCGTGGTATCGGGTTGTAAACCGTAAGGGGGAGCTTATGCATGGGTGGGAGGATTTTCACCGCAGCCTACTTGAAGCGGACGGCGTACCGTTTTTGGAAAACGGCAATATAGATATGAAAAAGTGCTTTTTCATGCCGTATGAAAATTTTCACGACCATGAAGAGTAAATAACGCAAAAAAGGAAGCGAATATGCTTCCTTTTTTTATGCCCGTTACGACAAAGCACAAAAAAGCCACGGCATTGTACCGTGGCTTTGAAGTATAAGCTTAATTACTTTTCGTCGTTGTTGTAAAGCTTAGCGTATCTAACCAGATAATCATATCTGTCAGCCGCATTCTTAACAGCCTTGTCGAACAGCTTTTCTGCTCTTTCAGGATTCTGTCTTGCAAGAGCGTTGTAACGAACCTCGCCCATAAGGAAGTCCTTATAATCCTTGGTGGGAACCTTGGAATCAAGAGTAAACGGATTCTTGCCCTCTGCCTTAAGCTCAGGATTGAATCTGTACAGATGCCAGTAACCTGACTCTACAGCCTTCTTCTCCTCAGTCTGAGCTATGGACATACCGCCCTTGATACCGTGGTTGATACAAGGAGCATATGCAATAATCAGCGAAGGACCATGATAAGCCTCAGCCTCAGTGATTGCCTTGATGCACTGGTTGTAATCAGCACCCATTGCAATGTGAGCAACATATACATAACCGTAGGTCATTGCGATACCTGCAAGGTCCTTCTTCTTAACTTCCTTACCTGCGGCAGCAAACTGTGCGATAGCTCCGGTAGGCGTTGCCTTGGAGGACTGTCCGCCTGTGTTGGAGTAAACCTCGGTATCGAATACGAAGATGTTTACATCCTCGCCGGAAGCGATAACGTGGTCAAGTCCCGAGAAGCCGATATCGTAAGCCCAACCGTCTCCACCGAAAATCCACAGCGACTTCTTGCGGAGGTAATCGGCGTCCTTAAGGATTTCCTCGGAAGCCTTTGTCTTTGACTTCTTGAGAGCGTCGATAAGAGCGTCGGTAGCAGGCGAGTTAGCCGCACCGTCGTCGATAGTTGACAGATAGCCCTCGATAGCGGTCTTGAGAGAAGCAGACTTAGTGGTCTTTTCAAGCTCAAGAATCTTTCCGATTGTTCTCTGTCTGATAGTGTTCTGAGCCAGGAACATACCATAGCCGTACTCTGCGTTATCCTCAAACAGCGAGTTAGCCCAAGCCGGACCCTTGCCGTTCTTGTTTGTCGTATAAGGAGTAGAAGGAGCAGAGCCACCCCAGATTGAAGAACATCCTGTTGCGTTAGCGATATACATTCTGTCGCCGAACAGCTGTGTTACCAGCTTAGCGTAAGGTGTTTCGCCGCAGCCTGCGCAAGCGCCGGAGAATTCAAGGAGAGGCTGCTTGAACTGCGAGCCCTTAACTGTGGTCTGCTTGAACTTTTCAAGAACCTCAGGCTTTTCGGGCAGTGTGCGTGCGTAGTTAAACACTTCCTGCTCTGCAAGCTGTGATTCAAGAGGCATCAGGTTAAGAGCCTTATTGCCCTTCTTTCCGGGACATACATTTGCGCATGAACCGCAGCCTGTGCAGTCCAGAGCAGATATAGTAACCATAAAGTAGTATCCGGGCATTCCGGTCATAGGAACAGCCTTGTCCTGTGCAAGCTTAGGAGCCTTTTTAAGCTCAGCCTCAGTCATTACACAAGGACGGATAACCGCATGCGGACAAACATATGAACAGAAATTACACTGAATACAGTTTTCAGGAATCCACTTAGGAACGTCAACTGCAATACCTCTCTTTTCAAATGCGGCGGAACCCTGTGGGAATGTGCCGTCAGCCATGTCAACGAAAGTAGAAACAGGGAGAGTGTCACCCTTCTGCTCATTGCATGGGATCTGAATCTCGTTTACGAACTTTTCAAGAACCTTGTCTGCGCACTGAGCCTTGGGCATACCCATTGCGGTGTCGGGAGCGTCCTTCCAAGCTTCGGGAACGTTCACCTCAACAACCTGCTGATAGCCGGCATCGATAGCGTCGTGGTTCATCTTAACTACAGCGTCGCCCTTCTTTGAGTAAGAAGCGGTAGCGGCGTCCTTCATATACTTAACTGCGTCATCAATAGGAATGATGTTGGCAAGCTTGAAGAATGCAGACTGAAGCACAGTGTTGATTCTGTTGCCAAGACCAATTTCCTTACCAATCTTAACGCCGTTGATTGTATAGAACTTAATGTTGTTCTGAGCGATATATCTCTTAACCTGTCCGGGGAGGTGCTTTTCAAGCTCTTCCTCGTTCCACTGGCAGTTAAGCAGGAATGTTCCGCCCGGCTTGATGTCGGAAACCATATCGTACTTTGTGATGTACGACTCGTTGTGGCAGGCAACAAAGTCAGCCTGATTGATAAGGTAGGTGGACTTGATAGGAGTCTTACCGAATCTCAGGTGAGAAACTGTTACGCCGCCCGACTTCTTGGAGTCGTAAGCAAAATATGCCTGAGCGTAAAGGTCGGTGTGGTCGCCGATAATCTTGATAGAGTTCTTATTTGCGCCAACTGTACCGTCAGCGCCCAGTCCCCAGAACTTGCAGGCTGTAGTGCCAGCAGGAGCGGAGTTAAGCTTTTCCTCAGCGTCAAGAGAAAGATTTGTAACGTCGTCCTTGATACCGATGGTGAATCTGGGCTTGTAGGTATCCTTCCAGGAAGCGTTCCAGTAAACAGCCTTGATCTGAGCAGGAGTTGTATCCTTGGAACCGAGACCGTATCTGCCAGTAGCTACAGGAATATCATGGAACTGTGTGCCCTTGAGAGCAGCAACAACGTCAAGATAAAGAGGCTCGCCCAATGAACCCGGCTCTTTTGTTCTGTCGAGAACGGAAATCTGCTCGCAAGTTGAAGGAATAGCCTCAACAAGCTTGTCAGCGCAGAAAGGTCTGTAAAGTCTTACCTTAACAAGACCAAGCTTTGTACCCTCGGTAGCGTTGAGGTAATCAATTGTTTCTTCGATGGTGTCGCAAACCGAACCCATAGCTACGATTACGTGAGTAGCGTCGGGAGCGCCGTAGTAGTTAAACAGTTTGTAGTTTGTGCCAAGCTTTTCGTTTACCTTGTTCATATACTCCTCAACTACGCCGGGAATAGCGTTGTAGTAAGGATTGCAAGCCTCACGAGCCTGGAAGAAGATGTCGCCGTTCTGAGCCGAACCTCTCAGTACGGGGTGCTCGGGGTTGATAGCTCTGTCTCTGAAAGCCTGTACAGCGTCCATATCAACCATTGAAGCAACGTCTTCCTTATCCCATACCTCGATCTTCTGAATTTCATGAGAAGTTCTGAAACCGTCGAAGAAGTGAAGGAAAGGAACTCTGCCCTTGATAGTTGAAAGATGAGCGATTGTTCCGAGATCCATTACTTCCTGTACGTTTGACGAGCAAAGCATAGCAAAGCCGGTCTGACGGCAGGCGTAGATATCGGAATGGTCGCCGAAAATATTAAGCGCATGAGAAGCTACACATCTTGCCGAAACGTGAATAACGCAGGGCAGCAGCTCTCCGGCGATCTTATACATATTGGGGATCATAAGAAGAAGGCCCTGAGAAGCAGTGTAGGTGGTTGTGAGAGCGCCTGCTGCAAGCGAGCCATGAACAGTACCGGCAGCACCTGCTTCAGACTGCATTTCAGCTACCTTTACGGGAGTGCCGAAAATGTTTGTCTGACCCTTGGCGGCCCACTGGTCCGTAACCTCAGCCATAACTGAGGAAGGTGTGATCGGATAGATAGCAGCGACTTCCGTAAAGGGGTAAGAAGCCCATGCGGCAGCGTTGTTTCCATCCATGGTTTTCATTTTTCTTGCCATTTTAGAATCATTCCTTTCTCGATATTTTGAACCTTTGACAAGCACAAAATTCGTATGTCCTCATGCCTCTCAATACACACGGGACATTTTTTCACAAAGCGGCGAATCAATATGTGAAAAAATTCACAATCAAGTCTGCTTTAACTATTATATTATAACACCGAAAATCCCTTTTGTAAATAGCTTTTCGCATTTTTTTCACAGTTTTTAACCTGCTGACATATACCTTTAAAAAGCGTGGGGCGCCCCAACGGCATTTATTTTACGTCTGCGTTTATATATTCCGGCTTAAGCTTTGAATAGACTATCTTCTGGCTGGAATAAAGCCCATAGTATCCCGACAGCATATAGCTTATGCCGCTTGCCGTCGCAAACAGCAGAATTCCCTCCGAGCCGAACATTTCAAGGCTGAGGAAAATCGAAGCCGCAGGGCAGTTTACCACTCCGCAGAAAAGTGCCACTATTCCCACTGCAGCGCCGAACCGTGGGTCCATTCCAAGTAGCGGTGCGACTGCACAGCCGAACGTAGAGCCTATAAACAGCGTGGGGACAATCTCTCCCCCTTTGAAGCCTGCGCCGATTGTAACGGCGGTGAATACAATTTTCAGGATAAAATCATACCACTCCGCATTGCCGTCAATAATCGCTCCTTCTATAACCGACATTCCCGCTCCGTTGTAATCGTATGAGCCTACAATAACAGTCAGCAGCACAATAACCGCGCCGCCTACAAATGCTTTTAGATATGTATTTGAAAAAAGCAGCTTGAGTTTATCGTGAGTGTATTTCATGGTTATGCAGAATAGTATGCTCACTACGGCGCAAAGGGCGGAAAGCACTCCTACCTGCAGCAGCGTGGTAAGCCCGAGAGAGGGCACAGCCTCCGCTATATCAAAACTTGCCGGGGACATATCAAACAGCAGGGAAATCTTGTAGGCGACCAGAGCCGAACCTAAACAGGGCACAAGTCCCACATAATATATTTCCCCCACGCTTATAACTTCCATTGCAAAGAAGCAGGCAGTAAGTGGAGTGCCGAAAAGGGCGGCGAAAACTCCGCTCATTCCGCACATAATAACAAGGCTTGTGTCCTTTTCGTCAAGGCGGAGCAGTTCTCCCGCCTTTGCTCCTATTGAACCGCCCAGCTGCAGCGCCGCACCCTCTCGTCCCGCAGAGCCGCCGAAAAGGTGGGTAATGCAAGTGGAAACAAATATCAGCGGAGCCATAATCACCGGGACGTGGGTCTTTGTCCTGATGGAGCTTATAATAAGATTTGTGCCTGCGTCCTCGTCGGTTTTTGAGATGCGGTAAATAAATACAATGGCAAGGCCGCCCAGCGGCAGCAGATAAACAAGCCACGGCTGAGCTTCTCGTATTTCCGTGGCCTTGTTTACCGCCATGTGAAAAAGCGTTCCCACCAGTCCGCCCACTGCCCCAACCGCAACGGCAATAAGCACCCATTTTACAAAAGCGAAGGCAAATTGACCTGCGGTATCCGCCCCGGATTTTATATATTCTTTGTTTATCAAGCTGTCCACCCCTGCTTACAAAAACGGGCGGCAAGCTGCCGCCCTACGTTTAATCTGAAACAATATCTGCAATCACAGTTCGGCTATAACCTCAACCTCAACCAGAACGTCCTTTGGAAGTTCCTTTACCGCAACGCAGGAACGTGCAGGCTTTGAGGTAAAGAATTTGCCGTAAACTTCGTTGAAAGCTCCGAAATCGGACATATTCTTCAAAAAGCATACGGTTTTTACCGCCTTGTCGATGGAAGTGCCCGCAGCCTCCAGCACAGCAATAAGGTTTTTGCAAACCTGCTCGGTTTGAGCTTCGATGGTGTCCGCTTCAACGTTTCCCGTTGCAGGATTGATTGCAATCTGTCCTGAAGTAAAAACAACGTTGCCAACCTTTACCGCCTGAGAATAGGGACCTATTGCGTCAGGGGCATTTTTTGTATAAACCTTTTCCGACATAAATATCTCTCCTTGAATTTATTTTAAGCCTTAAAGCAAGCTTTGCTGTTATTTGTTTACTATGTTGAAGCCTGCGGCGGTAAGCGCCTGCCTTATTGCGGCAATGTGCTCGAAGTTTCTTGTTTCCAATACAATTCTCAGCAGGCAATCGGTAATATCGCTGTCCTCGCTGGCTCTTTCGTGATGGATTGAAACCACATTTCCACCCAGGTTTGCAAGAATCTCCGAAACGCCTTTAAGCTGTCCCGGCTTGTCCTCCAGCTGAATGGTAAGGGTATCGCTTCTTCCCGATTTAAGCAGACCTCTCTTTATAACTCTCGAAAGGATGGTAACATCGATATTTCCTCCCGAAACAAGACATACTACATTTTTACCCTTAACGGGAACCTTGTCGAACATCACTGCGGCTACCGAAACCGCTCCTGCGCCCTCGGCAATAAGCTTGTGCTGTTCGATAAGGGCAAGAATTGCAGAGGAAACCTCGTCGTCGGTAACGGTGACAATGTCGTCCACATATTTCTTGCAGTACTCAAAGGTGTGCTCGCCCGGCTCTTTTACCTTAATTCCGTCGGCAATGGTGGATACCGAATCAAGGCACTTTATATGATTTTCCGCAAGGGATTCCACCATTGAAGGAGCGCCGCTTGCCTGAACGCCGTATACCTTCACATCCGGCTTTAAGGACTTGAGGGCGAAAGCAACTCCCGAAATAAGTCCGCCGCCGCCTACCGGAACCACAACAGCGTCCAGCTCGGGAAGCTGGTCAATAAGCTCCAGACCGATTGTGCCCTGACCGGCGATTACATTTTCATCGTCAAAGGGGTGGATAAAGGTGTAGCCCTTTTCATCTCTCAGCTGAATAGCCTTGTTGTAAGCGTCGTCGTAAACGCCCTCCACAAGACAAACCTCTGCGCCGTAGCCTTTGGTGGCTTCTACCTTTGAGATGGGTGCGCCGTCAGGCAGGCAGATTATCGATTTGATGCCGTTTTTGGTAGCGGCAAGGGCAACTCCCTGAGCATGATTTCCCGCAGAGCAGGCGATAACGCCGTGAGCCTTTTCCTCGTCGGAAAGCTGAGAAATCTTATAATACGCTCCCCTTACCTTAAAGGAGCCTGTAATCTGAAGATTTTCGGTTTTAAGAAAAACGTTGGCTTCGGGGTTTATCTTGGGAGCTTTGATAACCTCTGTTTCTCTTATAACCTGCTTTAAAACGTGTCTTGCGTGATAGATTTTGTCGAGTGTCAGCATAAAAATCATCCCTCTTAAAATTATAGAATATAATAAAAAAACTCCGCCCCACAGCCAAAGGCTGACAGAGGCGAAGATTACTCTCCGTGTTACCACTCTGATTGCGCTCCGAAAAAACAAAGCGCCGCTCATTATCCCATAACGGCGGGCACCGTGCCGTCCTACGGACAAGGTCTTTCAGCGGCAGGCTCAGGAATGATACAAACCCGTGATTTAACGCAGAACTTTCACCTTACATCTGCTCTCTTGGAAAAATCCCTCGGATTACGTTTCCGTCACAGCCTTTATCATATTGTACCTAATATTATACATCATGTTTTTATGAAATGTCAATAGATACTTTGTAAAATTGTCGTAGCCTGTCTGCCGGGCAGCCGCCGTTGTAATTGAGCTTAAATTGTGCTACAATAAATAAAACTACGAAAGGAAAATCATTGTGAACTACCAAAACATACATAAGGGCACATTTATAAGCCGTCCCAACAGGTTTATCGCTCAGGTGGAGATAAACGGCAGGGTGGAAATATGCCATGTAAAAAACACCGGCAGATGCAGGGAGCTGCTTGTAAAGGGCTGCACCGTGCTGTGCGAAAAAAGCGACAATCCGGCAAGAAAGACCAAATTCGACCTGGTGGCAGTCTACAAGGGAAGCCGACTGATAAATATGGACAGTCAGGCTCCCAACAAGGCGGCGTTTGAAGCGATACCGCGGCTTTTTGAAGGTGTTACCCTTATAAAGCCGGAATATACCTATAAATCCTCCCGCATTGATTTTTACATTGAAGCCTCGGGGGAAAGAATACTTATGGAGGTAAAGGGCGTGACCCTGGAGGAGGATAACATCGCTCTTTTTCCCGACGCTCCCACCCAGAGAGGTGTGAAGCATATTAATGAGCTTGCTTCGGCTCTTTCCGACGGCTACAGGGCTTGTATTCTGTTTGTAATCCAGATGAGCGACCCAGACTGCTTTGCGCCCAACCGCAAAACCCATGCCGAGTTTGCCGAGGCTCTGAAAAAAGCGGCGGAGCAGGGGGTGGAAATTCTGGCGTACGACACCATTGTCACCGAAAGCTCCATGACACTTAACCGCAGAATAAAAACGGAGATATAGCATTAATTCAGAGCAGATATTGATTTTTATTAAGAAATATGTTATTATAATAATGTTTATGACGTTTAATACTAAAAGCATTAAGGAGAACCCGCCATGCCTAAGCAGATAAAAAAGAATGTTCTTAGAAAGGGAGAAAAGAAAAGCCGCATCGCCGCAGTTGTTTCAATGGTGTGCGCCTTAGCCTTTGCGGTAGTGGTGATAATACTGCTGCCTTCGCTGACTGAGGACGAAAGTCCTGTAAAAGCGGCAATTATAACCGCAGGCTTTGTGATTTTTACCGCAAGCTGCGTTGTGCATCTGGTGCTGTCCTTTATCTGCTACAAGCGGGAGATGAATTTTACCGTACTCTTTCAGGGGATTGTTTCGTCCCTAAGCACGTTTTTCTGTCTGGTGAATTTCAGGTTTATGACGGTGCTGCTGCTTTCAGGTCTGAAGCTTGATTCTGCGGCGGAGAGCCTGGTGGGAGATATGACCATGACCGAGTTTGTAAGCTCCCAGACCTCCGGCTGGGTGTGCATGATTATCGCCGCTGTGGCGATGATTGTGCTGGGAATACTGGGCATTACCCGCCTGGCAAAAAGATAGGCGGCGAGGTTATGACAAAGGCTGAGCTTATAGAGTACTGCAATTCCCTTGCGGGAGCGGTAACGGATATGCCCTTTAACGAGGACTTTGAATCGGTGGTGGCAAGGCATGAAAAAAGCCGCAAATGGTTTGCTTTGATAATGAAGCCGGATGACAAATACCTTGTCAACCTTAAATGCGACCCTATGGAGGCTGATATGCTGAGACGAGCTTACAATGGGGTTACGGCGGCATATCACATGAACAAAACCCACTGGAATTCCGTTTACCTTGAAAGCGACGTGCCGGACGAGGAGATAAAAAATATGGTGTATCAGAGCTATTTGCTCACAGGCGGAGGAATAAGAAAAAGGCGTAAAAACGGCGGAGAGGGTTGATTGTTATGGCAGCTTCATGCTGTGAAAGCTGTGCAAACTACGGCTATGACGACGAATATGAATGCTATGTCTGCGACGTCAATCTTGACGAGGACGAAATGCAGAAATTTTTAAGCTATTCTGATTTTAACTGCCCATACTACCGCAACGGCGACGAGTACTCCGTGGTAAGAAAGCAGAATTAGCGGAGATTATAAATTGCAATCACATTATGAGAGGATCTATAAAGACATGGAAATAATAAACAAGAATGACAAAGCCCTGCTTGAGGAGTATGAGAATTTTGCTAAGAACAGCAGGTACGGAAACTTTATGCAGTCGCTGCGCTGGCCGAGAGTAAAGGACACCTGGGGCTGGGATGCTGTAATTTCAAGGGACAGTGAGGGTAAAATAAGGGGAACTTGTCTGGTTTTAATCAAGAAGATACCCTTCTTTGGCTGTACTTTTCTTTACGCTCCCCACGGTCCCGTGTGCGACTGGAGCGACAAGGAGGTTATGCAGGATCTTCTTGAGGGTGTAAAGGTTCTGGCAAAAAAGTATAAAAGCTATCAGTTTATGTGGGACCCCTGCTTTGAGGAAAAGGATAGACAGCTTTCGGAAATGATTATAAGCATGGGCTTTACTCACATTTACAACGCCCCTGAGCTTTCCACCATTCAGGCGAGAAACAACTATATGCTGAGGAATATTGAGGGGAAAACTCCCGACGAGGTTATGATGACCTTTAAGTCCGACTGGAGAAACCGAATCAGAAAAGCCTCAAGAAAGGGAGTTGTGTGCAGAGCCTGCGGTAAGGAAGCTCTTGACGATTTCTATCCTATGATGCAGGCGACGGGCATAAGGGACGGATTTTCCATACGTTCCAAAGAGTATTTTGCAAAGATGCTGGACGGACTGGGTGAGGAGCACTGTCGTTTGTTTATGTGCTATCTGAAGGACGAGGAAAGCGGCAGGGAAATTCCCGTTTCGGGAGCGGTAACAACTCAGTATGCAGGTAAAACCTGCTATGTTTACGGCGCATCCTCCAATCAGCACAGAAACACCTATCCCAACTACCTTATGCAGTGGACAATGATTAACTGGGCGCTGGAAAATGACAACTTCATTTATGATTTTCAGGGCATTCCCTTCTACACAGACGAAACCCACCCCAACTACGGCGTATACAAGTTCAAAAAGGGCTTTAACGGTGAGGTTGTGACCTATGCGGGAGAGTTTTTCTATGTGTTTATGCCAATCAGAAAAAAGCTGGTTGATTTGTGCGAGAAGATCGTTATGGGTATGCACTCAAGAAAAACCAAAAAGCTGATTCAACACAGAAACAAGGATTTTAATACCGAGCAGTAGCTTTTGCAGAAATCTCACCCTAAGGCAGGTCGCCTTTGTGGGTGGGATTTCGCTTTTCGAAGAAAAAATCCGGGCAGACTGATGATAACGTTTTTTCGGCAGGCATCATCAGGCTTTATGGTGAAATCATATATTTGTGAAGAGACTTTTTGTGCAAAAAGCCTATTACATTAATTATTAAAATATGTTATAATATAAACAGGGAGTTAATTAAGTTATGGATTAAGCCGCATAGATAAAAGGCACAGCTTTAGGTGTACAAGCTTTGCCGAAACAGGAAAGGGATGAGGCAGTTATGCAGCTTTTACTGAATGAATATGTTGTGTACCATGCAGCGGGGATATGCCGTTTCAAGGAGATTGTCAAGCGCAGCTTTGACGGAAAGAACCAGCGGGAATATATAGTTCTGGTGCCTGAGGCTTCGGATAAATCCACATATTATGTTCCCTGCGATATGGCTGACCAGAAGCTGAGAAAGCTGATGACCAAAGAGGAGATATATGCGCTTATAGATTCGATTCCCGATATTGCCCCCTGTAAATGCGGAAACCGAAGCGAAAACAAGCTCATATTCAACTCTATTATAAAAAGCGACGATTGCCGTCAGATTATTTCGCTGATAAAATCGCTTCATGCAAAGCAAAAGGGAAAGAAAAGCAGCGGGGGACATTTGTCTGCAAGCGAAGAAAGCGCAATGAAAGCGGCGGAAAATATGGTGCATCGGGAAATTGCGATAGTGCTGGGCATCAGTCCAGACAGGGTTGTGGATTTCATTTCCGAAAGGATTGAAAGAATAGAGAGTCAGAAAAACACCGCCGTTTAGCGTAATCGGCAAGGGAATGCATTTACGACAAAACAAAAACCGGGCGACTGTAAAAAACACAGTCAGCCCGATTTTTTATGTTTCAGATTTTAATCAGTTGTCAAAGCCGCCTCTGTTGAAGAAAAGCTCTCTGATAGCAAGGGCGCAGCCTGCAAGAAAACGGTGCTTGTCCTCAATAATTGAAGGCTCTATTTTGCTTGACACCACATTTCCGCCGATTGCGGAAACATTCTCTTTCAGCTTTGCAAAGAAATCCGCCTCGCTGGGACCGAATCTAAAGTGATGCAACACAAGCTTCTGAGGATTGGTGGAAAAGTACAGGTTGTTAAGCAAAACCGCCGTAAGATTTAGTGAGTTGTCGATTATATCCACAACCGCCTTTTCTCCCTTTTCGTACGCCGCATAGATAAGCTCTTCATTTATAGCCTGAGGATCGCCGTGGGCCGCCTTGTACAGAAAAGGAGTGCTGCGATCGGAAAAAACACGAGTTATCTTGCGGAGATTTGCTTTGGGAGTAAGCTCGTTTTCAACACATCCCCGTCTGCCGCAGCTGCATTTTTCCGAAGCGGCGGGGTTAATTATCATCTTATCCACAAAGCCTGTGCGGTTATCGTATGAAACTATCGGCTCGTCCAGACTTGTGACCACAAAGTTAAGATTGTTGCCGTACTGCAAAAATGCAATGTTGTGCAGATTGGGGTCCTTGTCTTTCTGAAAGTCTATATTCGCCATGGCGGTCCCTTTTACGGAATTGTCAAAGACTAGCGGAAGCTTAGTAAATGAAGCTACCAGCGCTTTAACTTTTGAATAATCGGGGACGCCGTCCTTAACGTCGATATCAAGGCGAGGGAACATTGTGGGGAAAATTCCAAAGCCTATTCCTAAAATTGATTCTCTGTCAAGGCAGTTATCGCTGAGGATTTCTCTGATCGAGCGTTGTATATAATCAAAAACAGCCTGACGCTTTGTGGCGGAATTTATGGGCATATTGCGCTTGTCAAGCACCGCACCCGCCAAAGTTGAAAGGCCGACGCTTACAATATCTTCTTCGATAGTAACTCCTATAGCGAATTTATAGTGATGATTGATGTCGATAAGAATTTTTTTGCGCCCCCTGGGGGCTTTTTCCGCGATATGCTTGTATTCGCCGATCTCCTGAATAATGCCCTGTTCTATCATTTCGTTTGTAATGATTGTAACTGCAGCTCTGGTAAGCTCCAATGTTGCGGCAATGTCAATTCTTGAAGTAGGACCTCTCTGCTTGAGGATTTTCAGAACCTGCATTCGGTTTCGTCTTTTTAAATCCAGCTTGCTTATTCCGTGCTGTTCCATTAGGTGATACTCCTTCGCTTTTTGTGAATTTGAGAAAAGACACTCTCACAATATTATTTTTGTAGATTATAGCAAATTATATTGAACGAAATATTAACATTCAGTTATAATTTGGTATTATAAAGATTCTTTACAAACGGTTAATATTAACGTTAATTCACCTTTAAAGAATATCATCCTCGTTTATGTCGTCGTCAATTTCTTCGCCGTTAAGAATAGCTTTAAGAGCGGTTATATCCTCCTCGGTAAGGGTGATACCTTTTCCCATTCTGGAATGGTCGGGGCTCCATTCTCTCAGGTCGTACTTGGGTTCTCTATCGTTCCAGCTGACCATATTAAGTTCCTTTGTCCAGCCTCTGGCGTTTTCAGAGAGCACTCCGATACGCTGTGTGATTTCAAATTTCAGTTCTGCCATTTTTATTTCCTCCGTCATTTTTTAAAAGGGACAATTCCCTCGGTTTAATGTGCAGCGCATAGCTGCGGTTATATTAACAGCAAGGCTGTATAATAAGCTGATAAGCTATTTGAACATTATTTTTTCCAGTATGCGAAAAAGCTGTTTTCTGAAAATAATTATTGCCGCAAGCAGCTCTGCCATAAGACAGAACACTGCAAGATATATTCCTCCCACAACGAACATTAGAGCATCGGCGGCTACGGCACAGACCAAAAGCTCGGCATTTGTGTGGTATACAGCAAGAGGGATGATTAGGCATAAGGCGGCTGCGGCAACTGCCGTTTCAATGCCGAAAATATCCCAGCTTGTCAGGAATACAAGGGCTATTCCTGCGTAAACCGCAATCTTCTTGTTTTTCAGCAGTCCTGCTATCACCGCCGCTGCGGCGATAGGATAGATAATAAAGCCTTTTGTCAGATATACAATTGCGGCGAAAACGCACAGTGCTATGCACAAAACCGTTATGCGACTTGCTCCCAGCCGGTTGATAATTCCGGTTATTTTCTTTGGCAGCAGGTTTTCGGCAGCATTCCAAAGGGTTTTAAAGTTAAGGAGAAATACTATAAGGAAAAGTATTGGAAGGGCTATAAACGTAAGAACTCTGTAGCCGATAATAAACTGGAACACATTTATAAGAACCATCGCCACAAGAATTATGTTGTTTATCACAATCTTTCCGATGTGAAGATTAAAGGGTACAAGCTTTCGTGAATCGTAGGCTCTGATAATAAAAACGGCGACGTAGCTTGCCACGGTGGAAATTGCAGGACCGTAAAGACCTATTCTCGGAATCAGGATTACGTTAAGTCCCACATTTATAATGCCGGAAAACAGGCTTGTAACCAGCGAGCGCTTGGTGCGCTTTGACGCAAGATAGATTGAGCCCATGAAGGTGGTAAAGCAGGAAAACACTGATGAGTAAATGAGAATAGGTGAATATCTTGCCGAATCGTGGAATGCCTCCCCCAGCCAGATATTTGTCAGCGGCTGAACGATAAGCAGACAGCCTGCCGCCAGCATATAAAGCAGGCATTGGTTAAGCAGGAATACATTTTCGTAAAATTCGTTTCGGTCGTCGGAATCGTCCTCCATTATGGCGGACATATTCCACGCCTGTCCGAACATAAGATAGACCGTCGCCACCAGATTGGGTATCTTATAGGACGCCGAAAGTATGCCGTTGGCTTCTGAACCCATATAGTGGGTAGTCATAAAGGAGTCGGAGCTGTTTGTAATAAGCCACAGCAGTTGAGCGGGGATAAGGGGAACAGAATACTGAAGCATTGTGCGGAGCATTTCTCTGTCCGGCTTTTTGAATTCAATGTACCTCCACAGCTTTGCCGCAACGGTGAGAAAAATAATGGAGATAAAGTCGGACATGATAATAGACAGCAGGTAACCTGTGTTGCCCATTTTAAATCCGCAGATAAAGAGAATCGTGCCGAAAAGGGTAAAGAAGGCGGTGAGTATTCCGTTGACGGCGAAAAGCTTTACCTTTTCAATCGACCGCACAAAGGTGGAGTAAACAAGCTTTAAGCTGGACATGAATATGTACACATAAAGCAGGAAGGAATATCCGCTGAGATATTTGTCCGCCACTCCCGAAATTGTAACGATGGGAAGAATGATTGCTAAAATCGCCAGACCAGTCAGGCAGACAATATTGCCAAGGGTAAATACCTTTTTATTGTCGTACGCCTTATCAAGACCAAAGCGTATTACCGCTTCGCTTATAGTCATTGTAACAATAGGCTGGAGCCAGTTTGCAATTTGGGTGATAACGTCGTTGACGCCCATCTCCTGGGGAGAAAGGTAGGTGGTGTACACCTTTACCAGCAAAAGCACCAGTATCTTGGAACTGAAAGAGCCTATTGCGAATATAATAGTATTTGAAAAGAGCCTTTTGTAATTGCTCTGCTTAGGTGCAGCTTGTGACATAGCAATAATACCTCGTATAAAACACTTCGGTTAAACCGCTGCAAAATCTGCTTGTGCGGCGTGGTGATAAAAGTAAAATTTTATGGTCGAAAAATATTATAGCATACATTTATTACTTTTGCAAATTAAATTTTTTAAAAATCAGGCGAATTGTTGGACGTGTGTCAAAAATATTTGCCAGACTACTTGAAATTGCGGCGGTAATGGTGTATACTATAATATAAAGCGAACGCACATTTTTGTGCCGTAAGGTCTGTAGCAAAACGATCGGACGGAGGTTATTTTATGAGCAAGGGCGCAAAGGTTTTAATTGCAGTAATTTCAATAATAGGAGCTGCCGCAGCTGCAAAGCTGTTATATGAGATTTTTTCAAGCAGGTTACGCAAGTATTATCTTGTGGACGGAGATTAAGAAAAAATCTATAGATTATGTATGCGGCAGGGCTTTGGCTCTGCCGTTTTGTGTCAGTTGCAAAAGCGGTGGTTCCCGATAACCATTACGGTGGGGCGTGAGTGCATAAAGGCATTGGAGGTTTTGTCGGGGTTGTAATAGTATATGCAGCCGCCGGTGGGATCCCAGCCGTTAAGGGCGTCTCTTGCCGCTCTGTATGCTGAATCGGCAACAGGTTCGTTGAACTGTCCGTCCACAATGGCGGTGAATGCGCCGTTCTGATAAATTACTCCCGCAAGGGTGTCGGGGAATGAGGGGTGCTCAATTCGGTTAAGAATAACCGCACCTACCGCAACCTGTCCCGTATAAGGCTCACCCCTGGCTTCGGCGGAGATGATTCGTGCAAGCAGATTGACGTTAGCTTCGGTGGCGGCTGGAATGGTTCCGATTGTGATTCCAAGCGCTTGGAGAGTTGCGGGTCCTGCCACTCCTGTCTGAGCAATACCCTGCTGTTTCTGGAATCTTAGCACAGCTTTCCTGGTTTCTTCCCCGTAATATCCTGTTACGCCGACATTGAACAGTCCACGTTCTTTCAGCTTTTCCTGAATGGCAGTGACTTCCTTTCCGCTGGAGCCTACCTGAGATAAAGCAGGCTGCTCATTGTTATTGATAAAAACAAGTCCGCAGACTGCAAGCAGTGCGAGAACAGTTAAGCTTATGACGGCAGTCTTGAGAAAATTATAAATTCCTGTTGTTCTATTCAAGTTTATAGCCTCCTTGTTTATAGATAGTAGTATTTTGCACCGAGCAGGCGGTTTTATACATGCTCTTGATTATATATACACAAGTCGGCATAATTTATATGTACAATTTGAATAGTATACACCGTATGTGACGGTTGTTTGTTGAACAAGAGTAACAAACATGAAAAAAATCGAAAAAAAGTGTTGACAAGAGCCTGCGAATGTGGTAGACTAAATAAGTCGCCGAGAGCGGCGGACAACAAAAAGAACAATCAATTAACGAAAAGTTCAAAATTTCCCCTCTTGACAAACTTGCGAGTTTGTGATAAGATAGAAGAACACCGCCAAAAGCGGGGCGCTTCTGAAACAAAGGAAAGAGGGAGCAAAAAGGTATCTTGAAAATTGAATAACAACGAAGACTAAACAAACCCTTGAAGATTCAT
>CALXIQ010000028.1 GCA_944388405.1 uncultured Ruminococcus sp. | reverse complement strand
TTTGAAGGCATAAAAACAAGGAAATTCGGCATTGAGATTGAAATGACGGGACTTACCAGAAGTCAGGCGGCAAAGGCTGTTGCAAAGGCGGTGAACGGAAAGGCTGAACATACGGGCGGCAGCTATGACAAATATGTTGTGACGGATTCAAACGGCAGAAAGTGGGCTTTGGTTTATGACGGGAGCATAATATGTTACAATGCAAGCGGTGACAGAGCATCAAAGTCATACAGCGTGGAACTGAATTCTCCCGTTTTGGAATATGAGGACATTCCGCTTTTGCAGGAGGTGGTCAGGGCTTTGCGAAAGGCAGGCGGAGTAACCGGTCCGAGATATTGTGCCGGCACTCATATCCACATTTCTGCGGATGATTACACACCACGGCAGATAAGAAATCTTGTAAACATCTTTGCAAGCAAAGAGGATTTTCTGTGGGACGCTTTGCAGGTATCTTCCGCACGTGAATTCTACTGCCACAGGATGGACAAGCAGTTTATCGAGGACATAAACCGCAAAAAGCCTGAAGATATGGAAGAGATAAAACGGCTTTGGTATCACGGCAGAATGAGCGAACAATATCAGCATTACTCCCACAGCCGATATGTTATCTGCAATCTTCACAGCTTTTTTCAGTATGGGCATTATGAGATTCGTGCTTACAATGGTTCTCTTCACGCCGGAGAGGTAAGGGCTCAGATTGTTCTTGCACTTGCAATATCAAATACGGCTATGACCAAAAAATACTGCTCACCGCAGGTTTCACAAAGTGATAATATGCGGTACAGCTTTCGGGTATGGCTTTTAAATCTGGGGCTGATAGGTGATGAATTCAAGAATTGCAGAACGCACTTGCTTAAGCATCTGGAAGGCGACATTGCATGGCGTCACCCGGAGGATGGAATAGCTGCAAGGGCAAAGCTGAATGAAAAGCGTGAAGCTCAAAGGCAAGCCGCCCGTGAGCAGCGTGCAGAGCCTGTAAGCGAGGTTCAGGAGTCAAACGAAAATGTGCCCGATGAAATTTCAGAGCCGTCAGAAAGCGAACGTGAGGAGTTTGAAGAAAGTTTAGAAATGAGTATGTAAGGAGGAAAACATGGAATACAAAAGGTTATACATTGCCTATGGCAGCAACATCAATCTTGAGCAGATGGCATATCGCTGTCCCAACTCAAAGGTAGTAAGCACAGAAATGATGAGGGGCTACGAGCTTGAATTTCGCGGCGTGGCGACAATTGTTCCCAACGAGCAGTCGCAAGTCCCCGTACTTATTTGGGAGATAGACGGTAATGACGAACACAATCTTGACCGCTATGAGGGATTCCCGAACCTTTACCGCAAGGAGCTTTTTGAGATAGAGGTAGGCGGTGAAAAGAAGGAATGCATGGTATATCTTATGAATAAAGGTCAGATTTCGCCGCCAACCGGCTATTACTACAATGTCATAAAGCGGGGCTATGAAGAAAACGGTATGGACACAAGCTATCTGAAGGCTGCGCTTGAAAGGTCGGTTTACAGTCAGCAAATTAATGACGAACCGGACTATGGACTTAAAGAAGATGAGAATTTTCAGATGACGTTTTAGGGGGTATGAGTTATGAGATACAAAGGTTTATACATACGAATCGTGCCGAATAACGAGATAAAACGAGTTGACAAGAATGGCAGAGATGTTCTTTGCGGAGGGTTTATGATAGAGGTATTTACTGACGAATCGGAAAGGATTGAGCTTGACAACTTTTCTGCGGCTGTGGGGTTTGAGATTTTGGAAAACAGCTTATCCGAGGCGGAGCAGTTTGCTAAGGATTATGTTGATTGTGAGGGGAAGGAGTACTTGTAGGGGTATGTATAACAATTCTGTTGGTAAAGTGAAATTCACCTAAAAAATATATTGAATTTTGGGCCTTTTTGTGGTATAATAATAAAAATATCTTTTGAGGTTTAATTATGGGTAGAGGAAAACAAAAGCAAAAGGCAAAAAGGAAACAAAATGCTGAAAAGCGTAGGAGTATAAGATTAAAAATGGGTAAACCAGTATTTCTTAATTTATGCAGAACACCTAAACCATTGAACGGTATGAGAAATAGGTATGTATATAAAGCGAATTTGTATAAAGTTTTATATACCAATACTTATTTTTATAATGTGCGTTGGAATGCTTCAAATTTAACATATTGTTCATTCGAAGGTGTTTACTGCAAAGGGGTAGATTTTGTAAATTCTAATTTAAATAACTCATCATTCAAAAATGCTACATTAGAAAATGTTATGTTTTTTAATTGTAAGTTAAAGAATGTAAATTTTGAAAATACAAAATTTAAGAATGTTTATTTTGTATCTATGAATACAAAAGAAGCAAAAAAATTAGATTTAGATGATAATTGTAAAGTATATAACACTTATCCCAAATTGGATATTGACGCTATGCTTAAAGATGAACTTTGCAAAATCTATAAATCATTGCCTAACAATAAATGTAACGTCTTATTTGTCAATGAAAATAAGTTAAATTTATGGACTCTACAAATATTGTATGATAACTATGGTAATGATGTTTATAGAGCATTGCTGGCATTATGTCGGAGAAAAAACAGAATAAGATTTTTTACTGTGTTTTCTTTTGAAAAACATATTGTAAATTATCTAAAATTATGATATAATAAATATGTCCTGCTCCGGAATCAGAAATGATGTATGCTATATGTATAACTGAGGACACATAACAGTAGCAAGTATTCGAGGGGGGATGTCTATGATAAATACTATTCTTTCGTTTGTTTCTTTTGGGACTTTTTTGTTAGAACTTCTATTTAACAGCGACTTCCTACCCCGATTGCTCGGGGTTAAAAATTTGAAACCCCATTGAAATCTGAAAACTCTTCAGTCCAGTAATCAATGGGATTTTCCTTATAAACAACATATTGATGCGGCTTTTTAAGACCGCATTTTTCCCATACGGACTAAAAACAGAAAAGTGAAAATCTGAAAAAATAAATTAAAAACAACCTTTTCGAACCCTGTAGTCAATCATCGGAGCTTTGTGACTCCGCTTGTTTCAGGGAATATTTTTCTACCTCTTGTTGAGGAGTCTTATGTTGAAGTTTTGGAGCGAACGTCTGGGAGCGTAATGATGTTAAAAGAAGCGAAATACTAGTGATTTTCAAAGTTAGGCAAGAGATTAAGTCAAAAATTGAATAACATTAAAAACGGCTTGCAAAGAATTATGCAGTTTGCTAAGGATTATGTTGATTGTGAGGAGAAGGAATATTTTAGGATAATGGATGAGTTTGATGGGTTAAGGTCATAAGGCATGCACTTTAAAGAATTTATCAATTTAGTCACAGCTTTACAGTCGCCCGGACGGGGCAAAATCCGTTATCACTTTGTGGTAGCGGATTTTTTTGTGTCCGCTGATAAGGTAACTGTTTTATTGTCGCAACACACACTTGGACAATGAAATAGATGTCCACCCCCAAAAGCCCGTAAATGCGGGCTTTTTGCATTCTTAGGGTGAAAATATAAAGTGTAAAACCGTAGATGTATTTCGGCCGTTTTAGCTATACGGAGGGATTTGAATTCTATACAATTGAGTATCATCAAATAAATCGGCAGACTGGAAGCGATTAAAGACTGCAACAACCTGTGCCATAGCAAAAGTAAGTGCCACACAAACTGTCCTAAGCGCAGAAGCAAATATGCGAGCCTTTCGCTAACGCTCACTTGGTTTGATGTGTCGGTGAATTTGTTGCCGCAGTCAAAGCAAGCATATTACCAGACTGTTTTGATTTATATAACAATGCCCAAACAAACTAAGTCAAAAACCAATGCCCCGCCAAACTACCCTGGACGGTTACGAACCAATAGCCCAATTAAAACGAAGCGATCAAAGCGAGCGGATCGATATTAAGTAGAAAGTAATTCCAATGTGGCCTATGTTTCTTCAATTACCACAGCATTAAAAATAAAAAGCCAAGCTTTCGCTTGACTTTTCCGATATGATATGGGTATTTAACATTAATTCTAATTATTTTACAATCACTGAAACTACTGAACACTTAGGTATATTAATTGTCAACTTTTCACCTTCCAGTTTAACTTCGTAAGCAGTTGGTGCAACATTTTCTGTACTATCAAAATCATTGTAAGCACGGACATCTGCATGTATAATACTCGCCGAAGCAGAGCTTGCCTTAAATCCAGAAATTTTGCACTCAATTTTGTACTCTTCATCAATAGAGCAGTTTGCAATCGTAATTGTAAGATTATCGTCCTTTACAGATACGCTTTGAGAAATTGCAGGAATACTGTATTTATCTGTGCCGGCGATATCATTTTCACAAAGGCTTTCGACAAGTTCGCTGTTCTGATGCGTCTTGTATAGATTGAAAACATGATAAGTGGGAGTTTTAAGCATTTTCTTGCCGTCAGTCAGGATAAGAGCCTGCAGAACGTTCACTGCCTGAGCAATATTTGCCATTACTATTCTATCTGAGTGACTATTGAAAATATTAAGATTGCACGCTGCAACAATTGCGTCACGCATTGTGTTTTGCTGATACAGGAAGCCCGGATTTGTTCCCGGCTCGACGTCGTACCAGCAGCCCCACTCATCAATAATAAGACCAATACTATTGGTGGGATTAAGTCTGTTCATAATATTAATATGATTGATAATAAACTCTTCTATAGTAAGTGTGTGTGAAATTGTTGCGTAGTATTCTTCATCTGTAAAATCAAGAGCGCTTCCCTTGTTGTTCCAGTCATTTGACGGATCTTTCGGGAAAGTATAGTAATGCATAGAAATCGCTTTAGTGTGCATATCGGTCAGAAGAGACAAAATCTTTTCCGTCCATTTATAGTCATTTGCATTAGGACCGCAAGCAACCTTGTACAGTTCATTACCGCTAAAATTACGGCAATATGTCTGATAGCGGCGATACTCGTCGGCATAATATTCTGGACGCATATTTCCGCCGCAATGCCAGCTTTCGTTGCCAATTCCAAGATACTTCAGTTTCCATGGCTTTTCTCTGCCATTTTTACGGCGAAGCTCTGCCATAGGAGAAACACCATCAAATGTGATATATTCAATCCACTCAGAAAGCTCCTGAATTGTTCCGCTGCCAAGGTTTCCTGCAAGATACGGCTCGCAGCCGATTTCCTCACATAAATTAAAAAACTCATGCGTGCCGAAGGAATTGTCTTCTACCACCCCGCCCCAGTGTGTATTTATCATTTTTTTGCGTGATGATTTCTCTCCAATACCGTCTTTCCAATGATATTCATCAGCAAAACATCCGCCCGGCCAACGAAGTACGGGCATTTTAATTTCCTTAAAAGCCTCAATAATGTCGTTTCTTATGCCATTTGTATTGGGGATTTCAGAATTTTCTCCAACATAAATTCCGTTGTAGATGCATCTTCCAAGGTGTTCAGAAAAATGACCATAAATTTCACGATTAATATGTGATTTTTTCGTATTAGTATTTATTATCATGTTCAGCTTCTTCATGGCGATATATTAACTCCCAAAATATTCTAATATAATAGCTTTTCGGTTTTCCATTGCTTAATTCTGCGACACCGCAAAACCGAATATGGTAAACGTAGTTTCTGCCGTTCCATCATTTACAGGGCGAATTTCAATCTCCATATCAATTACCTCGTCATATTCGGCTGCAACCATGGCGGC
>CALXIQ010000027.1 GCA_944388405.1 uncultured Ruminococcus sp. | reverse complement strand
CTGGGTGCGATGAAAGTCGCACGCCCGGTGTGAGGGAAGGGAAAAAGACTCTTAGCGGATAATGCCGAAGATGATCTTTACCTATTCCCATCATCAAATATTCAGATGTGATGTACAAAGCCTCTGATGTGAAGAGTAAATATGGCTACGATCCGATGCCTCTTGATCTGTCCCGTATACCAGACTGGGAACGCTTCGTTCAGGCAATGAATTATGCGATGATGAAACAGTTTTCAGCTCTTGAAAAGGGCGGCAGAATGGCTGTGCTTATGGGCGACATCAAAAAGAAAGGCAAACTCTATAGTATGATTGCCGAAATTGTCAAGCCAGGTACCATGGAGAACATCATCATTAAAGCGCAACACAACTGCTTTTCGGATAACACCCAATACAGTGGGTCGTTTATCCCGATATTGCACGAGTATGTGTTGATTGTACGAAAGGATTCGCCTACAGCAATCCCCGTACTTATGTGCAGTCAAAAGACGATGGACATCCGTGATATGCCCGGTGCAACATGGCGTGATGTCGTTGCAGCTGTTCTTGAAGATTGTAATGGCGCTGTGTCCCTCACATACCTTTACGAGCAGATAGAACCACACAAAAAGGCTCAGGCAAATAAGTGGTGGAAGGAAAAAATCCGCCAAACACTTCAGTGCAATCCTGCCCATTTTGTTCATGACGGACGTGGGATGTGGTCTTTGAACAGAGGTGTTGCATAGTATCCGGAAAATTGGGGTGTCACTTCGGTGGCGCCCCTTTTTCTATGAATTTTCAAAAAACTATTGACAAATACATTCAGTTGGGTGTATTATAAAAACACTCAACTGAATGTAAGGAGAAGATGTAAAATGGATTTTGATTTAAGCGGGTTTCAAATTGCACACGTAAAGCCGTTCTCAATCTTAAGGGAAAGACGAGTTATTCTTGGGCTGACACAAAAGCAGGTTGCAGAACGTGCCGGAGTCGTTTTGCAGCAATATCAGAAATTTGAAAGTGGAGAACGTCGTATTATGACAAGCTCCTTTGAGCTTGCCTGTCGCATAATTGAGGCATTAGAACTGGATATTACAAAATTTTTTCATGGGGAGTATTCCTTTGGTGAGGAAATCTACGATTCTCCTGAGGGGCTTCGTTATAAGAAAACAGGCAAGCTGACTACCGAAGATGTCGAATGATTTTTTCGGTATTACCGACTATAAATAAAAGTTTGAAATTTGGACACACTAAATTTTAGAAAAAACTATTTACATTCGTGCTTTAATAATGTATAATGTAAAGCGTGAATGTAAAGTGCTTTAGGAGGTGTGTTCTCATGGATAGCATTTGGAATGAAATTAAAAGGATAGCTGATGAAAACAGTGGCTTTATAAAAACAAGTGCAGTTGAAGCAGCAGGCATTAGTAGGCCGATGCTACGCAAATATGTAGAAGACGGTAAACTGGAGCAGGTTCGCAAGGGACTATATGTTCTTGCGGATGATCTTGCCGATGAGTTTGCGCTAATTCAATTGCAAAGCACAAAAGCTATTTTTTCTTATGGCACAGCATTATATCTTTGGGGATTGTCTGATCGCACACCGCACAGATTCGATATAACCATTCCTCAGGGGACCAATATTAGTCGCTTGAAAAGAGATAATCCGACTATCCGTTGCCATTATGTGCAACCGGAGGTATACGATATGGGAATAACTGAGATCCAGTCTCCCCAGGGTGCAATGGTGCGCTTGTACGACAAGGAACGTTGCATCTGTGATTTGATTCGAGACAAAGATAAAGTGGATATTCAAATCTACACACAGGCAATCAAGGATTATTTTAATACAAAGGCTGATAGGCGTAAGCTTTTGAAATACAGTAAGGTTCTTGGCGTTGAAGATAAAGTAAGGACCTATATGGAGGTATTGTGATGAAAACACCGGAACAATTAAAAGGAACTATACGCAGTATGGCGGCGAAGAAGAATCTTCGCGCCCAAGAGATTCTGCAAATGTTCCTTTTTGAACGTGTATTGGAGCGCTTGGCAAACTCTGCTTATAAGAATAACTTTATTCTGAAAGGCGGTTTGCTTATTTCCTCTATGATCGGGATCGGAGAGCGCACAACAATGGATATGGACACCACTGTGCGCGGCATTCAGATGGAAGAGGAAGAGATCGTAAAAGCTGTCAAAGAGATCCTGGCTGTAGATGTTGGCGATGGTATTGCATTTGAGTATCAAAGTATTGAGCCGATCCGCGAGGACGATGCTTATAATAACTTCCGCGTGCATTTGCGTGCGAAGTATGGCAAAATTGATAGCCCAATGAAAATAGATGTCACAACCGGTGATGTAATCACTCCGGCAGCAATTCAGTACGATTTTCCGATGTTGTTTGACGAAAAGACGGTACCCGTTATGGCATATACGCTTGAAACGGTTCTTGCCGAGAAGTATGAGACAATCATTCGTAGGAATATCGGCACGACAAGAGCCAGAGATTATTATGATCTCCACACCCTGTTCCGCAGCCGTAGATCCGAGGTTCGTCCGGATGTCTTGAAGGCCGCTGTTTTACATACTGCCAAGAAGCGTGATTCCGTGCAGGATATTGAAGATTGGCGCGACATTATCAAAGACATCAGAGAAGAACCGCAGATGTATTTGCTTTGGGATAACTATATTTCCGAGAATAAGTACATCGGTGAATTAGAGTTCCACGTTGTTCTTGAAACCGTGGAAGAAGTTGCAAAGCTACTTGATATCTAAATCTCCCTTGCCCTTTCTTTTGCGAAAAGATTGACTATTGAGAAACAATCTGCTATAATAATTGTGTTAGTATCAGAGTTTGGTCGTGTACCGAACACAGTTATCAGAGTTTTCACAGTGTCATTTACCCCATTTGGGTGAATGGCACTTTTTTTGTTTCCGAGCCAATTTTATAATTGGGCACAAAGCCAGCAGTCTCTATGAGGTTGCTGGCTTTTGTCATATATCAAGGCGGTCAATCCGTCACAACAGAAAGGAGCATGTATTATGCTAAAACAATGTCAGGACAGCTATCACAGCACATTTGGCACCTATGAGGATATGCTGGACTACCACGAAGATCAGGCTAAGAACAGTCTGTGGCACAGATGTCAGGTTAACACCCTGCAGGTTGAGCCGCTTGATAAAGCTTCGCCTCTCTATGGAAGTCTCAGTGATTTTGCCTCCGGTGTCACACAGGAGGCCGTAGATGATACGGCTGAAAACCTCGGGCTTGCTATTCGAGTAAACGGTGATTTGTATCCCGTTCGAGAGACAGCCTACAAGAGCCTTTTAGACAGGGCTAAAATTGGAGGAACCGCATTGCCTAAGCTTGGCCGCGATGTTCTTGCCAACGTTCTGAACGCCTGCCTTCAGTTATTCCCGGCAGAAGCACTCCTGTTGATCAGAGATGAGAAAGTCTCTGCTGTACACTCCGGTGACAGCGTGGATTATTCCATTCTTCCGATTAACGAGTTGCTTGCCACACTGAAGGATAAGCTCGATGACAGATTCCCCGGCGCCGAATTTGAAGCCGGATACTGTGATCACTCCTTGGTCAGTGCATCCTGGAGTATGCCGAATCAGCGTGAAGAACTTCTTGGCACCTACGTCAAAACCCTAACAGCAACAGGTAAAGGTGCGTATGCTTCCAAACTGACTCCGGGTATCAGATTTATGACCTCTGACACCGGCGTCGCATCTGCGAAGGTCTCTGCACTTCTTGTCGGCGGACAGCACCCGATTCATATCGGTAAGTGTGTTGCCGTTGATCACAGACATCAGTCCAAAATTTCGGACTTTACCGATGTCCTCGATCAGCTTTTCGCTCAGTTTGGAGATGTGATTGCCAAACTGGAAGCACTTCTGGATATCACCCTTGATTATCCGGTAAACGCAATGACAAGAGTCTGCAAGAAACTGAGTTTGCCGAAAAAGGCTGCTGTCGAAGCAATCTCTATGTTTGAGATGGCATACGGCGGTGGACCGGCAACGGCACACGACGTCTTCCTTGCAATGCAGGAGATTCCGTTCATCCTCAAAACCCAAAACACGCCCGAGAGCAAGATGCTGGAGGTTGAGGAAAATATGGCAAGAGCCCTTACGCTCAAATGGTCAGACTTCGACCTTGCAAAGGCGGTGAGCTACTAATGGCAGCACCGATTATTCTTTGCGATACCGCAGGCATGACCAACGAGCAATGGCTGGAAGCTCGTATGCACGGTCCAAAAGGCACTATTCCGTATACGGTCGGCGGCAGTGATGTTGCGGCAATATTCGGTGTATCACCTTGGACTACGCCACTGGAGCTCTGGAACATTAAGAAAGGGCGCATGAAGCCACCTAAGAAGGCAAATGCAAATCAGCTGGAGATGGGACATCTACTCGAACCGATTGCGGCTCATTGGTACGCCAAGAAGACCGGCAATATCGTAACAGTGGATACGAACCTCTATCAGCACGCAGACCATCCGTATGCTTTGGCAAACTTTGATCGCCGTTTTACACGTGTGAGCGATGGTGTTCCTGGCATCTTGGAATGCAAGAGTTGTACCTTCCACAAATCAGATGAGTGGGCCGACGGCGCCATTCCTCTGTACTATGAGTTGCAGCTTAGATTCTATCTGGCTGTAGCTGACGTTGAAATCGGTGCTTTCTCTGCCATCTGGGGCAATAACCCCGATAACGACCTGGCAATGCCGGATATCGTTAGAGACAGAGCTAAGGAAGATATGATCTTTGAGAGACTGGATGAATGGATCTGGAGCTTGGAGAACGACAAACCGCCTACAATGGCCGGAGTTGCTCCTAAACTGGCTTTGGAATCCCTCGCCCGAATTATGGGTCCCAGTACCAAAGGACTTCCCAGTATCGAATTCTCGCCAAAATACGAGCCTTCTCTGCGTAGGATTGCATTGCTTCAGGGCAAGATTGCAGACTGTAACGCAGAAATCAAAACCTATGAAAAGGAGATTGAGGCACATAGCGTGCGAATTGCCGAAGTGATGAAGAACCACGAGCACGGCGTCCTTGAGACGACCACCGATAAGCTTCTCATCGACTTCGTAACACGAACAAGTAAACGTCCGGACTCAAAAGCGCTTAAGGAAAAGTATCCTACGGTATACGATGATGTCCTGAGCACTTCTCACAGCCGGAAGGTCAAGGTATCGGTTCAGCCGATATAGAAAGGAGCAGAAAATGGAAAACATTTATCACGATTATTGGCAACAGGAATTGATGTATCAGTTCCTTGTAGAAGACAAATGCAAGAAAAAGGCATATGTATGCTCACCGTACAGCGCAGATGACAATGAAGGAATGCTTCAGAATATGCGCACAGCGAGAGCGTATATGTTCTATGCGTTAAAGAAGATGGGTATGTGTGCAAGAGCGCCTCATGCGTTTCTGCCGATGCTTCTGTGTGACAGCGTACCGAGTGAGCGAGCAATCGCATTGAAGTTCGGTCTTGAGTTGCTTGAAAGAAGCGACGTGCTGCTTGTATGCGGCAACCGTATCAGCAATGGTATGAAGAGCGAAATTGCAAATGCTGCGATGCTCAGAATGCCGATCATCGTTTTTGACGATATGCTTTATTTGGAAGTACAGAAGCTCGTTACCCAGAAGAACGGCGACAAGAAAACCGTGAAACTGGAGAGCAACCACATTCCGATGTCTTTGTCCAACCCAATATCATACATGGAACAGGCGGCGATGTTCAAATGATGCGCCAATGCCGATTCAAAACAAACTCTTGGAACACAGTTTAACTGTTGTATTCAGGAGTTTTTTTGTTTCCAAATCTTTCACAGAAAGGAGCAGAAACATTGTTATGTCAGTTTGAAAGACTAATCTATCCTCAGAGCGTCTCAACGATTGATGCCGGTAGTTTTATGATTGCCGTGTATAGACCGTGCGAGAAAATAAAAGACTCTGCAGGAGACCTTGTGACGCAGGTTAAAGCGGTTGGCTATGGCCTTCCGATTGCTGACAAACAGCGTTACGAATTACAGGGACACTGGTCCAAAAATCCGAAGCACGGAGTTCAGTTTGAGGTCGAAACCTACGATGAGGTAATTACGCCGACGCGAGAAGGTATCATTGCCTACCTATCTTCAGGTCAAATCAAAGGTATCGGTCCTAAGATGGCTGAAAAAATCTTCGATGCTTTCGGTCTTACAGCGCTTGAGGTTCTGGATAAGGAACCGGAACGACTGCTTACTATTTCCGGAATCAGCTCTAACAAGCTGAAGAAGATCTGCGACTCCTACATGGCAAACCGAGGTGCCCGTGACGTGGTGGCATTCCTGTCACCCCACGGTATCACACCGAACAGAGCCGTAAAGCTTTATAAGGAGTACGGTGAGAAAACGATGGAGATTGTAAAGAACCATCCGTATCAGTTGTGCGAGATTGCCGGTATTGGTTTTAGGACCGCCGATAAAATTGCAATGAGTATGGGATTTGACCTACTCTCGACTGAACGCGTGGACGAAGGAATTCTCTACACACTCACCGATGCAGAAGGCAAAGGTAATCTTTGCATGGAAAAGCACGCATTCGTCAAGGCTTGCCTGAAAATACTCGACACGCCGCAGCTCACTGAGGATATGGTGGCAAATCGCGCTGCCAGACTCATTTATAGCGGAAAACTTGTTTCTTACCAAGGGAATGTTTATCGCAGTAAAACAGCCTATGCCGAAAGCAATCTGGCTGAACTGCTATCCCGGCAGATGCGCAGTGCCAGGAGCCATTCATATGGTGATTTGGAAGCTGACTTGGATGCTGAAGAGCTTCGATTGAAGCTGAAATTGGCACCTGAGCAGCGTGAGGCTGTGAAGATGGCGTTGACACAGGGCTTATCAGTCATTACCGGCGGACCCGGAACCGGAAAGAGCATGATTCTTCGTGCCATTCTTGATATCTACCGTCGTTATAATCCACGCAAAGAGATCTGTTTGTGTGCTCCTACCGGGCGTGCTGCTCGAAGGATGGAGCAATCAACGGGTCTGGAAGCATCCACGATACACAAAGCGTTGGGGCTTATGGCGGGAGAAGACGGAGATTACGGAGAGCCGACTGCATTGGAAGCCGATATCATCCTTGTGGATGAGGTGTCAATGATGGATATCCATCTTGCCGGAAGACTTCTCGAAGCGGTAAAAGCAAATGCACAAATTGTTCTGATTGGTGACTCGGACCAGCTTCCGTCTGTCGGTCCCGGTGCGGTGCTCAGCGAGATGATCGCCAGCGCACGTATCCCGGTTGTCAGACTGGACAGAGTGTTCCGACAAACCGATGGCAGCCGCATTGCAGTGAATGCAAAGCTGATCAGACACGGCAATCTCAGTCTGGAGTACGGAACTGACTTCAGTTTTGTAGACTCAGCCAATATGTCAGACTCGGCTAATCGTATCGCAGAGCTGTATATGCAAGAGGTTGCTAAACACGGCGTCGATAACGTGGCACTCTTAAGTCCATACCGACAGAAAACAGAGACCGGTGTAAACGCTCTTAACGAACTGCTTCGAGAGATGGTCAATCCACCTGAGGCAGGCAAACAGGAAGTAACCTGCGGTAAGAGAAAGTTCAGAACCGGTGACAAGGTCATGCAAATCAAAAACTTCGAGGACGTCAACAATGGAGATATCGGATATATCCGCAGCATCTTCAAATTTGGAGACGAAGCAACGGTCGTTATCGATTTCGGTGACGGTCGCACCAAGGAGTACGATTCCAGTGAGCTCGATATGATCGACCTGGGATATGCATCGACCATCCATAAATCACAGGGCTCAGAGTATAAGTCCGTGATTATCAATCTGCAGTGCGCTCATCACATTATGCTGACAAGGCCCCTTGTGTATACGGCAATAACCCGTGGCAAAGAAAGGGTCATTATCGTTGGCGAACGAAGAGCATTATGCATTGCAATAAAGAAAACAGATACCGAAAAACGAGGCACCTGCCTGGCACACCGCCTGCAGGAACTCGCATAACCGAAAGGAGAACAATTATGGGTAACAACAGAATCTATTTGACAGACTGGAGCATTGATGGAGACCGCGTCAAACTGGTGTACAGCGATGAGGACATCGTCTATGTAAAGAAAGTCGATTTCGACCGTGCATTCGGTGCGATTGTCAGCGCTGAGAAACACGAAATCGTTCGTGATTTCGCCATTAAAGACGGAGAGGAGTAATCATCATGGCAACTATCTTGGATAACTACAGAAATCTGCAAAACAACTACCGTTCCCAGATTGCATCGGGCAGTCTTCCTCTTGAGGACAACCTGAAGATGCAGGAAGTGAACTACCGCATTTGTGTGCTGGAGACCTTTGAGTCTCTCAGTAAGTCGGCGCCGATTACCACCGATCCCAAGGTGATGGGCTACCATTACCAGCTGGTTGATGGCTATGTTAAGTTTGTGCTGACCGAGAGAAAATTCGGTCCCAGAACAGATGCGGAAGGTATGAAGAAACGTGAGACCGCCGCAGCGTCCTTTGAAAAGGTCGTTCAGGATGGCAGAAAGCGTTTCTCCAGCTTCAAACCCACTTCCCAGGATCAGTATAAGTCTACGATCGGGAACTATATCCTGACACTGCTTCCTGTATGGATGCAGTATCGCAACACATACATCAACGTATAAGGAGGGCTTAGAGATGAGTCAAAACAACTCGAATGATAAAGCTACTATGATGGCGCTTATCGAAAACATTAACAAGGTGGACGGCTTCGATCCGGCGCCGTTTGCGGTGGACTTCACAGATTTGAATAGCCAGGAGACGCGTAAACGCCTTCCGGTTATGATTCAGATGGCGTGGTTCCGCCTTAAATATCCGGAAGGTAGAATTGCCGTGAGCGTTACACCGGCAAAGGATTGCTTTGTGGCTACCGCAAGGGTTTATCCGAACTACAAGGATCCCGTGGACTGTTTTCTCGCTGAGGCAACAGCTTCCCGTGGTCTGTGTGAAGATAAACCGTCTGTTTCTCCACGTGAGTGGGCGCAGACAGCGGCAGTAGGTATTGCACTTCGCAATGCCGGCTTCGGTCTTCAGTTTGCTATGGCAGGTGAAGATTTCGAGCAGGTTGCACCGGATGAACTCGGTTTGATGGGAACACCCCAAACTGAGTCTGGTGCAGTTGTGACAAACACAGCGGCAGCAACTGCTGAAGAAGAATACACCGTAATCGAAGAACCGAAGAAAGAGCTTACCTATGAAGAACGTCTCAACAACGCTATGATGGTGCCTTGCCCGATTGCAAAGTATAACGGCAAAACGCTCGGCGAGGTTCTGAGAGAAGATCCTAAGGCACTCAAATGGGTTGCCGAGAAATTTACCGGATCCGAAGAGATCAAGGCTGCAGCTCAGCTGATTTGTGAATATGCCTTACAGCAAGCCAGCGCGTGAGTAATCACCATATATTTGGGGATGGCGCTTAAGTCATCCCCGGAAAGGAGGCTGTATGGAGATATTTCACATGTGGGATGTAATTCCACTACTCGGCATAGAGATGCCACCTTCGGGCAGAAGCTCATACAATGTGCAATGCCCGTGCTGCGATGATAGTCCTCGCAAGAAACATCTCAACATCAATCTTAAGAAAGATGTTTACAGATGCCCGCGATGTGGAATATCCGGGGGTATATTTGATTTGTACACCCTCTATACCGGCGTATCGCGAGACAAAGCACGTAAGGCAATTATCGAACGTCTCGGTGTTCCTGAGGATATCAAACCACGTAAGAAAACCGTGGTGAAACCTGAGATGAAAACCGAGTGTCCGCTTACGGACATTGATTCGCGGCACGCTACTTACAGCGCATTGCTCTCTAAGCTGTCCCTTGCTGCAGATCACAGAGAAAACCTGCTTAACCGTGGACTTACTGATGCAGATATCGAGAGACTGGGTTATAAAACGACTCCGGTTATCGGTATGAGTGCTCTTGCTAAGCAACTTCGCTCGGAAGGACACTACCTTGCAGGTGTACCGGGGTTCTATCGGGATACAAGCGGTTCGTGGTGTTTTATCCATGAGAAACGCGGTATCTTGATACCGGTCCGTGATTACCTCGGCAGAATACAGGGCCTACAAGTCCGACGTGACAATGTAACAAAGAGAAAGTTTCGTTGGATTTCCAGTACAGACCAGGAAGACGGATGTCGTGCTGAAGGATGGACGCATCTCGTTGGTTCTGTCAGACCGACTTTGGTACTGACTGAAGGACCGATGAAGGCGGACGTCATCAATGCACTTACCGGAATGACGGTGCTGGCTGTTCCCGGCGTAAACACTCTTACTCAGTTGGAGCTTACGCTGACAGAACTTCGTCGTGAGGGCTTGGTAGAGATCAAAACTGCCTTTGATATGGATTTTGCAATTAACCATCATGTGCAGAATGGATATAACAGTCTGCTTGAATTGTTGGGCAATATGGGCTTCCGTTATGGAACCTATTTGTGGGATCCAAATTACAAAGGTCTGGACGACTATATCTGGGAGTGTTGCTTCCAGAGAAGAAGGTCACAGTAACAGTAAAGGAACTGGGCGGGGCAAATTTTGCTTCGCCCTTTTTCTGTGCGCTTTTTTATGATTTATGAGTATTTCGGTTGTAAATACGCATTGTGAATCGTGTAATGAAGGTGTACAAATAAAAAGCCTGGAGGTACTACACTATGTTAATCGCAATTGACCATGGCAATTTTGCCATCAAAACTGTAAATCATTCCTTCGTTGCCGGACTCGCCGAGCATACGGTGAAGCCACCCATGACCGATGAGGTTCTGGAATATGGCGGTAAGTTCTGGACGCTCAGCGGTAAGCGTCTGAACTATATGAAGGACAAAACCAACGATGAGAGATATTTCATCCTTACCCTTATCGCCATCGCAAAGGAACTGGAATCTGCAGGCAGAAACGCACCGTTTGAACAGGTTCAGTTGGCGGTAGGTCTTCCGCCCGAGCACTACGGTGTGCTTAAGAGTAAGTTTGCCAACTACTTCAAAAAGGATGGCGCAATCAATTTCATCTATAAAGAAAAGCCGTTTAGTATTATAATTGATAAGGTTATGGTTTTTCCGCAGGCATATGCAGCGGTCGTTCCGCAGAGCAGCATGATCGTAAATACCCCGCGTATCTTTATTGTGGATATCGGTGGTTATACCACTGATGTACTTTTGCTCAAGAACGGCAAACTGGATTTCCAGTTCTGCAGAAGCTTGGAATCCGGTGTTATTACGATGAATAATGAAATCATCCGCAAGGTCAATTCCTACCACGATATGCTGCTTGAGGATGAACACATCAGCGACGTACTCTGCGGCAAGGATATTTTCTTGCCTGAGGATGTCGTGGAAACTATCAAAGGCGCAACCAAACAGCACGCAAGCAATATTCTGAATCAGCTTCGTGAGCTGCAGGTTGATCTGAGATCCAACCCGGCAATCTTTGTCGGCGGTGGTAGCATTTTGCTCCGTCCGTTCCTTGAGAATTCGCCTATGGTTATGAGAGGCAGTTTTGTGGACTCACCGAATGCCAACGCTGTAGGATATGAAATGCTCGGCAGAACGCAGATGCTCCGCCCTAATGCATAAGGGTGGAGGGATGCAAGGTGAAGAAAGACGGCAAATATAGATTTACACTGCAGTTCGGCTCGGAATCTGATGAAGAGTACAGAGCCGGTGAATTTTTAGAACACCTGGGCAATAAGAAAAGTGCAGTCATTGTTGCAGCGCTAAATGAGTATCTCGCCTCTCACCCTGAACTTCAGTCCCCGTATTGTAAAATAGAAGTAAAGGTTGGCTCCAATTTCAATCAAGAGAAGGTGGAGCAAATCATACGGACTATAGTTGAAGAGAAGATGGCTATGCTCCAGTTATCGGGTACTGCCACCCCGAGAACTGGACAAGTTCCGGAGGCGCTCGAACAAGATGTAGCAACAATGCTGGACAACCTCGATTTGTTTGGGTGAAATACAGATGAGTCTGCTATCACCGATAGTAGGCTCATTTGCTTTGTTAAGGAAATTTTTATATATTTTTATTTTCGACCTGCACAATTCGTGATAGCACTTGCACATATGCTTTCTTCAGTTTTACCTATGGTTCAGCTAAAATATTAGTATAAGGAGAAGATGAGACGGTGGATTACAAAACTTTAGGTAAAAATGTAAAGAAATATCGCCTGTTGCGAGAAATGCGTCAAGAGGATCTTGCTGCAATCTGCGACTGCAGCGTCAGCCATATAGGACACATTGAAGGCGGTCACGGCAAAGCAAGTTTGGAAATGGTGGTTCACATCGCAAACAAGTTGAATGTAACAGTGGACCAGCTTCTGTGTGACTATTACGATGATCCGACTGCTGTTTATCTACGTGAAATTGCGAAGAGAATTGATAACTACGAAGTTTCTCAGCGCATTCTCGTTTGTGAAAGCTTGGAGAATTATCTAAACACTTTAGAACGCTTTGCTAAGAAATGACACAGGAGACACCTATGAAGCGGAGAAACAGCTAACGGAAAGACATTAAAGACCAATAATTTTATAAAGATAAATACCGGCACTGATCCGTCGGTTTTATATGCACGCCTACATAAGCGGCCTCGCCATATTCATTTATGGTTGGGCCGCTTTTGTTTGTATCGCAGGAAGGAGGTGATTCCAATGTTCTAATTGCTGTGGACCTGACTGTACGAACACAGAATTTAATTTCACGGCATGCCACTGTGGCATGTTGTAAATATATAAGTTTTGCTCGGTGGTATGCCCCAAAGGAGGCATATGTTTGGACTACCGACAAAACGCTGACAGTCGAGATGAGCTTCGTGCGAGATTTACCGCATGGCTCGACACGTTAATACGACGTGCAAAGCTTAATTATCTTCGCAAGACGGAGATTCCGGTTGATATTGTATCTCTGGAGGAACTGTTTGAGGAAAACATCCCTGTTTCAGAGGATGAATGGATGCGACAGATTCTATTTCAAGATAATGATTTCAACTTTGAAGAAGAACGTCTCGCTACGGCCTACGCTGAACTGCCGTTAATGAGACAGCAAATCCTTAAACTTCTTTATGTGGACGAGCTTACTGTAGGAGAAATTGCCAAAAGGCTGAACTGCTCGGCACAGTACGTATCAGACCAAAAGCAAAAGGGTCTGAAGCATCTCCGCAAAAAGATGTCTGAAGGTGGTGATGAGAATGGATAAAGATTTATTCCGAATCACCTTGCAGGGCGCTGTTGCAGGCAATCACGATGCCTTTGAGAAAATCATCGATTTGTATGCACCTCTAATCGAGCACCATTGCTATATCAATGGCAAGTACGACGAGGATCTGCATCAGTACATACTCATGCGAATAGCTCTCAAAATAAGTAAGTTTAATATCTAAGAAAGAGGCTCCGGAGCAATCCGGAGTCTTTTTTTGAAAAAATTTTGCCGGAGCGACTATATTTGCGTTTTTTCAGGTGTTTTTACCTTATGAAAGCATCCCCATGTTTTTATGCACCTTGACAACTGAATAGAGTCTTTACCTCTACGGTCCCGGCGTGGGAAGCGGCTATCCAACTGTTTGGCAAGCAGTTCCAAGAGCACTGATATGTGGGTGGCACCTGCATAACGCGATGATCCATCCGGGGATAATGAGACTTCCGTAATTCGCGGTCCGGCCACAATGAAGGCGGGAAGGTGAAATTCCTATGGACCTGTTCGCTGCAGGCAGAGTGTAAAGCCATAATATTTATAATAGGAAGAAACTATGTATATGAACCAATTAAGGAGGAAGTGACAATGGGACATCAGCGACAAGATGTTGAGCGTACAAGACAATACGCAAAAAAGTTTGTTAGATATAAAGAAGGCGCAGAAAAATACAGCTTGGGTCTAACCAAGTTTCAGGCATTGGCCAAAGAAGCAAAAGCGGTATATAAAATAGACGGAATTGCATTGGTGAACTGCGAGATTTTCGAGAAGTTCCTGGAATCGTTCCGGGAGTGCTGAAGGGTTGATATTATGAATTTCAGAATATTACGGGGACGAATAGCACGCAGGCTATTGACTTTCTGTCTTACGATAAGTATAATATATGATGTGTTTGGAGGTAGCATATGACAAAGATGGGACGCCCAAGGAAGGACGATGCAAAAAGAGCATCCATTACAATCCGTATGTCGAAAGAAACCCATAAGAAGTTGAATGAGTATGCTTCTAAACACGAATTGTCAATGACAGAGGTTGCCTTGCGAAGTTTGGAAGAGTATCTATCCAAAAAGAAGTAAGTGCTGTGAGCCCCCTTTTCAATATTTATTAAAGGAGGTAATCAGTATGGCAAAGGCACGAAAAGACGAGCGCGGTAGAGCGCTTAGAAAGGGAGAGGTACAGAGAGCGTCAGATAAGCGATATATGTACACATATACCGATCCGTTGGGACGGCGAAAGTTTATATATGCGAATGATCTGGCAACACTTAGAGAAAAGGAAAAGCAACTGATGAAGGATCAGTTGGATGGCTTGGATGTGTATGTTGCAGGTAAGGCAACTGTGAACGATACATTTGATAGATATATGTCTACCAAATGCAAGTTGAGAGAAACCACCCGCAGTAATTACATCTACATCTATGATCGTTTTGTCAGGGACACATTTGGCAAAAAGAAAATTGCTGAGGTTAAGTATTCGGATGTGCTCCAATTCTATCTCCATCTGCTGAACGTAGATGACCTATCATTGGGTACATTGGACTCGGTACACACCTTGCTGCATCCAACATTTCAATTGGCTGTTCGGGATGAGGTAATCAGAAAGAACCCGTCTGATGGAGTGATGAAGGAAGTTAGCAAAGAGTCCGACAAAGCAAGAGGTATGCGCCATGCTCTCACCATGGAGCAGCAGAGATCCTTTATGGATTACATCGCAAACCATCCGATATATTACCATTGGTGGCCGTTATTTGCTGTGTTGCTTGGCACCGGAGGTCGAATCGGCGAGGTATTAGGATTGACATGGGATGACGTTGATTTTGATAACCGCAAGATCAGTATCAACCACAGTGTAGTCTACTACCCGGTCGGAAACTCCAGAACATCAACATTGCAGATATCGAAACCCAAAACCGAGGCGGGTATTCGTTCAATTCCTATGCTTGATGTGGTGTATGATGCATTTCAGATGGTCCGCGAGGAGCAGGACGAGAATGGAGCTTATGATCCGGTGATTGACGGTATGAGAGGATTTATATTCATCAATCGCTATGGCGGAGTGCAAACCCCTCAGTCTGTAAATCGAACCATTAAGCGCATTATCTGCAGCCACAATTCCGAGGAAGTTGTGAAGGCCAAAAGAGAGCGCCGCGAGCCGGTTGTTCTTCCGGATTTTTCCTGTCATCATCTAAGACACACTTTTTGTACCAGACTCTGTGAGCACGAGACTAATTTGAAAGTAATTCAAGATATCATGGGACATCGTAATATCGAAACGACGATGGATATCTACGCTGAAGCAACGGATCAAAAGAAGCAAGAGTCATTTAACAACTTATCAAAGTTGGATATCTTTTGAGAAGGGTTCTCGGTGTGAATCCTGACAACAAAGAAGCTGCAAAGACAACAGATTGACAACAAATTTGTTTTTTCCCTGATGTAATATGAATGAGTATGAAGTTCGGGAAAGTCAGCAGAATAAAGGATTTGAATGAATATGAATAGATGTGAATTGTTGGAGAAACTTTTCCCGACAATGAAATCTCTGCAGGACTAAAACTATATAAACGCAATAACTTAAACACTGTCGCAGTAACATCACGGCAGTGTTTTTTTATTATAGTTAAGCCGATAAATACAATCGGGCATGGTTTTCAGATGACGTATAAACCGTACTTTAACAATTGTCAACTCGATATGAAGATTTAGTTGACAACGACTGCAATGTGTGATATACTTGTCAACTGAAAGGACGTGTTATGATTGACAAGAGATAAGATAAGAAGCATTACCTACTGCGGACTATTTATAGCGCTTATTACGGTGTGTTCCTGGATTTCAATTCCTACCACAGTGCCGTTTACGCTTCAAACCTTTGGAGTCTTTGTGGTGGTGGGAATCCTGGGCGGAAAGCTGGGTACGATAGCGGTAATCGGGTATGTTATTCTCGGAGCAATAGGAATACCGGTGTTCTCGGGCTTTTCGGGAGGAATGGGAGTAATAATGGGGGCAACCGGCGGATATATTGTGGGCTTTATTTTTGCTGCGCTGGTTATGTGGCTGTTTGAGAGACTGCTGGGAAGCAGGCTCTGGGTGCTGATTGTTTCAATGATAGCAGGACTTGTTGTTTGCTACGCTTTCGGCACGGCTTGGTATATGATTGTCTATACAAGCAATACCGGAGCGGTAGGCTTGGGAACGGTGCTTAGCTGGTGCGTTATACCCTTTATTGTTCCCGATGTTGTCAAAATAGCCTGCGCCGCAATTATAACGGAAAGGGTGAAAAAATATTCCCGTGTTAAAGCTTAGACCGCACCATGCCCTGTGTCTTTGTTTTTTTGAGGGCAAAGGTTACAGTGAGGGATTTACTGAAAATACTTACCGAGTAATCGACCGCTTGAAAAGCAATCCACATATAGAAATAACCTTCGGCTGCGATGTGCTTTGTGAAAAATGTCCCAATCTTTCGAAGGGAGAATGTTGCTGCCATGAAAAGACAGATAGGTACGACAGCAAAACCGCACAGCTTTGCGGCTTTGAAAATGGGCTTACACTTACGGCAGATGAATTTTTCTCAACGACTATGGAAAGGGTAATTGCTTCAGGCAGATTGCGTGATGTATGCGGCGACTGTTCCTGGCGGGAAATCTGTCTGGAAAAATCAAAAGCTTATATGCAAAAAGAATAAAGTATATTGAATTTATTTGTGCGTTATAACGGAAAGTAAAATAATATTAAAAAAGCACTTTACAAACCGAGTTTTATGTGATATAATTGTAAGCGTAAAAATTTGCGTAAAAGGAGGAGCTATAGTGCAGAAAGCATATCTTATATTGGAAAACGGCACGATATTTGAGGGTAAAAGCTTCGGAGCTGCCGGAGAAGCTGTCGGTGAAATTGTTTTTACTACCGCAATGACCGGTTATCTGGAAACTCTTACAGACCCCAGCTATTACGGTCAGATTGTTGTTCAAACTTTTCCCCTTATCGGTAATTATGGAGTTATTCCCGCTGATTTTGAAAGCGACCGTCCGCACGTTAAAGCTTATATTGTTAGAGACTGGTGTCAAGAGCCTAGCAACTTCCGTTGTGAGGGTGATCTTGACACTTTTTTAAAGCAGAATAATATTGTTGGTCTTTACGGAATTGACACAAGACAGCTCACAAAAATTGTAAGAGAGTCGGGTGTTATGAACGGTAAAATCGTAACCGAAGGCTCAGGCTTCAGCTTTGACGATCTTAAAAGCTATAAGATTATCGACGCCGTAAAGAACACCACCTGCAGCGAGGAAAAGGTGTTTACCCCCGAGGGTGAAATCAAGAGAAGAGTTTGCCTTTTCGATTTCGGTGCTAAGGACAATATAAGACGTGAGCTTGTTAAGAGAGGCTGCGAGGTCACTGTAGTTCCTGCATATACCACCTGCGAAAGAGTAGAGGAGCTTAATCCCGACGGCATAATGCTTTCAAACGGTCCCGGCGACCCGGCTGAAAATGTAGAGATAATCAATGAGCTTAAAAAGCTGGCTGAAAAGAAGATACCTACTTTTGGAATTTGTCTCGGCCATCAGCTGCTGGCACTGTCACAGGGCGGCAGAACCGAAAAGCTTAAATACGGCCACAGAGGAGCAAATCAGCCTGCTGCCGAGCTTGAAACAGGTCGGGTTTACATAACCAGCCAGAACCACGGCTATGCGGTTATCAATGATTCGCTGGGGGATAACGCCAAGGTTTCCTTTGTAAATGCAAACGACGGAACCTGCGAGGGAATTACATATCTCAATATGCCCGCGTTCTCCGTTCAGTTCCACCCGGAGGCATGCGGAGGTCCGTTGGATACCGGATTCCTGTTTGATAAGTTTATGGCGTTGATTGATGAAAATAAGTGAGGAGTGAAGTTTCATGCCTTTGAATAAAGATATAAAGCGAGTGCTGGTAATAGGCTCAGGACCTATCGTTATCGGTCAGGCGGCTGAGTTTGACTATGCAGGTACCCAGGCTTGCCGTGCTTTGAAGGAGGAAGGGCTTGAGGTTATTCTTATAAACTCAAATCCCGCTACCATCATGACCGACAAGGCTATGGCGGATAAAATATACATCGAACCTCTTACACTTGAAACAGTCAAGAGGGTTATTAAAAAAGAACGTCCCGACAGCCTGCTTTCCACCCTTGGAGGTCAGACGGGTCTTACCCTTTCGATGCAGCTTGCCAAAGAGGGATTCCTGGATAAGTATAACGTTAAACTGCTGGGCGCAAATCCCGAAACCATCGACAAGGCCGAGGACAGACAGATGTTCAAGGACACTATGGAGTCAATCGGTCAGCCTTGTATTCCTTCGCTGGTTGTAAATACGGTTGAGGACGCAGTGACTTTTGCAAATCAGGAGGGCATAGGTTATCCTCTTATTATCCGTCCCGCATTTACTCTTGGCGGAACAGGCGGAGGTATAGTACATAACGAAGAAGAGCTTAGGGAAATCACCAGAAACGGACTTTACCTTTCACCTATCACCCAGGTGCTTGTAGAGAAATGCATTGCAGGCTGGAAGGAGATCGAGTTTGAGGTAATGCGCGACTCCAAGGGCAATGTAATAACCGTTTGCTCTATGGAAAATTTCGACCCGGTTGGCGTGCATACCGGAGATTCTATTGTTATTGCACCTTGCGTAACCCTTGCAGATAAAGAGTATCAGATGCTGCGTTCAGCGGCGCTTAAAATTATAGACACACTTAAAGTTGAGGGAGGCTGCAACTGCCAGTTTGCTTTGAATCCCGAAAGCTTTGAATATGCGGTAATCGAGGTTAACCCCAGAGTTTCCCGTTCTTCAGCGCTGGCTTCAAAGGCTACCGGCTATCCTATAGCCAAGGTTGCGGCAAAGATAGCTATAGGCTATACTCTTGACGAGATTAAAAACGCCGTTACAGGCAAGACCTACGCTTGCTTCGAGCCTGCCCTTGACTACGTTGTAGTTAAGCTTCCCAAGTGGCCCTTTGATAAGTTTGTATACGCCAAGAGAGAGCTTGGCACTCAGATGAAGGCTACCGGAGAGGTTATGGCTATCGGCACTACGTTCGAGCAGGCTATAATGAAGGCTGTAAGAGGTGCAGAGATTGGTCACGACTGTCTTATTTCGCCCAAGATGAAGCCTTTCTCCGATGAGGAGATTAGAGCCAAGCTTCACGACTGCAATGACGAAAGATTGTTTGTGGTATACGAAGCCCTCAGACGGGGAGTTACCGTTGACGAAATTCATGAGATTACTAAAATTGACGAGTGGTTTTTGTATAAGCTGTGTAAGCTGATAGATATTGAAAGAGAGCTTGCAAAGGGCAACGTTTCCTTTGAGCTTTACCGTGACGCAAAGAAGCTGGGCTATCCCGATAAGGTTATCGAGAGAATCTCCGGCGAAAAGATAGAAAAGCCCCTTAACGCAGTATACAAAATGGTTGATACCTGTGCTGCAGAGTTTTCTGCAATGACCCCTTACTTCTACTCTACATATGACAACGAGGACGAGGCTGAGGAGTTTATAAAGTCAAAGCATACCGGAAATAAAACGGTTATTGTATTCGGTTCGGGACCAATCCGTATCGGTCAGGGGATTGAGTTTGACTACGCTTCGGTTCACTGCGTGTGGGCGCTGAAGGAAAAGGGCTTTGACGTTGTAATTGTAAACAACAACCCCGAAACTGTTTCCACAGACTTTGATACCGCCGACAGACTTTATTTTGAGCCTCTTACAAATGAGGACGTAATGAATATAATCAATGTTGAAAAGCCTTACGGAGTTGTTGTAGCATTTGGCGGACAGACAGCTATCAAGCTTACCAAGCATATGGCTGAAAACGGCGTTAATATCCTCGGCACTCCGCCGGATTCTATAGATGCTGCGGAGGACAGAGAGCGTTTTGACGAGCTGCTTGAGAAGCTTCAGATCAAGCGCCCTGAGGGCTTCACAGTAATGACTACCGAGGAAGCACTGGAAATAGCCAACAGGATTCATTATCCTGTGCTTATGAGACCTTCTTATGTTCTGGGCGGACAGAATATGATTATCGCCTTTAACGACGACGACATAAAGGAGTACATGGCGATAATCCTTGACCAGGGCATCGAGAACCCTGTGCTTATAGATAAGTATCTTATGGGTACTGAAATCGAGGTTGACGCTATCTGCGACGGCGAGGATATTCTTATCCCCGGAATTATGGAGCATATCGAAAGAGCGGGTATCCACTCAGGAGACTCGATTGCAGTTTATCCTGCATGGAACGTTACCGACAAGCTTATCCACAGAATTATCGACTGCTCAAAGAGTCTGGCGGTTTCACTTAACACCAAGGGCCTTGTAAACATTCAGTATCTTATTTATCATGACGAGTTGTATGTTATCGAAGTAAATCCCAGATCCTCAAGAACCATCCCATACATTTCAAAGGTTACTGGAGTACCTATGGTGGATCTTGCCACCAGAGCAATGCTTGGTGAAAAGCTTGCTGATATGGGCTACGGCACAGGACTTTATCCAAACTCGCCGTATGTAGCGGTAAAGGTTCCGGTGTTCTCCTTTGAAAAGCTTATAGACGTTGATAACCATTTGGGACCTGAAATGAAGTCTACCGGCGAGGTTCTTGCAGTAGCTTCAAGTCTTGAGGAAGCTCTTTATAAGGGTCTTACTGCGGCAGGCTATAAGCTTGGCAAGAAGGGTGGAGTTCTTATCACCGTGAGAAATTCCGACAAGGGCGAAATTCCTCAGACTGCTAAAATGTTCTACGACCTTGGCTTCAAGATTTACGCCACAAAGGGTACGGCGGCAGTGCTGAGAGAGCATGGCATACCTGTTGAGGAAGTTGCAAAGATTCATGAGTCTGAGGAAAACACCCTGACCCTTATCGAAAGCGGAAAGGTGGCTTATGTGATCTCCACATCCTCCAAGGGCAGAATACCTACAAGGGATTCGGTTAAAATTAGAAGAAAAACTGTAGAGAGAAATATTCCTTGTCTTACCTCAATTGATACTGCCAACGCAATAGCCGCTTCGATAAGAAGCAAGTTTACCGAGCATAACACCGAGATTGTGGATATTAACAATATGAGAACTGAAAAACAGAAGCTGGAATTTACAAAAATGCAGGGCTGCGGCAACGACTATATCTATTTCAACTGCTTTAAGCAGAAGATAGATAACCCCGAGGGACTTGCGCTTAAGCTTTCCGACAGACATTTCGGAATCGGCGGCGACGGAGTTATTCTCATATGCCGCTCAAAGGTTGCGGACGGAAAGATGAGAATGTTTAACCTTGACGGCTCCGAGGGCAAAATGTGCGGCAACGGAATACGCTGCGTAGCCAAGTTTATGAGAGATAACGGCCTTGTAGACAGCGATGAGATTTCAATTGAAACCCTCAGCGGAATAATGAAAGTTTCCCTTACACGTCATTACGGCGAGGTCAATGGTGCTACTGTAAATATGGGCAAGGCAATTCTTGATCCGAATCTTATACCTACAACCCTTGAACCTGATGAAAACGGAAGAGTTGTAGATAGAAAGGTTGAAATCGACGGTGAAAGTTACAATATAACCTGCGTTTCAATGGGTAATCCTCATGCGGTAGTGTTTATGGATAATGTTGACGGTCTGGACATTGATAAAGTAGGCTATGCTTTCGAGCACAACGAGATCTTCCCGGAAAGAGTAAACGCCGAGTTTATCAAGGTGCTTGATGACCATACCTTGAAGATGAGAGTATGGGAGAGAGGCTCTGGCGAAACTTGGGCTTGCGGAACAGGCGCCTGCGCTGCTGCGGTTGCAGCCGTGCTTAACGGATATTGCAAGAAGGATACCGATATTACCGTTAAGCTTAAGGGCGGAGATTTAAAAATACGCTATACCGACGAAGCGGTTTATCTTACCGGAGACGCGGTAACGGTATTCTCGGGAAGCATTATTATTTAGTAAAAATTAAACGGGAATGTTCCCGGCGGATTTTAGCTGCGGCGGAGCGTTCCCGAATTTTTTAGAAAAGGAGTTTGACAAATGCCATCAATTAACGAAAACTTTCTGAAGCTTGAGAAGAACTATCTGTTTATAAACATTGCAAAAAAAGTAAATGCATATAAAGAAGCGCATCCCGATGCAGATATTATCAGAATGGGAATAGGCGATGTAACCCTTCCTATTGCAAAATGTGTTGTAGACGCAATGAAAAAGGGCGCAGACGAAATGGGCGTTAAGGAAACCTTCAGGGGCTATGAGGACAGCGGCACAGGCTACGATTTTCTTAAAGAAGCAGTTTCAGGTTATTATAAAAGCTTCGGCGTTGACGTTGCAGTAGACGAGATAAGAATAAACGACGGCGCAAAGTCCGACTGCGGAAATATTGTTGATATTTTTGGCAACGACAATGTGGTGCTTATTACAGACCCGGCGTATCCTGTTTATGTTGATACAAACCTGATGAGCGGAAGAAAGGTTATATATGCCGATTCCACTGAGGAAAACGGCTTTGCGGCAATGCCTGACGACAGCGTTCACGCCGACCTTATCTATCTCTGCTCGCCAAACAACCCTACCGGATCCGCTTACACTAAAGAGCAGCTTAAGGCTTGGATAGATTATGCTATAAAAAACAATGCAATAATCATTTATGACGCAGCTTACGAAGCATTCATCACCGATGAAGCCGTACCAAGAAGCATTTTTGCGGTAGAAGGCTCAAGACAGTGCGCAATTGAAATGTGCTCCCTTTCCAAAACGGCAGGTTTTACAGGAATGAGATGTGGCTATACGGTAATTCCCAACGAGCTTAAGGTTACCGCCAGCGATGGCACGGAGGTTTCCATTTCTCAGCTCTGGGGAAGAAGAGAGGGCTCAAAGTTCAACGGAGTGTCCTACCCAGTACAGTGCGCTGCTGCTGCTGTTTTCACAGAAGAGGGTCAGAAGCAGACAAAGGAAAACATTAAGTACTATCAGGAAAACGCAAAGATAATTGCATCCGCTCTCGACGAGCTTGGAATCAAGTATACGGGAGGAAAGAATTCCCCTTATATCTGGCTGAAGTGCCCTGGAAATATGGGCTCATGGGAATTTTTTGACTTTTTGCTTGAAAAGGCAAACGTTGTGGGAACTCCCGGAGCAGGCTTCGGAAAGAACGGCGAGGGCTGGTTCAGACTTACCGCATTCGGAGACAGGGAAAGAACCAAAGAAGCTATGGAAAGAATCAAGGCTTTGAAATTCTGATTTATCCTATTTGCAAAAACCACAGGTATAAAAAGGCAGTTTGAAGTGCTCGTATCCGAATCGAATATTTGATGACTTAAACGGTGTAGTAATGACTATGCCGTTTTTGTTTTGCATATTTGTTCTTAAAAGCTGTCATGTAAGCTGAAAGGAAAGTGAAGTTTGCATAGAGACGTTCTTGCTGTAAATGTACGCCTGACAAACACAAGCGTATCTCACAAACGTACACAGAAAATTAACACAAATTTATCTGAATTGCACATTGACTTGAATACAAAAAATATATATAATAAATAGGTACTTGTTTATAGGGAATAATTTATGTGTGAGTAAGGGGATTGAGTGCTTTGACAAAAGTTGTTAAATTCGGTGGCAGCTCGCTTGCAAGCGCCGAGCAGTTCAAAAAGGTAGGAGATATTATCAGGGCTGAGGATTCACGCCGTTATGTGGTTCCGTCCGCTCCGGGAAAAAGATATTCCGCAGACACAAAGGTTACTGATATGCTGTACGGCTGCTATGACCTGGCGGCTAAGGGCAAAAACTTTGATGAGGAATTTGACCTTATTAAGGAAAGATATTACGGCATTATCAACGACCTTGGTCTTGAGCTTTCTTTGGACGATGAATTTACCACAATAAAAGCTTGCTTTATCGGAAAAGCGGGAAGAGATTACGCCGCTTCAAGAGGTGAGTATCTTAACGGTATAATTCTGGCGAAGTATCTGGGATATGAGTTTGTTGACGCCGCCGATGTTATTTTCTTTAACGATTCGGGAGTTTTTGATTCCGACCGCACCAACAAGGTGTTATCACAAAGACTTGCGGGAATTGAAAGAGCGGTAATACCGGGCTTTTACGGTTCTATGCCCAATGATACTATCAAGACATTTTCACGAGGCGGTTCAGACGTCACAGGTTCTATAGTTGCTGCAGCAGTAGGCGCAGATATCTATGAAAACTGGACTGACGTTTCAGGTTTCCTGATTGCCGACCCCAGAATCATCGATAAGCCGCTTCCGATTACTACGATAACCTACAAGGAACTGAGAGAGCTTTCTTATATGGGTGCTACCGTGCTTCATGAGGACGCTATTTTCCCGGTTCGCAAGGCGGGAATACCCATCAATATCAAGAATACCAACGCTCCCCTTGACCAGGGAACGATGATAGTTGAAAGCACCTGTCAGAAGCCGCCGTTTACTATTACGGGAATTGCGGGAAAGAAAGGCTTTACAGTTATCAATATCGAAAAGGATATGATGAACAGCGAGCTGGGCTTTGGCAGAAAGGTGCTTGAGGTATTTGAGAAAAACGGGATTTCCTTTGAGCATATGCCCTCGGGAATTGATACCATGAGCGTAATTGTTCATCAGGCAGAATTTGAGCCCAAGGAGCAGGAAATTCTCAGCGGACTCCACAGAAACGTTCATCCGGATTCCATTGAGATTGAATCCGACCTGGCGCTTATCGCCGTTGTGGGAAGAGCTATGAAGTCCAACAGAGGAACCGCAGGCAGGATTTTCTCAGCGCTGGCTCACGCTCACGTCAACGTTAAGATGATAGACCAGGGCTCCAGCGAGCTTAACATTATCATCGGAGTTGAAGAAAAGGATTTTGAAGCCGCTGTCAAGAGCATATATGAAATTTTTGTGGTTCATCAGCTTTGATGCTGTAGTAGTTTAAATATTGAGCTTACTCCCGGATTGCAGCAATAATGCGGTCCGGGATTTGTTTTATTCAGCGGCTTGATGGAATAGTCATTAAAAGAAAAGTAACAAAAATATACGCCGGCAGCTCTTGAATTTTGTTAAGTGTGACGGTATAATATTATTACATATTATTTGGGAGGAAGATTTTATGGTTGATAAGCGTTTAATGTCCAATCTTGGAATTGAAACCTCGCTGCTGGGCTTCGGTTGTATGCGTTTTCCCACCGATTCAGAGGGCAAAATTAACGAACAAGCTGCCGAGAAAATGCTTGATGACGCCATTGCGGCAGGAGTAAATTACATAGACACTGCTTATCCGTATCACAATGGCGAAAGCGAGCCTTTTGTGGGAAAGGTTCTGGATAAGTATCCGAGAGATTCCTATTTCCTTGCCACAAAGCTGCCTTGCTGGCTGGTGGAGTCGAAAGAGGACGCCGAGAAGCTGTTTAATTCCCAGCTGGAGCGGCTTAATAAGGATTATGTGGATTTCTATCTGCTTCATTCCCTTAACCGCGGCGCATGGAATAAAATGAAGGATCTTGGCGTGGTGGAATACTGCGAAAAACTGAAAGCCGACGGAAAAATCAAATATTTCGGTTTTTCATTTCACGACAGCTATGAGGCTTTTGAGGAGATACTTACCTATCGTAAGTGGGATTTCTGTCAGATACAGCTTAATTATATGGATGTAAACGAGCAGGCGGGAATCAAAGGCTATGAGCTTACCGAAAAGCTGGGAGTTCCGCTGGTGGTAATGGAACCTGTTAAGGGTGGTTCTCTGGCGGTTCTGCCGGAGGATATTACGTCGGAGTTCAAAAAATTTGACGCCGACGCTTCAACTGCGTCTTGGGCATTCAGATGGGTAGGCTCGCTGCCTAACGTTAAGGTAATTCTCAGCGGAATGTCCGACGAATCTCAGGTAAAGGATAATCTTAATACCTTTTCGGATTTTAAACCCCTCACCGATGAGGAAAAGCAAGCGGTTGAGCGAATTGCCGATATGCTGAGAGCGAGAGTAAACAACGGCTGCACCGGCTGTAATTACTGTATGCCTTGTCCTGCAGGAGTTAATATACCTTATAATTTTAAAATCTGGAACACATACGGCATGTACGAAAATATAAATTCAACCAAATGGCAGTGGAGCCATGACATCGATGAGGCTCAGAAAGCAAAGAACTGCGTTTCTTGCGGAAAGTGCGAAAAAGCCTGTCCCCAGAAGCTTCATATCAGGGACGACCTTAAAAAGCTTCAACGCCAGCTGGACGTGTTGTGCAGCAAGTAGTTTTGTGAGTTGCATTAAATTTATATCAAAAAACAATACCGTGCAGGGCTTTTTTACGGCTTTGCACGGTATTTCCATTGTTGTGCGCAAAATCGGCGGAAAGTTTTCTTCCCTCTTGATTTTGCAGGCGTTTTGTGATATTATTATAAGTGATTGTAAGCGAATATGTGGGGCATTTGTGTTTTTTCAAGCATAAATGTCATAGAATAAAGTATTGATGCGCTGTTTGCGCTGAAAGGAGTTTTGACTATGTGCGGAATAGTTGGATACGTTGGAAAACAGGAGTGTACCAAGGTATTGCTTGACGCTTTGAGCAAGCTGGAATACAGAGGATATGATTCGGCAGGAATCGCCGTTTTTCAGGACGGAGAAATCAAGGTAAGCAAAACCAAGGGAAGAATTGCCGACCTTAAAGAAAAAATACTTAAAGAGGGCGAAATCCACGGCGGCACCTGTGGTATAGGTCATACCAGATGGGCAACCCACGGCGAACCGTCGGACATTAATTCTCATCCTCACGGCAATGCGGAAATATCTATCGTTCATAACGGTATTATTGAAAATTACAGGAAAATAAAACGTTTCCTTGAGAAAAAGGGCTATGTGTTTGAAAGCCAGACGGATACCGAAACGGTGGCAAAGCTTTTGGATTATTACTATAACGGTGACCCGATGGAAACAATCCAGAAGGTGCTGGGGGACATCGAAGGGTCTTATGCGCTGGGAATTGTGTTCAAGGACTTTCCCGACAGCGTTTATGCCGTAAGAAAGGATTCGCCCCTGATTGTAGGCGTGGGTGAGGACGAGGCGTTTATTGCCTCAGACGTTCCGGCAATTTTAAAGTTCACAAGGAATTACTATCTGCTTGACACCGATGAAATAGCCGTGCTTAAAGGCGGCAAGGCTCAGATTTTCGATAAACACGGCACTCCTGTAGAAAAACAGCTTATGGTTGCCGACTGGGATATGGAAGCGGCGGAAAAGGGCGGATATGAGCATTTTATGCTTAAAGAGATAAACGAACAGCCTGTAGCTATAAAGCAGACCGTTTCTCCACGAATCAAAAACGGAATGCCTAATTTTGAGGAATGCGGCATGACCGCCGAACGGCTTGCGTCTTATAACAGCATATTTGTGGTTGCCTGTGGCACTGCTATGCATGCAGGACTGGTGGGCAAGTATGTAATAGAAAAACTGGCAAGAGTACCTGTGGCTGTGGACGTCGCCTCTGAGTTCAGGTACAGAAATCCTATTATAGGAAAAGGGGATTTGGTGATAGTCGTTTCCCAGTCGGGAGAAACTGCGGACACTCTTGAAGCGTTGAAGCTGTCAAAGCGTCTTGGCGCGGAAACCCTTGCTATAGTCAACGTTGTGGGTTCCTCCATTGCAAGAGAAGCGGATATGGTTATTTATACCCATGCGGGCCCTGAGATTTCCGTTGCCTCCACAAAGGCGTACAGCGTGCAGATAGCGGTTTTCTATCTCCTTGCTTTTCTGCTTTCCTATGCTAAGAAAACCATTTCGGAGGACGAATGTAAAAGACTTACCTCGGTGCTTGAAAGCGTTCCGGGTATGATAGAAATGATTTTAAAGCAGGAGAAATCTTGTCAGTATGTAGCTTCTCAGCTTGTAAATTCCGAAAATCTTCTTTATATCGGCAGAGGGCTGGATTATGCCCTTTCCATGGAGGGCTCACTAAAGCTTAAAGAAATATCCTACATTCATTCTGAATCCTACGCCGCAGGAGAGCTTAAGCACGGAACAATTTCCCTTGTTACCGAAAGCATGCCACTTATCGCCGTGGCAACTCAGAGGGATTTGTTTGACAAGACGGTCAGCAACGCCAAGGAGGTTAAAGCCAGAGGCGGAAAGGTTATTTTCGTTACCCATGATTACATCAACGTGGACGATGACGTTGCCGATTACAAGATTGGTCTGCCCACCATCGACGATATATTAATGCCTATGCTTACGGTAGTTCCGCTGCAGCTTATTGCATATTATACCTCGGTGCTGAGAGGCAACGATGTGGATAAGCCGAGAAACCTGGCAAAATCCGTAACGGTTGAGTAAGCTAAAGCCGATTAGTTTGTATATTAAAAGATAAATATTTAATCGGTGACGCTGAAATATTATTTAGAAAACAAAAAGACGTTCAGGCAGCCCGATAAAACGGTTGCCTGTTTTTGTGAAAGGATTGTTGTATTATGGCTAAATATTCCGCTTATGTTTTTGACTTTGATTTAACCCTTGCTGATTCCTCAAAGGGTATTTTAATCTGCTTTAAGCGCACCCTGGAAAAGTTCGGATATAAGATACCCGACGACTATACCATATACCGTACGATAGGTCTGACCATAGTCGATGCATTGGATTTGCTGACGGGAATAGAGAATAATCCTCAGCGTGAGGAAATGCGCAGGGAGTATGTAAGGATTGCCGATACGGAAATGGTGAAAAACACCTTCTTTTATGACGACTCCATAGCAATTCTCCAGGCGCTGCAGCATGCAGGTTTGAAGGTGGGAATCGTGTCCACAAAATACAGATACAGAATAGAGGAAACTTTTAAGCAGCAGGCAGGTTCATTCCCGGTTGATATTGTTATCGGTGGGGAAGATGTAAAGGCGGCAAAGCCCGACCCTTCAGGGCTTAACATGATGATAGACAGGCTGGGAGAAAGCAAGGAAAATGTGCTTTACATAGGCGACAGCTATATCGACGCTCAGACTGCTATGAATGCAGGAGTCGATTTTGCAGGCGTTACTACCGGCTCAACCTCCGCTGAGGATTTTAAGAAATATCCTCATGTATGTATAGCGGAAAGTCTTTCAGGCATTTTTGCCGAGATTAACAATAGCAAGTAAAATATATATTAAAAATATATGAAAATTGCTTGCTATTTGGCAGGCGAAATGTTATAATATAAGTTGAATATTTGTGTGCTGATTCAGAGCGCATATTGCTCTGTTGGCAAAGACAGAAATGCCGTTTGTATCAGCGGAAAGGACAGTTCAATGATTAAAAGCATGACCGGCTTCGGAAGAGAACGGCGTATAATAAACGGCAGAGAGATAATTGTGGAGATTCGCTCGGTAAACCACAGATATTATGAGTTTACCGCAAGAACCCCAAGAGCTTACGGTTATCTTGACGAAAAACTTAAAAGCTTCATGAATAACGCCATTTCCAGAGGCAAGGTTGAAGTTTCCGTTTCCATATACAATCAAGAGGGCGTAAGCGCAAATATTGAAATAAACCGTGAAATCGCCAAGGGCTATATCGGTGCGCTGAGAAATTCGGCGCAGGAGCTTTCCCTTGAGGACGATTTGACACTGTCAAGCATTATGCGTCTGCCTGATATATTCACAGTAGTAAAGGTAACCGAGGACGAGGAGGAAATCTGGAGCAGCGTCAGGGAAACCGTCCAGTGCGCTTTGGAAAGATTTGTTGAGATGCGTATTACCGAGGGCGTGAAAATGTATGAGGATATTTCCTCTCGCCTTGACGTTATAGAAAGACTGGTGGGGGAGGTTGAAATTCAGTCCCCCAAGGTTACCGCAGCCTACAGAGAAAGACTTTACGCAAAGCTGTGCGAGGTGCTTACCGATAAAAACATAGACGAGCAAAGGATTCTTACCGAGGCGGCAATTTTTTCGGAGAAAACAGCCGTTGACGAGGAAACGGTAAGACTTCGCAGCCATATCGCCCAGTTCAGGGAGCTTATTTCAGGCAGCGGTCCTGTGGGAAGAAAGCTTGATTTTCTGGTTCAGGAGATGAACCGAGAGGTAAATACCATCGGTTCAAAGGCTCAGGATTTGGCGATTACTAAAATGGTGGTGGAGCTTAAATCCGAAATTGAAAAAATCAGAGAACAGATTCAGAACGTTGAGTAATCGGGGGAATTGCTATGCAGTTAATTAATATCGGCTTTGGCAATATGGTTTCCTGTGAAAGGGTGGTGGCGATAGTCGCCCCCGAATCCGCTCCCATAAAGAGGATAATACAGGACGCCAGAGATAAGGGGACGCTTATTGACGCCACCTATGGCAGAAAAACCCGGGCGGTTATCGTTATGGACAGCGACCATGTGGTGCTGTCGGCATTGGCGCCCGAAACGGTAGGCTCAAGATTTGAAATTGACGAGGAGGATAACGATGAATAAGGCAAGACTGTTTGTGGTTTCCGCTCCGTCCGGCTGCGGCAAGGGAACTATACTCAGCGAGGTTTTTAAAAACAGCGATGTGTTTTACTCGGTATCCTGCACCACTCGTGAGCCGAGAGAAGGCGAGGTCGATGGGGTTCACTATCATTTCATTGATGACGTGCAGTTTGAAAAAATGGTGGCTGAAAACGGTTTTCTTGAGCATGCGGGGTTTGTAAAGCATTATTACGGAACACCTGCCGAGCCTGTTGAAAAAAATCTTTCTGCGGGCAGGGATGTTGTGCTTGAAATAGAAACCAACGGTGCGTTTCAGGTGAAAAAAGCAATGCCTGAAGCGGTGCTTATCTTCATTCTGCCGCCTTCCGTTCAGGAGCTTAAACGCCGCCTTAACAAAAGGGGAACTGAAAGCGAAGCTGTAATAGAAGAGCGTGTAAAAGCCGCCGCCGACGAGATAGCAAAGGCGTTTGACTATGATTACGCCATTATGAACGACGGACTGGAGGACGCTGTAAGAGATTTTGAAACGGTTATGAGAGCCGCCAAGAATGATTCTGCGGAGGCGGATAAATTCAGAACCGACAATAATGATATAAAAACTATGATTAATGAGGTGCTTAAAAATGCTTAGACCAGCAGTAGTAGAAATTTTAAAGAATAATGAAAGCTATTATTCGCTTGTAATCGCCGTTGCAAAGCGGGCAAGAGAAATTACCGATGAAGCTTTTCAGAAAAAGGAAATACTTGATGAAAAGCCTGTTCAGACTGCCGTAAACCAGTTTTATTCAGGCGAATATAAGCTTATTGAGGACCCAAGCCTCAGAAGCTGAAACTGACTTTAGGGGGATAGTGTAAATGCGTGGTGTGTTTTTGGTGGCTAAGGTGGCGATAGGTCGTGCCGCTTACAGCTTTGACTGCGAATATAGCTACATTGTCCCCGACGAAATGAAGTCCGACATACAAAACGGCTCACGAGTAATTGTCCCATTCGGAAACGGAAACAGGCGTGCCATAGGCTTTGTTACCAGAATGTATGAAACGCCTGAATATAACGAAAAGCTCAAGCCTGTGTTCAAGCTGATAGACAAGGAATCCCTTGTGACCGACGAAATGCTGAAAATTATTTTCTGGCTTAAAGAGAATACTTTCTGCACTTTTTTTGACGCATACAAAACGGTGGTGCCGACAGGGTTCAGCTACAATTTTTCACAGCATTTTTCTTTGGTCAATACCTATATTCCCGACGATGAGCTTGACGAGAAGGAGCTTAACGTAATCAATTTTATGAGGTCGGCTGAAAGCCAGCGTGAGGTTGATAATTTTCTCGACTTTACCGCCAACCCACGGCTGAAAAAAACCGTGACGGGTCTTATTGACAAGGGCTATATTCAGGAAGAGGATAAGCTTAAACGCCGTGTAGGCGACGAAACGGTAAAAATGGTAAGGCTTTCTGATGAATATCTCAGAACCGTTGAAGAGGGTAAGACCGTATCATTGACCCAGAAACAAAAGCTGGTGGTAAATCTGCTGGAGGATTGTTCAGGCGCTTCCGTTAAGGAAGTCTGCTATATGACCAATTGTACTGCCTCGCTTTTAAAGCGGATGGTAGAAAAGCGTATTATTTCTGAGTATAAGTACGAGGTAATGAGAAACGCTATCGGTGGAGTTGAGCAGGTGTCCGACCCTGATAGCATTGCCCTTAATGACGAGCAGCAGCAGGCTTATGATGGAATTATGTCCCTGATTGAAAAGGGCGAGCCTGCGGGTGCGCTGCTTTACGGCGTTACGGGAAGCGGAAAAACCGCCGTTTTCTTTCGGCTGATTAATTCTGTGCTTAAAGCGGGGAAAACCGCACTTATGATGGTGCCTGAAATTTCTCTTACTCCCCAGATGCTAAATAAATTCAAGGCTTATTTCGGCGGAGTTATTGCTGTGCTTCACTCATCACTTTCGCTTGGCCAGAGAACAGACGAATTTAAAAGGATTAAGAACGGAGAAGCTAAAATAGTAATAGGAACAAGAAGTGCAGTTTTTGCACCTTTGTCTGATATTGGAGTTATTATTATGGACGAGGAGGGGGAGCATACCTATAAATCTGAAATCTCCCCGAGATATCATGCAAGGGATGTGGCTATACAGAGATGTGGTTTTCACAATGCTGTGCTGGTTATGGCATCCGCCACTCCGTCTCTTGAAAGCTTTTATTACGCAAAAAAAGGAAGATTTCACCTGTTTGAGATACGCAAGCGCTATAACGACGCAGTTCTCCCACAGGTTGAAATTATCGACATGCAGCGTGAGGCTGAATCGGGAAACGATTCTCTGTTCAGCCGCAAACTCATGGAAAAGATAGGCGAAAATCTTTCAAAAGGTGAGCAAACTATACTGCTGCTTAACAGACGGGGCTTTAATACCTATGTGTCCTGCCTTGACTGCAAACAGCCCATAAGCTGTCCAAAGTGCGGAATACCGCTGACATATCACAAGAAAAATAACAAGCTTATGTGTCATTACTGCGGCTTTGCCATGGATAACGTAAGCGTCTGCCCCGAATGCGGTTCAGACCATTTACATACCGGCGGAGTGGGAACCCAGCGGGTTGAGGATGAGCTATTAAAAGCGTTTCCAAAGGCAAGGATACTTAGAATGGATGCAGACACCACCTATTCAAGGTATTCGTACGAGGAGAATTTCAAGTCCTTTGAAAATGGCGAATATGATATAATGCTGGGAACTCAGATGATTGCAAAGGGTCTGAATTTTCCCAATGTTACCCTTGTAGGTGTGGTGTCCCTTGACAAAGCGCTGTTTACGGGAGATTTCAGAAGCTATGAGCGAACCTTTTCGCTGATTACCCAGGTTGCTGGAAGAAGCGGACGAGGCGATAAGGCTGGCTTTGCTTATCTACAGACTTTCGTTCCCGACCATTACGTGCTCAATCTTGCAGCACAGCAAAACTATGACGAGTTTTATGAACAGGAAATTGCTTTGAGAAAGTCGCTTATCTATCCGCCGTTTTGCGATATATGCGTTATCGGATTTTCTTCGCCTATGGAAAGCAAGGCGATAGAAGCGTCAGACTGGTTTGTGGCACGAATGAGCAGCTATATAAAAGAACATGGAATAAAGACGCCGCTGCGAGCGCTTGGACCCGCTCCCTGTACGCTTGAGCGGATAAACAATAAATTCAGGTACAGACTTATTCTCAAATGCAAAAATACAAAAGCTTTCAGGAAGATTATAAGCTGTATGCTGACCGAGTTTTATAAAAACAAAGATTTTGTCAAAGTAAGCATTTATGCCGATATTAACGGAGATATAGGTTTGTAAAGAAAGGAAATAAGTTTTATGGCGATAAGAAATATATTAAATAAGAGAGAAGAAACGCTCCACAAAATGTGTAAACCTGTGGAGAAATTTGATGAAAAGCTGTGGACACTGCTTGACGATATGAAAGAAACCCTTATAAAAGCAGAGGGTGCAGGTCTTGCCGCTCCTCAGGTAGGCATTCTGAGAAGAGCAGTGGTAATCGACGCAGGAGAGGGCATTTGCGAGTTGATAAATCCCGAGATAATTGAGCAATCGGAGGAAACCCACAAGGTGCTGGAGGGCTGTCTTTCCTGTCCCGGCGAATGGGGTTATACCATAAGACCGGTAAGAGTTAAATTCAAGGCTCAGGACAGAAACGGCAACTGGTACGAAAAAGAGGTTTCGGAGCTTTTTGCTCAGGCAGTCTGCCATGAAACGGAGCATCTTGACGGACATTTGTTCCTTGAAAAGGTCGTTGAGTTTGCAGACGTTGAGGAAAGATAAAAAAATCCGCATAAGCGAGGTATAACAGTGAATATAATTTTTATGGGAACTCCTGATTTCGCAGTTCCTGCCCTTAAAGCACTTTACGATTCAAAGCATACTGTTACAGCGGTATTCTGTCAGCCTGACAAACCCAAGGGCAGAGGCTATAAGCTTACGCCGCCCCCGGTTAAGGTTGTAGCAGAGGAGCACGGCACTGCCGTTTATCAGCCCCAGAGCCTAAAGAAAAACGGCGAGGAGTATATTGGTATAATTTCAAACCTGAACCCCGATTGCATAGTGGTAGCGGCATATGGGAAAATACTGCCAAAAGCGGTGCTTGACATACCAAAATACGGCTGTGTAAATATTCACGGCTCTTTGTTGCCCAAATACAGAGGCGCAGGTCCTATTCAGTGGGCGGTGCTTAACGGCGAAAAGGAAACCGGTATAACCACAATGCTTATGGGCGAAGGGCTTGATACGGGAGATATTCTTTTGCAGCAGTCAACCACCATAGGAGAAAACGAGACGGCGTCCGAGCTGTTTGATAGACTGGCTGAAATGGGCGCAGAGCTTATGCTGAAAACGCTCAATCAGCTTGAAAATGGCGGTATTGTCCCACACAAGCAGGAAGAAAGTGATGCCACATATGCACCCATGCTTTCAAAAGATATGTGTCCTATAGATTTCACTCAGCCTGTGAGAAAGGTTCACAATCACATCTGCGGACTTTCCGACTGGCCCTGCGCTACCACCATGCTTAACGGCAAAAGGCTTAAGGTTTATAAATCAGAGATTGTATCTGAAATCCCAAGCGATAAGCTCCCGGGGGAAATAGTTGACCCCAAGATATTTTCGGTGGCATGCTCCGACGGAGTTATAAGATTTACAGAGGTGCAGGCGGAAGGCTCAAAGCGAATGAAAACAGAGGACTATCTCAGGGGCAAGCCTTTGAGCGGTAATGAAAAGCTGGGTTAAGCTTAATAATGAACGTGACAAGTCAAATAGCTTTATAATACGACATAAAACGCGTGTTTTCGGCATTTGCAAAATAAGTAGCTTAAAGTAATTTTACTTTACAAACGCAAAGCGTGTACAGTTTTTTAGCTTTACACATATTGCGGTGTACCAAACAGAATTAATGGAGATTTAAATGGAAAATTCCAGAGAAACAGCGTTGCGGCTGTTGACAAAGCTTGAAAGCAATCTATCCTATTCAAATATACTGCTTGACGACGCTTTAAAGAAATCAAGTCTTTCCGCGCAGGATAAAAAATTTGTCTCCGCTTTGTTTTACGGAACCCTTGAGCGCAGGCTCACCCTTGACAGGCTTATAGCTCTTTATTCCAAAAATCCGGGCAGCAAGCTGAGCGTGAGAGTGAGAAACATTCTGCGAATGGGCTTTTATCAGCTGCTCTACATGGATTCTGTGCCCGACAGCGCTGCCGTGGACGAATCGGTGAAGCTTGCAAAGCGTGGCAGCAATCAATCGGCTGGCGGATTTGTCAATGCCATGCTGAGAGCGTTTATACGAAACGGCAAAAAGCTTCCCGAAGGCGGCAATGAAACAGAGAGGCTGTCAATTGAGTATTCCTGTCCTGAGTGGCTGGTGGAAAAATGGCTTGACGAGTACGGTAGGGACGTAACTATGGCTCTGCTTGAAACCTCTGTCGGACAGGCTCCCACAACTGTCAGGGCAAATACCCTTAAAGCCTCCGAGGATGAGGTTGTTTCTGCTTTGCAGGCAGACGGCTTTGGCTGCGAAAGAATTGGTTATGCCGACGGTTGCATAAAGCTAAGAGGTTCCGGCTCGGTGGAGCGGAGCGAAGCTTATAAAAAAGGTCTTGTTCATGTTCAGGACCTTTCCAGCCAGATTTGCTGTAAAGTCCTTGACGCACAACCGGGAGATGTAGTACTTGATATGTGCTCCGCACCGGGAGGAAAAGCGTTTACAATTGCCCAGCTTATGGACAACAAGGGCGAGATATACGCCTTTGACCTCCATGAAAATCGGGTCAGGCTTATAGCAAGGGGCGCAAAACGTCTTGGCATAAGCATCATCAAAGCAGGTACAAATGACGCCAAGCGGTTTAATGACAGTGTCCCACAGGCGGACAGGATTCTCTGCGATGTGCCTTGCTCGGGACTGGGAGTTATCAGACGCAAGCCGGAGATAAAATACAAAGACTCGGAAGAGTTTTTGCGGCTGCCGGAAATTCAGTACGAAATTTTGGACACTTCATCAAAATACCTGAAACCGGGCGGTATTCTTGTCTATTCAACCTGCACCTGTTCAAGGGCGGAGAACGACAAGGTGGTTGAGGAGTTTTTAAGCATTCACAGCGATTTTGAGCCTTGTCCTCTGGGAAAAGGAGTTCAAGGCTTTGAAAATGAGTATAAAGTAACCATAACGCCGAAAAATTTCGGCTCGGACGGATTTTTTATTGCTAAGCTGAGAAAATTGAGGTGAGATTACGGTACAGACTTGCGATAACGGAAAAATCGACATTTTATCCCTGCTGCCGGAGGAGCTGGAAGGTATGCTTTTGCAGCTTGGCGAGAAGAAATTCAGGGCAAAGCAGATTTTTGAGTGGCTTCATGTCAAAAAAGTTTCCGAATTTGACCTGATGACTAATCTATCTGTACAATTTAGAGATACTTTAAAGCGAAAATTTTGTATAAAATCACTATTTATATGTAAAAGACTTGAATCCAACAGCGATAATACTGTAAAATATCTATATGAGCTTGAGGACGGCAATCATATTGAGTCTGTGCTTATGGAATACAGCTACGGAAATACCATTTGCGTGTCCACTCAGGTGGGCTGTAAAATGGGGTGCAAATTCTGTGCTTCCACCATTGCCGGGTTTAAAAGAAACCTGTCTGCAAGTGAGATATTGCTTCAGATTTATCAGGCGGAGCGTGACAGCGGCAGAAAAATTTCGGGAGTGGTTCTGATGGGAATCGGCGAGCCGCTGGATAATTACGACAATGTGGTGGATTTTCTCAAACTACTGTCCCACCCTTCGGGAATGAATATGTCTTTAAGGCACGTTTCACTGTCTACCTGTGGAATCGTCCCTAAGATATATCAGCTGGCTAAGCTTAACCTGGGGCTTACTCTTTCGGTGTCCCTTCACGCTTCCGACAATGTCGAGAGAAGCGAGATAATGCCAATAAACGACAGATATGATATTCAGCAGCTTATGAAAGCCTGCAGAGATTATTTTAAAAGTACGGGAAGGCGTATTTCTTTTGAGTATGCGCTAATCGACGGACATAACGATTCTATTGACGATGCAAAAAGACTGGCAAAACTGCTTGACAATTTTGTGTGTCATGTTAATATTATTCCTGTGAATAAAATAAAAGAAAGAAACTACAGCTCCGACAGAAAATCTGCACAGCGGTTCAGAAAATATCTTGAGGAGTTTGGTGTAAACGCCACGGTACGACGAACGCTGGGCGCCGATATCGACGCCGCCTGCGGTCAGCTGAGGCGTGAATATGAAATATAAGAAAGGTGGTGAACTGCTTGTATTTAGCTTCAGATACGGATATAGGCAAGGTGCGCAAGGAAAATCAGGATCGAGTGCGAGTAGGAATGATAGCCGACAACACCGCTCTGGCTGTTGTGTGCGACGGAATGGGCGGAGCGCTTTCGGGCGGAGTTGCAAGCGAGGTTGCGATTACTGCGATTTATAACCGCATCGCTGATAATTATCGGGCAGACGCCGGAGCTAACAGCATAAGAAACCTTATGCTTACGGCGGTGCACGGAGCCAATACTCTTGTCTATGAGAAAAGTAAAGAGGATATTGATAAAAACGGCATGGGAACAACCTGTGTTGTGGCGCTGGTGGCAGGACATAAATGCTATATTGTAAGCGTGGGCGACAGCAGAGCGTATCTTATGACGGAAAATAAAATAGAGCAGATTACCACCGATCATACCTATGTTCAGATGCTTTACGAACAGGGTATGATTTCAAAGGAAGAAATAAAGACTCACCATATGAAGAACGTCATCACAAGGGCGGTTGGCGTTGAGGCAGACGTTGAGGTGGATTATTTCGAGCTGGAGCCGGAGGGTAATTTTACGCTTTTGCTGTGTTCGGACGGAATGTCAAATTACTGCACGGATGAAATCATCTATGATTTTGTCTTTGGAAAGAATCTTGATGCCGCCGTTGCGGATCTGATAAGCTATTCAAACGAACAAGGCGGTAAGGATAATATTACCGTAGCGCTTGTAGCTAATTAAAGGAATGAAAATGGCGGAGATTTTCGCCTTGGATGCATAAATTGAAGATAGGAGTTGAATTTAATGGATTCTAATATCGGCAAAAAGCTGGACGGCCGTTATGAAATAACGGAACTTATCGGCGTCGGCGGAATGGCTGACGTTTACAAGGCTATTGACGTTATGGAAAACCGTGTGGTAGCGGTTAAGATCCTTAAAGATGAATTTTCCCATAATGAGGAGTTTCTCAGACGTTTCAGAAATGAAAGCAAGGCAATCGCTGTTCTTTCACATCCAAACATAGTAAAGATTTACGATGTGGGATTTACCGATGAGATTCAGTTTATCGTTATGGAGTACATAGACGGAATTACTCTGAAAGAATTTATCGAGCAGCAGGGAGTGCTGCGCTGGAAGGACGCTCTGCATTTTGTAACTCAGATTCTCAGAGCCCTTCAGCACGCTCATGATAAGGGAATTGTTCACCGTGATATTAAGCCTCAGAATATAATGCTTTTCGCCGACGGAACCATTAAGGTGATGGACTTCGGAATCGCAAGATTTTCGAGGGTTGACGGAAAGACTATTTCCGATAAGACTATAGGCTCGGTGCATTATATTTCTCCCGAGCAGGCAAGAGGGGATATGACCGACGAAAGAAGTGATATATATTCCGTCGGAGTTATGCTTTATGAAATGCTTACGGGCAGAAAGCCTTTTGACGGTGAAAACCCGGTGGCTATCGCCTTGAAGCATATGCAGGAAACCGCTGTGCCGCCAAGAGATATTATGCCTTCCATTCCCGAGGCGCTTGAGGAAATAGTAATCCATGCAATGGAGAAAAATCCTGCAAGACGCTATCAGTCGGCTGCGGAAATGATAAAGGATATTGACACCTTCAAGCTTAATCAGTCGGTTGTTTTCGGCTACAAAAATAATGCCGTCACCGATTTTCAGGATGAATCCACCAAATTTTTTAACCCTGTTCCTGCCGCTGACGACGATACGGATTATAACGATGACGGCTACGACGAGGAAGAGGAGGATGAGGAAGGCGAGCCTGAAAAGCGCTCATACGTGCTTCCTATTCTGTTGTCTGTTACCGTTGCGGTAGTTATTATTGCCGCAGTTGTGATTGCAACCGTGGTTGTAGGAAACTTCAGCCCCACAAGCACTCATACTTCAACTCTGACAGTTCCAAGCTTTATAGGTCAGAATATAGTTGAAGTACAGCAGGAATACAGAGACAGACTGAATTTTAACGTAACCGAGGAATATAGCACCGATTATGAAGAGGGTCTGATTATCTGGCAGTCGGTAACCAATGAAAGCGTGCGTGAAGGTACAACCATATCCCTTACTGTCAGCAGGGGACCAAGGCTTATTACCGTTCCCGATATGAGCGGACAGGATGAGGAAACTGCCCAGAGTGAGCTGACAAATGCGGGATTTACCCCCGTTGTACGTCGTCAATATGACGATAATGTGGCTGAGGGCGTTGTAATAAGAACCGAGCCGGCCGCCGGCGAACAGCAGGCTGAGGGCGCAGAGGTTCTGGTGTTTGTAAGCCAGGGTGAATTTGAAACTCAGGTGCGTGTGCCCGGCGTAGAAGGACTTACCGAAGAAAGAGCTTTGGCAATGCTTGCGGAAAACAGGCTTACCGGAACTGTTCAGGACGTGCAGCATGAGGGCGACAGAGGAATAGTTATTTCCCAGAGCATCGATGAAGGCGAGTATGTAGATAAGGATACTGAGGTTATCATTTACGTTTCCACAGGTGAAACCGATCCTATCGAGTTGCAGCTGAGACTGCCCATACCTTCTGGCTTGACAGGTTCGTATACAATAAATGTCTACAGGGACGGAAATGTTGCCTTTACACAGCGTATCGACCGTGCCGAAACGATTGCGGGCAATTATGTAAATGTCAATGTTTCTGGAAGAGATACCGAAACCCTTACTATAGAGATTATTAATTCCTCAACGGGAGAGAGCGTATCTCCGTATGCAAGATACGAAGTGGATTATGACAATCGTGAATCCACCCTTTTAGGCGGTTTGGACGAAAGCGGATTGCTTGCGATAAACAATCCCGAGGAAGAGCCTGAACCTGAGCCGTCACAGCCGGATTCTTCCGCAGCAGAACCCTCTGATTCTTCTGCGGTTGAAGAACCCGTTGATTCGTCGACAGATGATTCGAGCTCACAGTCGGATTCATCCTATACTCAGCAGTAAAGTGATATGACAGGTTTAATAATTAAAGCGCTCGGGGGCATCTACACAGTAGAAGCCTCCGACGGCGTTTATGAGTGTAAAGCAAGGGGAGTTTTCAGAAAAAGAGGGGTTTCTCCCGTCTGCGGAGATAATGTTGACTTCTCGCTGGAGGAGGACGGAACGGGAGTTATAACCGAAATCCATGAGCGAAAGTCGCTGCTTATAAGACCGCCTCTGGCAAATCTTGATTTGCTGGTTTTTGTGTCATCGGTGTGCGAACCTGAGCCTAATTTGCTGCTGCTTGACAAGTTTATAGCAATAGCAGAGTACAAGAAAATCAATCCGGCAATTGTGTTTACCAAAATAGATAAAGGTGATTGCGAGGAGTATTGCAGCATTTACAGCAGAGCAGGCATAGCCGTTTTCACTGTGGACAACACCACAGGCGAAGGCTCCGATAAGGTGCGGGAGTTTCTCAAGGGAAAGCTTTCTGCATTTACCGGCAATACCGGAGTGGGAAAGTCGTCGCTGCTCAACAACATTTTCCCGCAGCTTCAGCTGGCTACCAACGAAATAAGTCGCAAGCTGGGCAGAGGAAAGCACACTACCCGTCATGTGGAGCTTTTCAAGGTGGAGGGTGGCGGATACGTTGCCGACACTCCGGGATTTTCAAGCTTCGATACCAACAGATACGACATAATTTTCAAGGACGACCTTGCCGGGTGCTTCTGCGAGTTCAGGGAATATATCGGCAAGTGCAGATTTGCAAACTGCAGCCATACCAAGGAAAAAGGCTGTGCTGTAATACAGGCAGTGAAGGATGGCAAAATCGCCCCATCACGCCATGAAAGCTACAAGGAAATGTATGAGCAGGCAAAACAGCTAAAGGAGTGGGAGTACAAGAATGAATGACTGTGTTATCTTCACAGGAGGGGAGCTTGACAATCCTCAGGGGCTTGACAGCTCGGTCTGGAAGGATGCCTTTGTGATAGC
>CALXIQ010000026.1 GCA_944388405.1 uncultured Ruminococcus sp. | reverse complement strand
CCTCGTTGAATACCTCAGGAGTATTTGGATTAAGGAATCCAGCCCAGCCGTTAGCAAATGCAGGCTTCAGTGAGCAGTAGCCCTGCTCAATACCCTGTTCTGTCCACTCAAAGTTGATTGTCATTGTCATTTCAGTGTCAGCTGTGAAAGATCTTGCATCCCAGTAAAGGTTAGAACCGGTATCATCTACACCCATAGGTGTCTGCCACTCGTCTGTAACAGCGTTTTCAATTTCAAACGTTGTTGCAGCGGAAGCCGATACTGCCATTGTTGCAGCTACAGCCATAGCTGAAAGACCTGCGAATACCTTAGAAATCTTCATGGTATATCTCCTCCATTAATAAAAAAATATTATTGAATTGTCGTCCAATTCTATAATCAATTATAGCAGATTGGTTCCTTAAAATCAAGCTTTTTTTTATTTTTATTCCTAAAATGAAGCGGAATATCACACAAAATTTGAGGTGAATTTTTGTGCAATAAACACAGAAAACGTTTTCATAACTGTCTATATAATGTATTTTTTGTCGTAATAAGGTGATTGACGATTCGCACCAAATCTCCCACCGAAAGCCTGTTCTGCGGAAGTTGGTCGGCGTTTTGTGTAAAAATTCCATATAATCTTGAAAGGCTGTGGTATTTGTGCTATAATAAATATTGAACTATGCGAATGTGCACCAAAGTAGCGGCTGTGCTCGGGAGCGTAATGCTCATGGGGCTGTATTTAAGCCACTGCGGGTTTTATCGAAAGGAATTGGTTTAATGCTTATTGATTTTCATGTTCACGCCTTTAACCCCAAGGTTGCGGAAAAAGCGGTGGGCAAGCTTCAGGATATCTGCGGTATAGAGCCGTATACCAGAGGCCTTGTACAGCAGACGTTGGAACGCTTTGACGAATGGGGCGTTGATAAGGGAGTGCTGCTGTCTATTGCCACAAAGCCTTCGCAGCAGACGGTGATTAACGACTGGGCGGCAAAACAGGACGGCGACAGGTTTATCGCCTTCGGCAGCATTCACCCCGACGCCGAGGATTACGCTGAGGAGCTTGAGCGCATCAAATCCCTGGGACTTCACGGAATAAAGCTTCACCCCGATTATCAGAATTTTATGGTCAACGAAAAGCGAATGGACCCCATCTATGAGGAAATAACCCGCCTTGAGCTTCCCGTGACCTTTCATGCAGGCTACGACTGCGTTTCACCGGGACTTATACACTGTCCTCCCGAGCTGGCAAGAGAGGTTGCGGACCGTCACAAGGGAATGAAGATGATTTTTGCTCATCTTGGCGGAAACGACGAATGGGACAGAGCGCTTGACACTCTTGCAGGCTGCGATGGCGAGGTTTATCTTGATACCGGCTTTTCCCTCGACTGCGACAACAGCCTGATGGAGAAGATAATAAGCAAGCACGGCAGCGAAAGAATCCTGTTCGCCAGCGACTGTCCATGGCAGAGTCCCGCCCTGATTGCAAAGAAGATTGATTCATTGCACATCTCCGACGACGCAAAGGACAACATCTTTTACAAAAACGCCTGCCGCCTTTTGAATATATAATAGTATAAATAAAAAACACACCATGAAAGGATGAGATTTATGTTGATAACTTTAAAAAACGATACTCTTGAAATATCTGCCGACAGCTTTGGTGCGGAGCTTCACTCGCTGAAATACAAGGACTGCCAGTATCTCTGGCAATGCGGCGACGCCTGGAAGAGATATGCGCCGGTACTGTTCCCATTTGTGTGCTCTCCCACCGGGAAAAAATACATTGCGGGCGGCAAAGAATACACAATGCCTTCAAACCACGGCTTTGCCCGTGACAGCAGGTTTGAACTGCTAAGCGCTGACGAAACTTCGGTAAGCTTTGTGCTTAAATCTTCCGAGGAAACCAAAAAGGTTTATCCCTATGACTTTGAGTTTACGGTTACATACAAACTGTCGGGAAACAAGGTTGAAGCGGAATATAAAACCGTAAACACGGGAAGCCAGCCTATGTATTTTTACACCGGCGCACACCCTGCCTTTAACTGTCCACTTGAAAGCGGACTGCGCTTTAACGATTATTATGTGAAATACGACAAGCCGGAAACCATCACCCAGAGCATTCCCGGAGGTGAAAGAACTATTGTTGACAACGATACAAAAGTTCCCCTTTCACGAGAGCTTTTCGATTACGACGTTTTCATGAAGGATGCTCCCCAATCGGGCTCGGTGACCCTTAAATCGGACAAGTCGGATAAATTCGTGACCGTTGAATATGAGAGCGGTCAGGGCTGTATAGCCGTGTGGTCGCCTACGGGAGATGATAATGCGGCGTTTGTATGTCTTGAGCCATGGACCTCCGTTCCCGTATACGCCGACGATGAGTACAAAGAGATTGAGAAAAAACCTCACGCTATTAAGCTTGAAGCCGGTATGGAGCATTCCTTTAGGTATAATATAGTGCTTGGCTGACGGCAAAGAAGGAGAGATAAAAATATGAAAGCTGTAATACAGCGTGTAAAAAACGCCTCGGTAGAGGTGGAGGGCAGCATCACGGGTCAGATAGGCTGCGGACTGCTTATCTTCCTGGGAGTTTCCGACGAGGACAGCGAAAGAGAATGTGACAAGCTTGCAGATAAAATCTCAAGGCTGCGCATTTTTTCCGACGAAAACGACAAGATAAATCTTTCGGTAGACGATGTAAACGGCGATGTGCTGGTTGTGTCCCAGTTTACGCTGTATGCAGACTGCCGCAAGGGAAATCGTCCAAGCTTTATCAGAGCCGGAAAGCCTGAGCACGCCGAAAAGCTTTACGAGTATTTTTCCGATGCGATGGCGTCAAGAATAAAAGGCAGAGTAGAAAACGGCATCTTTGGAGCTGATATGAAGGTAAGCCTTTTAAACGACGGACCGTTTACCGTGATTATAGAATGTGTAAACGGCGAAATATTGTTATGATTAAAACGGGAAATGGAGGGAAAGAGTCTGCGGGACAGCTGATAATCCTGCGGACATTAAATGAACATTCAGATTTTCGGAAGAAAAAAGTGCTTTGATACCAAAAAAGCTGAAAGATATTTTAAGGAAAGAGGAATAAAATTTCAGTCGGTGGATATAAACTCCAAAGGATTGAGCAGGGGAGAGCTGGACAGCGTGCTGCGGTCGGTGGGGTCTCTGGAGGCTTTAATTGACGACAAAAACACAAGTCAGGAAGCGCTGCTTTTAAAGTACCTTTCATCTGAGGAGGACAAAAAGGAAAAGCTGCTTGAAAACCCCCAGCTATTTAAAACCCCAATTGTGAGAAACGGAAAACAGGCGACGGTGGGCTACTGCCCAGAAATTTGGGGAAGCTGGAGCTGAAAAGGCTCTCCTCAAAACGCCATAAACGGCAATACTTAAAATCAAAGCGGACGGACACATAAAATGCCCGTCCGCTTAAATCGGCGAAAACCAAGCCGAACTTATATAAGCCTGAAACATACGGGCTAATTTTTAAGCGTACATTTTGAAGTGAAAAGGAAGATGAACATATTTGAAGAATTTGAAAATCAGACTGCCTATGTATTTCATAGGGCTTTTTATTATGACTATAGGAATTTCTCTGTCGGTAAAATCAGACCTTGGAGTGTCGCCCGTCAGCTCCATTCCATATACCATAACCTGCGTGTGGGGAATTGAAATGGGAAAAGCCACAATACTTTTTCACTGTGCTCTGGTAGTTATACAAATAATAATTCTGCGCCGAAGCTTTAAAATAAAGAATCTGCTTCAGGTTGCGGTGGGAATTGTATTTGGATACTTTACAACCTTCTGCAATTACTGCGTATCATTTCTGCCGTCAACCGACAATCTGATTATACGGCTGATTATGACGCTTGCAAGCGCAGTTCTGGTGGCGCTGGGGATTTTCCTGTATGTTCCTGCTGATATAATGCCCCTTGCAGGAGAGGGCACAATGCAGGCGGTTTCAGACATTACCGGGGTGGAGTTTTCAAAGGTGAAGATAGCCTTTGATGTAACAATGGTGGCCATATCTTTAACCGTCTGCCTGATTGCCATTCACAGCATGGGAAGCGTGGGAGCCGGAACGATTATCTCATCGTTGCTGGTTGGATTAATTCTGGGATTTATCACAAAGCTGCTGGGAAAATACCGTGACAGGCTGTTAAAATAGAATATCTGCAAAAAACACCGCCATCCCCAGGGACTGCGGTGTTTGTATGTATACGCTTTAAGTTCTGATTTTAAAGGTCTTTGGAGCGAATTTGTATACCAAAATGCTCGCCACAATGCTGTAAAGGACGCAGAACACAATTGTAATTATTCCGAATATGAGAATGGGTATTCTGTACTGCATTAATACAAAGCAAACCACATATGTGACGCTCATCACCAGACGGTATGTGCCGCTTTTAAGTTCGGTGCCTGCGTTGTAAGGCTGGAGAAGATAGTAGATTGTAAGATAGTGAATTGAGAAAAACAGACTCATGCACACAATGGAAACAATAAGTATAACATAGTTCAGAGGATTGTCCGTTCCACCTGTGGCAAAGAGAATCAGCGCCAGACCGCCGCCTATAACCAGCGCCGGCACAGCATTTATTTTCATAATTTCCCGCAGACGAATCTGAAACAGCTTGAGTACAAAATTGGGCTTCTTGTAAAAGGCATAAGTAAGCAGGCTGTGGTCGCAGTTCATAAACAGCGCCTGAGTGAAACTCGTACCTCGGTTTATGGCATACATAATAAACACAAAGTAGGGAAGCCAGTTCATCACAAGCCTGTTGAAATCCGGCTTGACCTGAGGGAACATATAGATAACCAGCAGCAGTCCTGCCACCGCAAAGGCGCAGATATAGGAAATCCGCTTGGTGGAGTTCCACAGTATCTTTTTGTGCCTTTTGATAAAAAGCTCGTTTAAATACTCAAAGCCCTTGCGGTTGCTGGTGATGGAAGTATCGGTGGAGATTTTCTTCTCATTTGCCTGTTTCACAAGCTGAGTTGCTGCGGTGCTGTCCATCTGATTTGTTAAGCCCGACAGCAGCTCCTTGTTGACTGCACGGTAGTCATTAAAGGTCAGCACTTTCATCAGTCCCAAAACCCCAAGAGGAATACAAGCCAGAAAAACTATTATCGGCACAATTGCAGGAAGGGTAAAGCCAACCGCCGGCAGACCGTATGTCACAGCTAAAAGCAGCGCAACACAGCCCCACACATATTTTGAAAGCTTGTTTTCGTTATATCCAAAGCCTCTTTTTTCATAATCCCACAGAGTTATAGCGGCATAGATTAACTTCATGCCCGCTATGCAGAAGGGCAGCAGCAGGCAAAACCACAAAGGTACATTTCTGTCCATGCCGAATAAAATCGTGAAAGGCATAAATCCTATCACAACTTTAATCAGGGAGTAGATGTAGTTTACCAGCGTATACTCTCTTGAATCCATGCGCATGAGAATCATGGCGTAGTATTTGTCCTTGGTGGGATTAAAAAGATGGGTGTTCATAAAGCTGCCGATTATGGTCAGAAACAGCATGATGTGCAAAAACACCCGGTTTGCCGGCTGCCCGGCGTAAAGCAGCGCCAGTCCGCACACCAGGGAGATAAAGTAAAGAAACTTCCCGATAAAAGCGGAGAGAATCTCCCACAGCACCGAGATTACATTTGCAAAGATTTTAAGTCCCTTCACACTGTAAAGGGTTGAGGGCAGCAGCCTTTTTATAAGGGGAATCTGCTTTAAGGAAAACAGAATGCCGTTTACACGGTAGGTGTTTTTCAAGGCGAAAGAAATTTTCAGGGTCTTATTCATGGTCTTCCTCCCGCAGCGCCGCAATAATCTTATCCTTAAATTCTCTGCTGTCCAGGTCGGATTTCTCCACAACCTCCAGCGTGCCATGATTAAGCAGTACGATTTCGTCGCAAAGGTCAAGGGCTAAGTCCATAATGTGGGTGGAGAAGATTGTAATGCGGTTTTGCTTTAACGAACGCAGCAGCTGCTTCATCTCCTCCGCCACAACCACATCAAGGGATGTCAGCGGCTCGTCCAGTAACAGAATGTTGGGCTGGGCTATAATGTTTATAAGCATCTGCATTTTGTTTTTCATTCCGTGGGAATAGTCTTTCAGCAGCTTGTCCCTGTCCTCGGGGTCGATGCTCATATAGTCAAAATATTCGTCCAAGCTTCTGGGGTTTTTGATGGATTTTTCGTTTATATCCATAAAGAATTTGAGAAACTCCCTGCCGGTGAGAAATTCCGGCACGGTGGGGGTGGAAAGCACATAGCCGATGTCCTCAGCCTCAACCTCACGGCGAACACCGTCGGTATCAATGTAAAAACTGCCGCTGTCAATTTTTATATCACGGTTCAGGCAGTTAAAAAGGGTGGTTTTTCCGGCGCCGTTTCTGCCCAGCAGACCGTAGATTTTCCCCTCCTCGAAGGTAAAGTCGATATCCTTGAGAACCTCCTTTTTCTCAAAGCTTTTTGATAGATGTTCAATTACGAATTTCATAATATCCTCCGCTGAATGTTATATTGGCAACACACCAATTATAATTATAGCAAGAAAAATAAAAATATCAAGTAGATTGTCAGATATATTATCAAAAAAAGCAAAAAATCAGCAAGCCCCGGTTATGCAGGCGGCTTGCTGATTAATATGCATTACTTCAATTCCGTGCGGCGGATTATGGCATATGAGCCTGCTCCCAGCACAATTGCCATCGTCAGCAGGGTTATAATGGGGAACAGGAGATTTACTGAGCCGTCCCCCATAAATCCCATTGCCTTCATGAGAAACTCGGCGATGCTCTGAGCCGTTTCATGGGAAATCACAAATCTGAACAGTGAAATCACAATAATAACAACTCCGCAAAGCCCCACGCCTATAAAAAGGGATACCATTTTTCCTGCTTTTCTGATTACCAGCACTCCCAGATAAAACAGACAGCAGAACAGCAGGTAAAGAACCGTCAGCCACAGCCAGTTTCCCAAAGGATTGCCGTAACCGTAGATGCTCCCGAAAAAGGTAAAGTAGTTGCTGTTGAAATAATGAATAGTATTGCCGATTGTAGTATCGATAAGCGCCATAGTCACTGACAAAAATAAGAACATGCAAATGGTTGACAGGTAAATGTACTTTCGGGTGTATCCATTCTGAATTAACGCCTTGAAATCCTCCTCATACCCCAGTACTCCAATAACGCTTACAAAAAAAACCGAGCAAAATTCCAAACCGTTAGAATAGGTTTCTGCTCCTCCGCTGCTGACTGCAGCCATTGCGAAGGAAATAGCAACTATCGCATATTCAATCAGATAAAATGCGCACATTGCTTTTATTTTTGTGGAACATTCGTATAACACCGCAGATTTAAATTTATTCATTTTCGCCGCCGCCTTTCTCTGTCAGCTTGACAAACAGTTTTTGCAGATTCATTGCTGTAATCTGCAGATTGCTTCCCTGAGGCAAAGCAGGCTTTTCCCCTGAGATATAGGCAATTTTCATACTGCCCAGCTCATCATATCCAATGACATTCCTGCCCTCGCAATAACGGTCAACCTCTTTGGCAAAGCCTGAAACGCTGTAACCTGTTTCCAGCAGCTCCTCAACGGATTTTTGCAGCAGGAATTTTCCGTTATCAATCAGAACAACCTCCTCAATGATGTTTGAAACCTCTTCGATCAGATGGGTTGCAATAATAAGCGTCCGCTCGCCGGTTTCAAGCTCCTTTAAAAGCAGGCTGTAAAACAGCTCTCTGTGGTTTGCGTCAAGTCCCAGCACAGGTTCGTCAAAAATCACATATGGAACGTTCAGGGACAGCGCAATAATCAGCTTGAAAATCGACTGATAACCTTTGGACAGTGCTTTGAATCTTTTGTTGGTGTCAAGGTTGAATTTTTCTGAAAGCTTAAAGGCTTTGTTTAAATCAAATTCATCGTAAAAGCGGTTCGTCCACTTGAAATGCTCCTTGACCTTTAAATCCTTGTCATACAAATCTGCTTCGCTCATGCAGAAAATTTTGCCGTGAACCGTCATGTTTTCTCTGGCGGGAATACCGTCAATCAGCACCTCGCCGCAATCCGGGAAAATGCGGTTTGCAATAATGTTTATAAGAGTGGTTTTGCCGGCACCGTTTCTCCCCAGCAGCCCGTAAATTTTCCCCAACTCAAAGGAGAAGGAAACATTGTCAAGGGCAGTGACATTTTTGTATCTTTTGGTGATATTCTTAATCTCTATGGCGTTCATCGCTATAACCCCTTTCTATAAGTGAAATTATATCTTCCTTGGACATTTTAAGCTTTATGGCTTCGTCTATTAAAGCCTCGATATACTGCTCATAAAAACGGCTTTGCCTTTTCTGACGTATCTTTTCAACTGCGCCCTCTTTGACAAACATTCCAAGTCCCCTTTTCTTATAGATGATTTCTTCGTCCACCAACATATTCATACCCTTTAAAACGGTATGAGGATTTATGTTCAGCAGAGCGGAGATTTCATTTGTTGACGGAATTTTGGTTTCTTCCTCAAACACCCCAGTAAAAATCGAATCCTCCAGCTGTTCGGCAATCTGAATGAATATAGGCTTTTCTATATTCGGATTAACATTCAAAAATAGCACCTCCCATTTTGCGTTTGGTAGTTTGTTAGTTGAGTAGCTAACTATATTACACCTACAGTATAGCCCATAACCCTCCGGTTGTCAATACCCTTTGAGAGATTTAACAAATTGGCAACAATTAAAAAGCCGCCTGCATTTTCTGCAAGCGGCTGTAAGTATAGCTGTAAATATTATTCAATTGCATTTCTTGCGATTCTTTCTGAAGGTATATACCTAAGTTTGTATTCATAGTCGGTTTTGCCGAGAATTATACCGCAGCAGGGGATAAATCCTTCGGGAAGATTCAGCTTGCTTATAATATCCGGCGAGGAGTTTATTGCGGCAACCACTCCCCAGATATGGCATGCCCCAATACCAAGCTCGGTGGCTTGCAGAGCCATGTTCTGCACAACAATTGCGGCGTTTGAGTATGCCACGTTTCCGATAGTCTCTGCCTGAGATTTAGTGGAAACAAGTATAAACACAGGCGCACCGTACAGCGGGTGTATATTCGGCTTGCCGAACATTTTTGCTCCTGCTCCGTCGATTTCATCAAGCAGCTCCTTGTTTGTTATAACTGTAAGATGCATGCTTTCATATTGCCCCATTTCTATTGGAGCGGCGTCGGCGGCTTTCAGGATTTTGTCCAGTTCCTCAGAGGAAACACCCTCCCCGGTATAATTGCGGACAGACTTTCTGCTGCAAATTGCTTCAAACGTATTCATAATCATATAACCTCCGTTTTTATTAAGTTTAAGCGGTAATTTTTTGTTTCATATAATACAAATATCATGCCGGAAGCTTATTGACCGGGAAAAACATATTGCCGTATATGTAATTTATACTTTATTTTTGTCCTTAAATACCGTCAGGGCAAATATCCGCTCGACAATAATGCTTACGACAACAAATATAAGGAATATCAAAAGCGTTTGGGCAGTTGGTATCGCCATTTTCAAAATGTCATGGTTAAGTATGTGGTCTTTTAAGAACAAGCAAAGAGCCACCGCCGCATAATAACCTAAACCTGTGGTAACAAAGAGGAATCCACGAAGCTTGTTGAAGGGATAACACATCTTGAATACGCCCAGTATTCCCACTGTGCCTATTGTCAGGAAAAGCAGAGCGTTTGCCTGAGTGTTTTCGCCCCCTGCACCGATAACTCCCACTGCGTTAAGTATAAGATACAAAACAAAGCACACCGAAATGGCAAGAGCGTTGGGGGCTGCCCGCCGTATAGCCTCCGGCAGAAAGCGGGTGGTGACCTTTTTTGAGTTAGGCTCAAAGGATGCAAAGAATGAAGGATATCCCTCGATTATCAGGTCGATAAGGGTAATCTGAATTGGCACAAACGGGAAGGGGGTGTTGGTGATAAGACAGATAAGACACAGTATTACCGAGTACAAGGTCTTGATAAAGAACACTCCGGCGGATTTTGTGATGTTGTTTACCACACGCCTGCCCTGCATGAGAATGTCACGCAGCACAGAAAAGTCGGAGTCAAGCAGCACAAGCTGAGCTACCTGTCTTGCGGCGTCGCTGCCTTGTCCCACGGCGATGCTGCAATCCGCTTCCTTTAAGGCAAGCAGGTCGTTTACACCGTCCCCCGTCATGGCGACGGTGTGATTCTTTTTGTGCATCGCCTGCACAAGCATTCGCTTCTGAGCCGGAGTTACACGGCCGAACACCGAATAAGCTTCCGCCGCATAATCTATTCGGTCGTCGGGAACGGTGCTCATATCTATAAATCTTTCCGCTCCCGGCACGCCTGCCTGCTTGGCGATGGCTGAAACGGTGGTGGGATTGTCGCCTGAAATAATCTTTACCGCTACCCCCTCCTTGCGGAAATAAGCCATTGCCGCCGAGGCGTTGGGACGTATCGGGTCGACTATGACAACCGCAGCCAGCAGGGAAATCTTCGGCAGCGGCTGACCCTTGTCAACAGGCTCTTTGGTGACGCCTGCCAGCAGAATACGCTTTCCCGCTTCCATATATGTTTTTATGTTTTTCGGTAGTTCGGAGGTGCAAAGCCGCTCGGGAGCGCCGATTACAAATGTACCTACGCCAGAAAGCTTCATTGCGCTCCATTTTCTGTCGGAGGAAAAGGGAATGCTCTGTATGCAGCTGTAAGCGTCGGAGTGTGAAAAATAGCTGTTTAACGCCTGGAATGTGGCGTTGTTGTCGGTGGTGTGCTTTAAAAAGCTGCCGATAACCGGCAAAAATTCATCGTCCTTTACACCGGGGAACATTACAACCTTTTCAACCTGCATTTTTCCCATTGTCAGCGTGCCTGTTTTATCAAGACAAAGCACGTCCACGTGAGCGAGGTTTTCCAGCGAATAAAGGTCCTGTACCAGCACATTTTTCTTTGAAAGGGAAACAACGCCTGCCGCCAGACCTATGCTTATCAGAAGATAAAGTCCCTTAGGCAGCATTCCCAGCAGCCCCGCCGAGGTGGTTACAACCGCGCTGTAGATGTCGTTGTCACGCACAAGCAGCGCCTGTATAAACAGCAGTATTCCCAGGGGAATAATTAAAAAACCTGTGAACTTTGTAACCTTTCTCATGGAAAGCACCAGTTCGGAATTAAGGCTTTTTACCTTTTTGGCTTCTCGTGCAATCTGGGAGGCATAGTTGTCGCTGCCCACATGAATAACCTTGGCACGGCATCTTCCGCTGATTATGGAGCTGCCGGAAAGGAGAGAATCACCGGATTTTTTGAAAACCGCGTCCGATTCGCCGGTCAGCAGCGATTCGTTTACCTCCACCGAGCCTTCCTGAATAACCGAGTCGGAGCAGATTTGCTTTCCGCTTTCCAGCAGCAATATATCGTCAAGGCATACATCGTCAATATCAACCTGCATTGCAACGCCGTTTCGTTCAATGTCCGCTCTGGGCATGGAAAGCAGAGAAAGCTTTTCCACCAGCCTTTTGGCTTTAAGCTCCTGAACAATGCCGATAGCGGTGTTCAAAGCGATGACCAGAATAAAAAACATATTTGACCATGCGTGAACACATGCCAGTGCGATTGCAATCAGAAGGTTCAGCAGATTAAAAAGAGTGCAAAGATTCTCCTTTATAATCTGCCCGGTGGTTTTGGTGATTTTCTCTTGCTTGTTCTGCTTATTCATTTGTGTTTATTCCTTTCTTGTAAGGGCGATGTTTTCTGTTTTCGCAAGACCGTCAGATCGTCCTTTATAATTTAAATTGGTCATATCTTTTTTATCTTTGCGAAATTGGCCATGATTTTCTTTGTGCCCTTGCTTTCAAAAGCTATTTCAAGCAGAGTGTCGTTGGCCATCCGCTTGGCAGACAGCACCGTGCCTTCGCCGAAAATGCGGTGACTTACCCGGTCGCCCGCTTCAAAGGTTTCGGTGTTGGCTTTAGCTTTATCGGCATGCATATAAGCAAGCTGCTGCTGAAGCGTCATGCTGTGGGTAGGCTGAACTCCGCCGCTTGACTGAGCCAGTGCAGAGGAAAGTCCCTGTTCTTCCTTTTTAACATAGTTTTCAGGGGGAAGCTCTTTGACAAAGCGTGAAATGCGGTTGTGGTCGGTGCGACCGTACAACATTCTTTCGGCGGCATGGGTGAGATAAAGCCGTTCTTTTGCTCTGGTAAGCGCAACGTATGCAAGCCGCCTTTCTTCTTCGATGTCGGCGTCGGAATCCATGCTGCGAGCTGAGGGGAAAATGTTTTCTTCCATTCCCACCACGAAAACGCATGGAAACTCCAGACCTTTGGCGGAATGCATCGTCATCATAGCCACATAATCGGAATTTTCATCAAAGCTATCGATGTCGGTGTACAGAGAAATTTCCTCCAGAAATCCCGAAAGGGTCGGGTCTTCGGCGTTTTCCTCATAATTAATCATGGTGGATTTAAGTTCGTTTATATTTTCAAGCCGCATTGCACCCTCTGCGCCCTGTTCTTTAAGGTATTTTTCATAACCGCTTTTTTTCAGCAGCTCGTCAAGCAGCTCTTCAAGTGAAAGAGTTTCGGCAATATCCGTAAAGTAGTTGAACATTTCCGCAAGGGAACGGAGAGCTTTTGATTTTTTGGCAAGGGGAGCAAGGTCGGGAGAATTAAGCATAACGGTTATTGGGTCCTCCCCCAAATCTGAAACTATCTGCGATAGAGTAGTCACAGTAGCTTCGCCTATGCCACGTTTGGGGACGTTTATTATACGGCTTAGTCTCAGCATATCGTAGTGATTGTTTATTACCGAAAGGTATGCGGTAATATCCTTGATTTCCTTTCTGTCGTAGAATTTCAGTCCGCCGAATATACGGTATGGTATGCCGCTTTTTATAAAGGTCTGCTCTATAGAGTTGGATTGGGCGTTCATTCGGTAAAGCACCGCATGATCTCCGAACTTTCTTCCGCTGTTTACGTTGTCAAGTATGGTTTCGGCAACAAATTCCGACTCGCCCTTTTCGGTAGCGGATTTATACACAACCACCTTTTCGCCGTCCCCTTGGTCGGTCCAGAGGTTTTTGCCCTTTCTGCCCTTGTTGTTTTTAATAAGCTCGTTGGCGCAGGTGAGAATATTTTGGGTAGAGCGGTAGTTTTGCTCAAGCCTTATAACGTCGGTCTGAGCATCGCAGGAAAAGGTATCCTCAAAGGACAGGATATTTTCAATGGTAGCTCCTCTGAATCTGTAAATGCTCTGGTCGTCGTCGCCCACAACGCAGAGGTTTTTGTATTTCTGAGAAAGCAAAGAAACAAGACGGAACTGAACCTTGTTTGTGTCCTGATACTCGTCTACCATAATATATTTATATAGATTCTGATAATGATTCAGAACCTCCGGTTCCTGCTCAAACAGCTTGACGGTATTGCAGATAATGTCGTCAAAATCCATAGCGTCGGATTCTTTAAGCATCCGCTGATAGCATTTATAAACCCTGCCGATTGTCATAAGTCGGTAATCCTGATTTGCATTTGCAAGATATTCATCGGGATCAATCATATTATCCTTTTGACGTGAAATTTCCGAAAGCAGTCCTCTGGGAGGAAACATTTTATCCGAAATGTTAAGCTCCTGCAAAGCGGACTTTATCACCCGCTGAGAATCATCCGAATCGTAGATTGTAAAGCTTTTGCCGTAGCCGAGCTTTTCGCCCTCCCGCCTGAGAATGCGCACGCAGACCGAGTGGAAGGTAGCGGCGGTTATCTGACTTCCTGCTTCTCCAAGCATATTTGACAGACGGCTTTTCAGCTCGCCTGCCGCTTTGTTTGTGAAGGTTATGGCAAGAATGCTCCAGGGTTTTACACATTCGTATGCTACAATGTCGGCAAGCTTTGAGCTGTCGTTGGTTTTGCCGTCTGCATAGTCCTTTAAAAACCGCAGATCCTCATCCGAGTGAAGTCCGTAGCCCTCTTCATTGTTGTAGGCGTTGCCGAAATATATCATATTGGCGATTCTGTTGATAAGCACGGTGGTTTTTCCGCTGCCTGCTCCCGCAAGTATAAGCAGAGGGCCGTTTATTTTAAAAACGGCTTTTTGCTGTTCTTTATTCAAGCCCGAAAAATACTTTTCAAGCGCTTTGTTTTTCAGAAAGTTATAGTTTTCTGCCATACTGTAGATGTTCCTTTCATGTTTGCACCGTCAGGATAAACAATGCTGCAATCGTATCTGCCTGCAAAATATCGGCGGCAGCCCGACATAAGATATTATATCACAATATAGTATGGTTGAAAAGACGTATTATTTAATTTTTTGTTTTACCAAAATAATAGCGTGTGCATATATTCAGACCGCATATTTACGGATATTAGCAGCCGACGGTTGAATAAACTGCATTATCATACCAATAATAAATACAAATATTTATTGGAGGTACATTTTATGCAGGCAGTTATTTTATGCGGAGGACGAGGAGAAAGGCTTATGCCCATGACAGCTTGTACGCCGGCGGCGCTTTTGAGAATACTGGGAAAAACCGTGCTGGCATACACCTTGGAGCAGCTTAAAAAGGCAGGCTTCAACGATGTTACGCTGGCTCTGGGGTATCTGGGCGGTCAGGTCGTAGAGGAATTTGAATCCTGCGAATATCAAGGAATGAGACTTTACTTTACCTCTGCCGAGGAAACGGGTACAGCCCCTGCCGTAGCCTATGCAGCAAAGGTCGGAGAGGATGTTCTTGTGTGCGAAGCAAACTGCGTATTTAACTTTGACCTTAAAGGGATTATGGATTATCATAAGGCTAAGAAGTCGGAGGCAACCTTTGTTACAAAGCAGGAGCCTCAGACTGACAGATATGTATGCTTCGGAACGGACAAAACCAACATGATAACCTCCTTATCCGCATATCCAGGCGCCGAAAACACCTCGGACGTTCATGCTTTTACCGGGATTTATCTGCTTTCCGCAGGTGTATTTGAAAATTATGATTTTAATTCCTACGGCGACGTGATAGAGGATATCGTTCCAAGGATGATTTCCGACGGCTGTAAGATATACACCTACGGCACCGTTGATTTCTGGCACAGAATAACCGACGCCCGAGGATTTCTTGACTGTCAGAAAAGCATGCTTGAAGGAAAGTCGGGATTTTCCATTTCGGCAAGACGTGAAGAAGGGGGAATATATACCGATACCACGGGAAATTTCAGCGGAGTTTCAATAATTCCGCCTGTGTATATAGGAAAAAACGTTGTGATAGAGACGGGCAGCGTTATTGATAGGGGCAGCGTTATTGACGACGGAGCTTACATTGAAAAGCGCTCACGAGTAAGCGGGGCTTATGTGGGAAGGGGAGCTTACATTTCCTCAAGAAGCGAGCTAACTTCCTGCGTTATCTGTCCCGGGGCAAGGCTTTTACGGTCGGCGGTGTGCGGTGAAAATTCTGTGGTAGGCGAAAGAGCCTGCATAGGCGAGGGAGCAAGAATACTTGACGGAGTTAAGATATGGGCAGGCAAAGAGGTAACCCACGGCGCGGTAGTGGGGAATAACGTCACAATCGGAATCGGGAAGCCTGCGTTTATTGACGACGACTGTTCCTATGAGTTCAACGGCTGCATAACAATGCCGTCGGACGCCGCCGCATTCGGAATGGCGGTGGGAACGGCGCTTGATATCGGAGATGTGGTGGTTGCAGGTCGGAGCGGAGGTTCAGCCGCCGAAGCCTTACACTCAGGCTTTATTGCAGGGCTGCTTTCAAGCGGAGTAACGGTTTTCGATTTGGGAGAATGTACGCAGCAGCAGGCGATGTATGCGGTAAACAGGCTTACGGCAAGGCTTGGCTGCTTTTCCGCAGCCGACTATTCTGAAAGAATAAAACTTATGGAGCGGGGTGGTATTCCGCTGAAAAGAAAAACCGAGCACAAAATCGAAGAGGCGTACAACAGGCGTGATTTCCGACAGCTTTCATATCACAGCTACGGAACAAGAATTGATATGCACGGAATTGCAGCGTTGTATGAAAGGTTTCTAGGTGATATGCTTCCCTCAGAGTTTAAGGGGGTAAACGTGCAGATAAGAACCTCTGACAAAAAAACTGCGCAGATAGCAGAGAATTTATTTCATTCAAGAAACGATACGGACGGCGAGCGCATAGTCTTTCATCTTTCTACCGACGGCGGCTCATGCTCTGCCTACAGCGATAAAACAGGGTATATTTTTCACGAGCGTCTTGTGCTTTTGGCAATGAAAGCGGCGTATGAGCAAGGAATACCGGTGTCTGTGCCCTATGCCTTCCCAATGGGAGCGGACAGCCTTGCGGAGGAGCAAAACGGCAGGCTTTATCGCTATTACAACTGCTCAGACACTGACGAGGACGAGGAGGCGAGAAAGGTCGCCAAAAGACCTGATAATTTCTTTGTAAGGGACGGTCTTGCGCTGGCAGTTGTGATTTCGGCGTATCTTTCCCAAAAAGGAATAACGCTGTCGGATGCGGCACAAAGCATACCGAGATTTTACACTACCCAGAGGTTTGTCAGCGTAAACTGTAATCCCGTCAGACTTATAAAGGAATTTACTCTGGCAAAGTCGGGAAGCCCTGAGGGAGCGGTGTATCAGGGAAACGAATCGAGAGCCGTAATAAGGCCTTTGAAAAGCGGAAGCGGAATAATGATATTCGCCGAAAGCTTCAAGTCTGAAACTGCATGCTCGCTGTGCGACGAGATACAGCGAAAAATCAAAGCGGCGGAAGATCAGATGAGGAAATGATTGTAAATTGGCAGAAAAAATCACTTGACAAGACTGCAAAAAGAGAGTACAATAATATCAGATATTTTTGTTCGGACGGATCGCAGTTTCTGCGATTACCTGTGTTGGAATGATTGGTCGCACTACTACGTCATTGAAAATAAACGGCAGTCTTTTATGCCGCTTGGTCATTCCGACCGTAATGTAACGGAAAAATCGAATATAACCGAGCTGAAGGCTCGAGAAGGAAGGAGTATTATCACGGCCTGCCGTTTGTTTGTGTTGCCTTAATTCAGACATGCGGCAGGTCTTGAGAATTGTGTCAATGAATATTCAGAACGGAAACGGTGCAAAGAGTACTACAAGAAAATTTGTAAGAAGAACAGGCGGAGCGAAAACCAGGGAGGGCGGCGGAACTGTTTCCCTGGAGCAGGCATCGGCGGAGTTGAAAGCTAAGAAAACCGGGGGAAATCTGCCTAATCTCAACCCAAACAGAAAAAGCGAAACATCTAAACCAGCCTCGGGAACAATGAAAGCAAGGCAGGTTCAGAAGCGTGCTCCCAGAGATCCTCAGAGAAAAACCCCCTTAAAGATTATACCTCTCGGCGGACTTAACGAGATAGGAAAGAATTTCACCTGCATCGAGTGCGCAAACGATATGTTTGTAATCGACTGTGGACTGGCTTTTCCTGACAGTGAGATGCTGGGCGTGGATATAGTTATCCCCGATTTTACCTATATTGAGAAAAATATCGACAAGCTCAGGGGTGTTGTAATCACCCACGGTCACGAGGACCATATCGGCGGACTGCCTTATTTTCTGAAAAAGTTCAACGTCCCCGTTTACGGAACAAGACTTACCCTCGGTCTGCTGGAGGGAAAGCTTAAAGAGCATGGGCTGCTTGGTTCGGTGCAGCTTAACACCGTTACCCCAAGGCAGACTGTAAAGCTTGGATGCATGGCGGTTGAGTTTATAAGAGTAAACCATTCTATCCCCGACGCTGTGGGAATGGCAATCCATACCCCTGCGGGAGTGATTGTGCACACCGGCGACTTCAAGGTGGATTACACCCCTATCGAGGGCGGAATAATCGACCTTGCCAGACTGGCGGAGCTGGGAAACAAGGGAGTTCTGGCGCTTATGTCCGACTCCACCAATTCCGAGCGTCCCGGCTTTACAATGAGCGAGCGCAAGGTGGGGGAAAGTTTTGAAAAGCTGTTTTCACGTGCGGACGGCAAGCGGATAATAATCGCTACCTTCGCTTCCAATATCCACAGGGTTCAGCAGATTATAAACCGTGCCGCGGCTACAGGAAGAAAGGTTGCCGTTTCAGGCAGAAGCATGGTAAACGTAATGGGCAAGGGTATTGAGCTTGGCTATCTTAAAGTTCCCGAGGGTGTGCTGGTAGATATCGAAATGATATCAAGGTACCCTGCCGAGAAGATGTGCATTGTCACTACGGGAAGTCAGGGCGAGCCTATGTCGGCGCTTACCAGAATGGCTATGGGCGAACACCGTCAGGTGTCAATAACACCCCAGGATTTTATTATTATCTCTGCAAATCCTATTCCCGGAAACGAAAAGTATGTAACAAGAGTGGTAAACGAGCTGATGAAGCTGGGTTCCGAGGTGGTTTACGAGGCGATGTACGACGTTCATGTTTCGGGTCACGCCTGTCAGGAGGAGCAGAAGCTGATTCTTTCAATAACAAAGCCCAAGTTTTTTATCCCTGTCCATGGCGAGTATAAGCATCTTGTAAGGCACAAGGCAACCGCTATGTCGGTGGGAATACCCGAAAGCAATATCATCATCGGCGAAATAGGCAACGTTATTGAAACGGACGGCGTTGATATGAAGGTCACGGGACAGGTTACAGCTGGTAAGGTGCTGGTTGACGGTCTGGGAGTCGGCGACGTTGGCGCAATAGTGCTGAGGGACAGAAAGCATCTGGCGCAGGACGGTATTATAATTGCCGTTGCCACTATAGACAGAATGTCCGGCGAGATACTTGCAGGTCCCGACGTGGTTTCAAGAGGCTTTGTTTATGTAAGGGAAAGCGAGGAGCTTATGGACGAAGCCAAACGGCTGCTTGGAGAAACGCTTCAGGACTGTCTTGACCATGACATGAAGGAATGGAATGCAATCAAGGGTAAAATGAGAGACAGTCTTTCCGATTACATTTATTTAAAGACAAAGAGAAGCCCTATGATTCTGCCTATTATAATGGAGATATAGCCGGATTTATACGCTGTTAAGAACAGAGAGGAAAGGTCATTAAAAATGAAGGGAAATAACGGTTTTCAGATTCTGATAAGGATAACTACCGCAGTTGTAATCCTGTCGGCTTTGATAGCTTCATATTCCGTTTATGATACGCCGTCGAGCAGGGATATGGGTCTGGTTTTGCTGTGGGTTTCGATAGCCGCAACAGCACTGCTGGCGCTTGAATACGTGCTGTTCAGAAACGGCAATAAAAGGTATGTTACAAGGCTGGCTTCAATGATAACGAAAACCGAAAAGGATTCGCTGGTTAATTTCCCTGCTCCGGCAATTATAGTGGATGAGAACAATACCATTGTATGGTACAACAAGCTTTTCGGCAGGCAGGTATATACCGCCGAGGAAGCTTACGGCATTGACATAACCGAGATTGTCAATATAGATATGTATAAGATTTTTGAGCCGGAGGGCGACCTTATATGTCTTAACAAGCGGTTTTACATTGCAAAGGGAATACATAGCGACGCCAAAGGAACTCTTTCGCTTATATATTTCGACGATAAGACCGATTACGTAGAGCTTGAATACGAGCACAGGCAGTCGCAGAAATCGGTAATAATCATTTTTATAGACAACTTTGACGACATTATGTCAAATATCAGAGAGAGCGAAAAGGCTCATGTGCTGGTTCAGATGGAAAAGCTTATTGAAAATTTCGTGGACGGCACCACCGCATTTTCAAAAAAGATAAACAGCGATAAATTCTATGTGATAATGGAGGAGCGGCATCTTGCTCCGATAATCGAAAACCGATTCAGAATCCTTGAGCAGGCAAGAACCATAACCGTGGGAGAAAGACAGAACATAACCCTTTCCATAGGTGTGGGTCGCAACGCTTCCAATCTGGCGGAAAGCGAGGTCTATGCCAAGCAGGCGCTGGAAATGTGTCTGGGCAGAGGCGGAGATCAGGCGGCGGTGAAAACCGACAGCGGCTATGAATTTTTCGGCGGAGTATCCAATGGAATGGAAAAGCATACCAAGGTTAAAACAAGAATGGTGGCAAAGGCGCTTAAAGAGCTTATTTTGTCCCACGATAAAACGCTTATTATGGGTCACAGGTTCGGCGACCTTGACAGCATAGGCTCGGCTACGGGTATGTGCGCAGCTGTGCGTAAAATGGGCAGGGAAGCTTACGTTGTTGTAAACGAAAGCCGCAATCTTGCGCTGAGCCTTATAAATTATATCAGGGAGCATGATATAGCAAACTACTATATTTCCCCCGAAGAAGGAATCGAAAAGCTTGATGAAAACACGCTGCTAATTGTGGTGGATACTCACAATCCCGACTTAGTCGAATCACATGAGCTGCTTTCAAGGGCGGAGCAGATTGTAGTTATCGACCACCATAGGCTGATGGTCAAGTCGATTGAAAGGTGCGTGATGTTCTATCACGAGCCGATGGCTTCCTCGGCTGCGGAAATGGTAGCGGAGCTTATCGAGTATTTTGGAGGAGATATAAAAATATCCTCCCATGTTGCCGAAGCGTTGCTTGCCGGAATAATGCTCGACACCAAGAACTTTGTAATGAAAACGGGAGTAAGAACCTTTGAGGCGGCGGCGTTCCTCAGAAAAATGGGAGCTGATACGGTAGCGGTAAAGAAGCTGTTTGCAAACAGCATAGAAACCTACCGTCAGAAATCACAGCTTATAAATTCTGCTGAGATATACAGAAAATGCGCTATAGCGTCTACCGATGAAGCGTTTGACAATATAAGAATAGCAGCGTCTCAGGCTGCCGACGAAATGTTGGGAATCGTGGGAGTAAACGCATCCTTTGTGCTTTATGAGGACAGGGGAATTGTAAACATCTCCGCCAGAAGCATGGGGGCGTTCAACGTTCAGATTGTTATGGAAAGCCTGGGAGGCGGCGGTCATCTTACAATGGCTGCCACACAGTTGACCACAACGCTGGAAAATGCTAAAAAACAGCTGATTGAAGCGATTGATGAATACATAAGAAACAATACATAGAAAAGGACGTGTTATTATGAAGGTTATACTTATTAAAGATGTTAAGGGCTCCGGCAAGGCGGGAGACACGCTGAATGTCGCCGACGGATATGCAAGAAACTATCTGCTTGCCAAGGGCTTTGCCATAGAAGCTACCGCAAAGAACATAAACGACCTTGCGGGAAAGAAGGCTGCCGCTCAGCACAAGCTTGATGTGGAAAAGGCTGAAAATGAAAAGACTGCCGCCGCACTTGACGGCAAAGAGGTTGTTATCAAAGCCAAGGCAGGTCAGGGCGGAAAGCTGTTCGGAGCCGTTACGGGAGCTGTTGTTGCAGATGCGGTTAAGGCGCAGTATTCGCAGAACGTCGATAAAAAGAAAATCGTGCTTGAAAGCGAGATAAAAAGCTTTGGTGATTTTACCGCTACGGTTAAAATGAGTCAGGGAGTTTCTTATTCTCTGAAAATTAAGGTGGTTGAAGAATAAGATGGCGCTTGATAACATATCGCAGCTTAAAACCGGCGATATTCTGGGGCGTGAGCTGCCTTATTCCCTTGAGGCGGAGCAGGCTGTGCTGGGCGGAGTTCTGCTTGACCCATCGGTTCTGCCTAAGGTTATTGAGATTTTAAGACCCGATTATTTTTACAGACCTCAGCATCAGCAGATTTTTTCAATTTTGATGCGAATGTTTACCGCCTCACAGACGGAGGATATAATAACCGTTATAAACGAGTCGGTAACAATGGGCGTTTTTGAAACCTCCGCAATGGCAAAGGCATATCTTACAGGCATGATGGAGGGTGTTCCGTCTACCGCAAACATTGAAAGCTACTGTAAGATAATCGAGGAAAAGTACCGCATACGCTCCCTTGTCAACATAGCAAATGAAATTATCGAAACCGCCAACGAAGGTTCTGTTGACGCTCAGACGATGCTTGACAGCGCTGAGCAGAAGATTTTCGATATAAGACAGGGCAACGAGGTTCAGGGACTTACCAGGATAGACAGCGTTATTATCGACGCTTATTCGCATCTTCAGGAGATAAGCGGTCCCGACGCCGAAAAGCATTTGGGAGCGAAAACGGGGTTTGCCCAGCTGGACGCTATAACCACCGGCTTGAACAAATCAGACCTGATAGTACTTGCCGCCCGTCCAGGAATGGGAAAATCGGCATTTGCGCTGAATGTTGCGGTCAATACCTGCAAGCGCACCATGAAAGAGGTAGTTATTTTTTCTCTTGAAATGGGCAAGGAGCAGATGGTTACACGTATGCTTGCCTCCGAATCCCTTGTTAACAACACCTGTCTGCGCTCGGGAAAGATTGAGCCGGATGATTGGATAAAGCTTGCAAACGGTACGGAAACGCTGGCTAAGCTTCCTATATATATGGACGACGGAGCGGGAATAAATGTTCCGCAGATGAAAGCAAAGCTTAGACGTATGAGAAATCTGGGGCTTGTTATTATCGACTATCTTCAGCTTATGTCGTCTCCCAACAAGCACACCAGCCGTGTAAACGAGGTTTCGGAAATAACAAGACAGCTGAAGCTTATGGCGAAGGAGCTTAACGTGCCTGTTATTGCCCTTTCACAGCTTTCAAGAAGCTCTGAAAAGCGTGACGATAAACGTCCTATGCTTTCCGATTTGCGTGAGTCCGGCTCAATAGAGCAGGATGCGGACATTATTCTGTTTCTTTACAGAGACGCATATTACGACAAGGAAAACGCCGACCAGAGCGTTGCGGAATGTATTGTGGCAAAGAACCGCCATGGAACTACCGACACCGTTAAGCTTGCGTGGATAGGCGAGTATACATTGTTCAGAGGTATTGATTTCAGAAAAGAGTAAGAGATAGGGAACGATGCTTGATAAGGTAAGAAAAACGATTGCTGAATTTAATATGATATCAGAGGGCGATACTGTGCTGTGCTGTCTTTCGGGGGGTGCAGACAGCGTTACCCTCCTTTTGTGTTTACGGGAGCTGGGGTTTAATGTGAGGGCTTGCCACGTTAATCATCAGCTGAGAGGCGAGGAAAGCGTAAGGGACGAAATGTTCTGCCGCAGGCTGTGCGAGGAGCTTGAAATAAGACTTGACGTATATAGTGCCGATGTGGAAACATACTGCAAAGAAAACGGCTTTTCTGTTGAAGAGGGCGCAAGGAAGCTGAGATATGAGCTGTTCACCCGCAGCGGAGCTGATAAAATCGCCACCGCCCATACCCTTTCCGACAGCCTGGAAACGGCGCTGTTCAATATGGCAAGAGGTACGGGCATAAAAGGATTATGCGGAATACCTCCGGTAAGAGGTAATATTATAAGACCTCTTATCTGCTGTACAAGAGAAGAGGTGGAACGCTTCCTTGAGCAGAGAAGTCAGGACTATGTTACCGATTCCTCAAATCTAACTGACGACTACAGCCGTAACAAGATCAGACATAATATTGTTCCGATTATGCGGGAGATAAATCCATCTGTCGAAAACGCTTATCTTGCCATGTCCCGCTCCCTCAGACAGGATATGGAGTATATTGACGCCAGGGCATTAGAGGTTTATAATGCCGCAGCCGCAGGTAAAAACGCTCTCAACCGCATAACACTTAACAATGCACACGAAGCTATAAAAAGCCGTGTGATTATGAGGTTTCTATCACAAAACGGCGCCTCCTGCTCTCATGACAGAGTAGAGGAGCTGAAAAGGATTGCCCAAAATGGAGGCAGAGCGGATATAGGCGGCGGACTTACCGTGCTGTGCAGCAGGGATTTAATAAGAATTGTAAGCTCAGACCGTCTTGAAACAGGCGAAGTGAGCTTTGCTGTTGTTCCGGGTGAAGAGTATTGTTTTTTCGATAAGAAAATAGTTGTACAAATTATAGATACAGACGGCTTGGAATGTAATGTTAATAAAAAGTTTGCAAATTGCATAGCCGATTATGATAAAATAAAAGGTGAAATTTTTCTTAGAAACAGAAGAAGCGGCGACAGAATAAGGCTTGAGGGCAGAGATTTCACCTCGTCGGTCAAAAAGCTGTTTAACGAAAGGATTCTTGCGGAAAAACGAGGCGAAACGGCAATGCTTTCCGATGCCGAAGGATTGTTTTTTATCGAGGGTATCGGCACAGCCGAAAGGGTCAGGGTAACCGATTCGACAAAACGTGTATTGATCTGCAAAATATCATAAAACTGTCACAAATATAGTATATTATATTTTATGTTCGCAAAAGCGTAACGGAGTGAGAACGGATTAATGGATAATATAAAGGTATTGTTCTCGGCGGAGGAGATAGCAAAAAGAGTCTCCGAATTGGGTAGTGAAATTTCCGATTACTATCAGGACAAAAGCGTTCTGGTTTTAGGCGTCCTTAACGGATGCTTTGTATTTGCTGCCGATTTGATAAGAGCGATGAGCACAGAGAATATGGAGTTTAAATTCATAAGAGCCAAAAGCTACATAGGTACACAGTCAGGGGGAGAAGTGAGTTTTTCCTCGGGCTGTGAGAGGATAGATTTCGGCGGAAAAAACGTGCTTATTGTGGAGGATATAATCGATACCGGGAAAACACTGGCAGAGCTAAGAAATAAGATTCTCACCAAAGCTCCTGCCGATTTGAAAATAGCGGCGTTTCTTAACAAGCCCTCTCGTAGAATCGCAGATATTTCTCCCGATTTCTGCTGTTTTGACATTCCCGACAGATTTGTGGTGGGCTATGGGCTTGATTATAATGAAAAATATCGTCAGTTGCCATATCTTGGCTGTATTGAGTGAGATAAGCTTCATACGGCAGATCTGCCGCATATATTCTGACGGTTATTTATATGAATATAACAAACGGAAGGTTGTGTTTAATTGAAGAATAACAGTAGCGGAAAGTCGTTGATAATCTATCTGCTGATAGCAATCGCAGTTATTTCAGGACTTGTTTATATGCTTACATCCATGAGCACCAATCAGTCTGACGTACAGTATTCGGAGGTAATGGAAAGCTTCGATAATCTTCAGGTTGCGGAATTTGAGCTTGATCTGGGCTCGGGACAGCTTATTTACAGGCTGAGAGATTCCGAGGAGATTTATAACTACACCGTGCCCAACGTATCCCTTTTTGCCGAGGAAATACTGGGCGGCGCAGAGGCTCAGAACTACCGTAAGCTTTATAACGAACAGTATCCCGACGAGCCTCTTGTATACAATCTTATTCCTATATCGGATAACAGCTTCTGGCTTAATCTTATTCCCACGCTGCTTATGCTGGGCGTTATGATATTCTTCTTTGTGTTTATGATGAAGAGCGCAGGCGGAGGAAAAATGAGCTCCTTCGGAAAAACCAACGCCAAGCAGGCTCCCAGCAGTAAAAAGGCTACCTTTGCAGACGTTGCGGGCGCAGATGAGGAAAAGGAAGAGCTGAGAGAAATTGTTGACTTCCTCAAGGACAACAAAAAATATAACGCAATCGGCGCCAGAATACCCAAAGGTGTGCTGCTTTTGGGACCTCCGGGTACAGGTAAGACGCTACTGGCGAGAGCCGTTGCGGGAGAAGCTAACGTTCCGTTCTTTTCTATCTCGGGTTCAGACTTTGTGGAAATGTTCGTGGGCGTGGGTGCTTCGAGAGTAAGAGATTTGTTTGACCAGGCAAAGAAAAATGCACCGTCTATTATCTTTATCGACGAAATTGACGCCGTAGGACGTCAGAGAGGCGCAGGTCTGGGCGGCGGTCACGACGAGCGTGAGCAGACCCTTAACCAGCTGCTGGTTGAGATGGACGGCTTTGAGGACAACGATTCGGTAATCGTAATGGCAGCCACCAACCGTCGCGATATTCTTGACCCGGCGTTGCTTCGTCCGGGACGTTTCGACAGACAGATTCTTGTGGGCTATCCCGACGTAAAGGGACGTGAGGAGATTCTGAAGGTTCACACCCGAAATAAGCCCCTTGCCCCCGATGTTGACCTTTCAACTATCGCCAAGTCTACGGTAGGCTTTACCGGTGCAGACCTTGAAAACCTTGTAAACGAAGCTTCTCTGCTGGCGGCAAGGAAAAACCGAAAGGCCATTACCAAAGAGGACCTTGAGGAAGCATCCATCAAGGTTATTGCAGGACCCGAAAAGAAATCAAAGGTTGTTACAGAAGCCGAAAGAAGGCTTACGGCGTATCATGAGGGCGGTCATGCGGTATGTACCTACTACTGCAAGACTCAGGATAAGGTACATCAGGTATCTATAATTCCGAGAGGTCAGGCAGGCGGATATACCATGAGCCTGCCGGAAAAGGATAAGTCGTTTGTAAGCAAAAACGAGATGGCTGATAATATAATTGTTCTGCTGGGCGGACGTGTTGCCGAAAAGCTGGTGCTGGAGGATATCTCAACGGGAGCGTCAAACGACCTTGAAAGAGCCACCGAAACCGCCAGAAATATGGTTACACGTTACGGCTTCAGCGATAATCTGGGACCTGTGGTTTACGGCAGAGGCGAGCACGAGGTGTTCCTTGGAAGAGATTACAGCAGCACTCCCAGCTATTCCGAGAATGTAGCCGCTGAGATTGACAACGAGATAAGAAGCATTGTGGAAGACGCCTTTGAAAAGGCTGAAAACCTTCTTAAAACCCATATGGATAAGCTGCATCTTATTGCGAAATATCTCATTATACATGAAAAGATAGACGGCGATGATTTTGAAAAGCTGATGAAGGGCGAGCTTACAGAAGCTGATTTTGCACCTGACTCAGCAGAGGTTCAGTCGCAGGAGGCTGAAACCGATGTTTCCGGAGATACGGGCGAAAATCAGTAAGATTTCACGAACGCAAATGCCTGAGTAAGCATTTGCGGCAAAAATAAAATAAAGCATAAAACCGACTTCGCAGAATTGGCGGAGTCGGTTTTTTTGTTGTATCAGTTGCATAAATGGAATTGGCAGGCTTTTTGTACCGGTAATATTATAGTATAATGGAATCGGGGAATGATAACTTTATAAAATTTGCGGAGGAAAAACAATATGGAAAAACAGACCGATTATGCGATGGCAGTAAGCCGTTTTAAAGAGTATCTTATTGACGAGGAAAAAAGCAGCGCAACTATTGAAAAATATCTACGTGACATTAAATCTTTCTGTGAGTTTCTTCGGGACAAGCCGCTTAACAAGGATAAAACCCTTGCCTATAAAGAGTACTTGACGGAAAGTTATGCCCCCGCCAGCGTTAATTCCATGCTGGTGGCGATAAACTGCTTTCTGAAGTTTATCGGGCGTCAGGACTGCTGCGTTAAACTTCTGAAAATTCAACGTCAGATTTTCTGCCGGGAGGATAAGGAGCTGACAAAAGAAGAATATCAACGGCTGGTGAAAGCTGCGGCAGGCACCCGTCTTGAGTTTGTTATAAGAACAATCTGCGGTACTGGGATTCGTGTTTCGGAGCTGGAATATATCACAGTGGAAGCGGTACAGAGAGGAAAAGCGGTAGTAAACTGCAAAAACAAAACACGGGTTATATTTATTCCTGCATTCCTTCAGAATTTGCTGAAGCAGTATATAAAAAAATCCGGCATAAAAGCCGGAGCAGTATTTGTTACAAAAAGCGGAAAGCCGCTGAACAGAAAAAACATCTGGCGTGATATGAAAGCGCTCTGCAAAAAAGCGGCGGTTTCACCCGCTAAGGTTTTTCCCCACAATTTAAGACATCTCTTTGCACGGACATTTTATCAGCTGGAAAAGGATATCGTACGACTTGCGGATCTGCTTGGTCACAGCAGCGTCAATACTACCAGAATTTACACAATTGAAAGCGGAAACGAGCATATCATCAGGCTGGAAAAGGTAGAAAAAATATTGATGACATAAGGCTGATTATGTCATCAATTGTAACACATTTACTGTTTTCTTGTGTTTTATTGTAGCACAATAAAGTTGATTTGTCAATACATAACACGAAAAAAATTCTAAAGAGCATGAAAAAGTAAGCCGGTATAATTTGTGAACATTCGCCGACTGTATTTTTTTATGCCTTTTTTTATTTGTCGCAGCTGTTTTATCTCCGTTTTTAAGATATTAAGGATTTTTATTCTCTTTTAGTAGATTTCTTGATGACATAATCAGCCTTATGTCGTCATTCGGATTATTTCTTGTGCAAATTTTTCGTGTGGTATCTTACGGAAAGGATTTAAACATGAGCGTATTCAAACGGGGCAAAAAGCTTTTGAATATTATTACCACTACTCTTGTGGTGATTGCAGTAGTTCTTGCCATTCTTTTGGTTGGCGTACGCCTTGTTGGGTTGCAGCCTTATACCGTGATGTCGGGAAGTATGGAGCCCACATATCATACCGGTTCGTTGATTTATGTAAAAGAGGTGGAGCCTGAGGAAGTTGAAGTGGGACAGGCTATAACCTTTGTGCTTAACGAAGAGCTGGTAGTGGCGACCCACAGGGTCATTGAAATCGACGAGGAAAATCAGCATTTCTACACCAAAGGTGACGCCAATGCAAGTCCTGACGGTTCGCCGGTGCATTTTGAAAACCTGATTGGCGTGCCTGTGTTTTCAATACCCTATCTTGGGTACCTTGCAAACTATATTCAGAATCCGCCCGGTACATATGTGGCAATCTCAGCAGGCGCCGTACTGCTGTTGCTGATTTTCCTGCCTGAATTGCTCAACGCATGGAAAAAAGACGAGCCGGAGCAGACGTACCCCGAGAAGCAGAAGCCGACGGCGTAAGGTTATGCTTTATTTAAGTAAATACCGTTTGAGTTTTTCGGACGATATTTTATAAAATCTCAGTGAAAGGAGGAAAAAAGCAATGAAGAAAAAGGTTGTTGTTTCTGTTGTGTCGGCGGCGCTTGTACTTGGAGGTGCAATTGCCGGAACGCTGGCATGGTTGACAGACGAGACAGACCCTGTTGTAAATACTTTTACAGTGGGTAATGTGGACATCACTTTAGATGAAACCACGAAAGATTATAAAATGGTGCCCGGTTACACCATTGCAAAAGACCCGACTGTAACTGTAGAGGCAGGAAGCGAGGATTGCTATCTGTTTGTCAAGGTTGAGGAATCAACAAATTTTGATGATTTTATGACCTATGAAATGGCAGATGTCTGGACTGCGTTGACCGGTGTGGACGGCGTATATTACCGCATAGTGCAAAGCGATGAAGCTGCTCAGAATTTTGCTGTTTTGAAAGACAATCAGGTAACGGTAAGCGGTGATGTCACCAAGGCACAGCTGGACGCATTGACAGATGATGATTATCCTACACTGACCTTTACTGCTTATGCAATACAGCAGTATGAGACCAATGGCACAGCATTTGATCCGGCTGAAGCATGGGCACAAGTTAACCCCTGATAATCGGTGGCGTAATTACAGCCGATTAAATGATTAATCAAATTTAATTTGAAAGGATGTATTAAGTCATGAACACAAAGAAGAAAATTTTGTCGATTTCAATGATCGCATCTCTGGCTGCAGTGGCGGTTATCGGTTCATCTCTGGCTTATTTCACAGATGAAGACGAAAAGACCAACACTATTACCATCGGTAATGTTGACATTGTACTGACCGAGCCTAACTGGGATGCAGAGGGCAAAGAAGAAGCTGAAGAGATGTACCCCGGCGAAGCAGTTGCAAAAGACCCCACTGTTACAAACAACGGCGCTAACCCTGCATTTGTACGTGTAAGCGTAGAATGGCCTAAGGATGTTGACCTGTCATATCGTACAGATTATGTTGATGAAAAACTGGGCGATGACTGGGCTTATAACGAAACTGACGGATATTTCTATTACACCAAGGTTCTCGAGGCTGGAGCAACAACCGACGCTCTGTTCGATCAGATCGTTCTCAGCACCGATACCACAAACGGCGATGCAACAACAGGCTATGACATCGTTGTAACCGCAGAGGCTATTCAGGCACAGGGCGCTGCGGCTCAGTGGTCACGTGTTGAAACCATGGACGTTGCAGAGATTGCAGATTGGTTTGAAAACCAGACTCAGATTCCATATGGTGAATAATTTTTGAGATGATTTCCATACAATTCATTGTTTTTATAATAGCTAACAGCTACATACTGTCCCCTGTTCTCTGTTGAGAGCAGGGCGTATGTGAGGATTTCGGCACGGTGCGGGAATTTTCACATACACCCTGCCATGAAAGGCGGGAGGCAAATAATCGGGAATAATCAAAACAGATAAAATCATAAATAAGGAGGAGAAACTGCCATGAAAAGAAAACTGCTGGCCGCAGCGGCAGCGGCAATTTGCTTGTCCATTGCGGCTTACGGGACAGTATCATACTTTACGGCGGAGGACACCGCTATTAATGTTATTACAGCGGGAAACATCAAAATTGAACTGCTTGAAACTACCATCCCCGAGGGCGGCGGCGAGCCTGTTCCCTTTGAGGACGTTATCGGCGTAATGCCGGGTACTGAGGTTTCAAAGATTGTCGAGGTCAGGAACGTCGGCGATAAGACGGCTTACGTGCGCATACAGCTGGAAAAAGCCCTGACCCTTGCGGAGGTGTACGAGGGAGAAATCGACCTGAGCCTTATCAGCTTCAACATTGATACCGAAAGCTGGACGGAAAAGGATGGATACTATTATTACAACCTGCCTCTTGAAGCAGGGGAAACTACAAAGCCGCTGTTTACCGTAGTAACATTTTCAAATGAGATGAGTGACATTTATCAGAACAGCAAAGCGGAAATTACGGTCAATGTGGACGCCGTTCAGTCAGACAACAACGGAAACAGTGTATCGGAAGCAGTCGGCTGGTCGGAAGCGTAAGGAGGTAAGTAAAAGTGAAGAAAAAAGTATTATCTCTTGTGCTCTGTATTATGATGCTGACCACGCTGTTTATACCTGAGGGACTTGTGGCGGCACAAACGGGAGATACCGCCAGAATCACAGTAAACTATGTTTATGAAAGCAACAACGCCATGGTGGCACAGCCGTATTCCGCTACAGTGCCCACAAATCAGACGTTTCAGGTAACAATAGCTCTGCCGGAGATACTCAATTACAGCATTACTGCGGAAAGCATAAATGCCTTGCCTGAGGGCGTCGCATTGGACAGCGAAGAAAATCTGCTAAGTATCAATCTTTCTACGGTTACGGAAGATGTAAGCGTAGTGTTGTATTATGCGGCAGGTCAGGCTGATTATACCGTAAATCATTGGGTGCAGATACTTGACAGCGATGAGTATGAGTTGGAAAAGTCTGTTGAACTTACGGGAGATATTGACGCCTATACCGAAGCAGTGGCAGATAACAAAGAGGGCTTTACAAGCCATGTTGAGCAGAGCATAATTGCGCCTGACGACACAACCGAAGTGAACATCTACTACGACCGCATATCATATACCGTTGTATTTGACGCAAACGGCGGTATAGGTGCATCCGACCCTATCTATGCTGAATATGGTACAGTTATTGAAGAAAGCTACGTTAAGGTGCCGACACGCATAGGCTACATTTTCAAAGGCTGGAGTCCTGAGGTAGACTACACAATCACAGAAGACGTAACCTATGTTGCCCAGTGGGAACTGGAAAGCGGGATTTCTGACTATACCATTGTTATTTGGGGTCAGAATGCCAATGATGACGATTATTCTTACATAAGCTCTCATGAAGCCTTCGGAGATGTAGGCTCTACGGTAACATGGAACGAAGATACGCTTATTTGTCAGGGCGCTCATGTGCATAATGCTGACTGCTATGAACTTACCTGCGGATATGAAGAACATCAGCATGATGAAAGTTGCAGTATTACCTGCGGATTGGAAGAACATACTCATACC